>CACAKI010000061.1 GCA_902533035.1 uncultured Bacteroidota bacterium | reverse complement strand
ATAAATCTATTGTTTTTAATAGATTTCTTCCGCTAATACCCTCAGTTATACTTACATCCATGTCACATGCATCACCTAGCCCATCTCCATCCGTATCTTCTTGACCAGGATTATAATGAGTAGGGCAATTATCTAATTCGTCACAAACTAAATCTAAATCTATATCACTAATACAATTACCATTACAATCATAATATTCTTCTGGTCCCAAACCATCACATTCACCACATTCATCATATATTGCATCACCACCACACTCACCATTACAATCTATATCACTAATACAATTACCATCACAATCAAAATTAACAATTGGATACTCACAACCATCATCATCTATTATCGCTGTATCATCATAATTACAAGCACTAACATCAGTACACCCTAAACATGTTGTATTATCACCATTACATACACCACATTCATCATATATTGCGTCACCACCAAATACACCAGCACAATCTTGCAAACAGTCATTTAAAGGATCATTATCACAAACACCACATTCATCTTCGTAAGAACTACCATTGGGCTCTCCAGCACAATCAGCACAAGAAGTATACTCACAACTATCATTATCTTCTATCAATACAGCACTATTATAATTACATGCATCCGAATCTAAGCATCCAAAAGTGATTTCACTAACAAAAGTACTAACTGTTGTATTTGTTACTACAGCCTCATTATAGTCAAAATAAATAAAACCTGTATTTTCAACAACCGTAAATTCTGCAATATCCTCCTTTGGAGGTATTGTGAATTTTACAAAACCTTGACTACCTAAAGGATCAGAAAGACTATCTGGAAGCATAATATCATCAAAATAGAACACTAAAGATCTATCTTCTCCAAATTCATAATACATATCGTGACTACTTTCAATAAATTTAAACTTGGTCATGTCAAGAAAATCAGAAATAGTATCTTCTATTCTAATATTCAATGCAAAATAATTTCCTACATTTTGAAATCTTACAGTATATTCAAGAGTGTCTTGAAATTCAACATAATTCTGATCTCCCAACCCAGGCGTTACTAATTTATCGTTTGGATCCCATGCACATAGCACCGTGTCTACAACATAATCTACATTGTTTTCTAAATTAGTATCACTCATAACTCCTGTCAAACCTGGAGTAGTCAAAATAACAGATGCTACTGTAGTAGCTTCTGCAGAAAAAGACCCCGAAGCGGAACCTGGCGGCACATCATAAAAAACTTGTATAGAGCCCTGTTCATCAACCCCCACATTTGATATATTCCAAGTAATTTCATTACCTTCAATAGTTGTTGGATTAACGGATGAACTTGAATATGATTGAGTTGGAAAAGTACCGTTATTTGTAGTTAACGATCCTGAATCTAAAGTTAAAGTAATTTCAACATCACTTGGTATAACGCCTAAGTTTGCATA
Organism: uncultured Bacteroidota bacterium; assembly: GCA_902533035.1. Taxonomy (GTDB): domain Bacteria; phylum Bacteroidota; class Bacteroidia; order Flavobacteriales; family TMED113. The sequence goes on along the minus strand of CACAKI010000061.1, from coordinate 617 downwards.
ATGAATAAAAAATTGCCCCCCATAACCACAAATCTGAGGTGTTGCAGTTAAATCAACAGCAAAATCATTATGACCTGGAACTTCTGTAAAAACTCCTAAATGGACATCATTATCACTAGGTGTGTTATCTTGCACAGTAATATCCACCTGCGTTGTTGTAATCCATCCATCATTTGGAACAACACTAATTGCATATTCTCCATCTTCTAAAACAAAACCAAAAGACCCTGGGTCTGAAGACGAATTTGAGGATACAGTCACAAAATCAGAAATATTATCTCTTCTAATAATTTGATCTGGTAAATAAATTTCATTATCATCTTTTATACCATCTTGATCCTCATCATAAAACACCCAACCAGTAAAAATAGGACCTGAACATTGTGATGAAAAATAACCACAATCTACAGAAAAGTAATCTTCGTTATTTGGATCAATAGTTAAGTCTGCATTCAAAAATACATATGGTTCTGTATACAAATTACCAGCCTGAATACATTGAACAGGATTACCCAATATATTTAATAAATCTAAATTTGAATTTTGAGAAAGATCTAATTCAACTAAATCATTACCATAACAAAATAACGATTCAAGAAGAGGTAAATGAGAAAGAT
>CACAKI010000060.1 GCA_902533035.1 uncultured Bacteroidota bacterium | reverse complement strand
AGGAATGCAATTTGATTGTTTTTATAAAATTCCAAAAAAAAGTAAATTAGGAGGAAAATATGGGACAGAATTAAACTTGAATTTTTCAAATTGTTTCACAATCAATAAAACTAATCCATCAGATTCTGAACTTATAGGACAACCTGGAACGTTAGGTTATGAATCTGATTTTCTTGAATTTGGAAATGAAAAATTATTTCAAGAGATAAATGTTGCGATAAAGAAAAAAATAAATACCCAATTAAAATTACACGCGACTTATATTAATGTATTTAATAATGATAAAATTCTGAAAGCACAAAAATTATTAGAAGGAGAAGATCATGAAGAAATATTTTCTAATATTTTTATTTTAGAATCAGAATATAAAATAAAACCTAGATATACTATAAAATCAGAAATTCAACACTTACAAACAAAACAGCATTTTGGAAATTGGGGCATGGGTTTAATTGAAGCGAATCTTAAAAATTTCTTTTTTTCTATACAAGATTTATATAACTATGGAAATCCAACATCTCCAACGCATTATTATTCTATAACTACTGGTTTTATAAAAAACTCGCATCGCGTAGAGATAAGATATGGAAAAGTGAGAGCGGGGCTGTTTTGTGTTGGAGGAATATGCAGGGAGGTCCCTGCCTCAAATGGATTTAGTATTAACATTACAAGTTCTTTTTGATATGATAAAAAATAACATTTATATTATTTTCTTTTTTTTGTTCAGCTTATCATGCGATAAAATTTCAGCCCCTTTTACAGAAGGATGCTTAAACTGTTGTGGAGATTCTGAAAATCAGAAACCTATTAAAACTATTTTAATTGAAGAGTTCACTGGGCACAAATGTAGTAACTGCCCTAATGGTACTCGAATTATTGAAAATATCATAGAAACATACTGTGATCATGTTGTTGTTTTAGCGTGCCATCCTTTTAATCAAGATTTTACAAGCCCAAATGAGTCAGGGCCTTTAGCAACAGATTTTCGAACTAGTGAAACGACTGAAATAGCAGAAGAGTTTGGGTTTTGGGGGTTTCCTTCAGCATTATTGAACAGAATTAATAATGGAGAATTTTTTCAACCTTTTGAATTAAACACTGAAATTCATAATTTATTATTTGATGAAAATAACAACCCAATTCCTCCTGATTTAGATATTAAAATTTCTTTTTCTTCTGGTTCGTTTCCAATAGTAACAAGTATTGAAATTGAAAAACTAAATGAATTAAATGGTGAATATAAATTAGCCGTAGTAGTTTCAGAAGATTTTATTATTTCTGGTCAATATGATGGCAATGAGCTAATCGAAGACTATGAACACAATCATGTATATCGAAGCGCTATAAATGGAACATGGGGAGAACCGATTGATTTAACAGAAAAAACCATAGTGAAACATTATGATTTAATAAATCCTAACGAAATTAATGATATTTCAAATTGTACAATTGTAGCATATGTTTATAACAATGAAACAAATGAAATAATACAAGCTGCCAAGAAAAAAATAGATCTATTTGAACAATTATAAAATGCGTTTTTTCTTTTTTATATTAATTATTCCAATATTTTTATTTTCTCAAAATTTTGAAGCAGGTTTCATTGGAGGTGTTTCCACTACTCAAGTTTCAGGCGATGGATTAAGTGGTTTTAACAAGATAGGGCCAAGAATTGGATTGTATGTTAATAGAAACATCAATTGGTATAACATTCAATTAGAATTACAATACTTAACAAAAGGAAGTAAAAAAACAACTGACTCATCTAATCAAAATGACTATTTTGACAATCTATCTTTTGATTTTTTAAATAATTATAATTTTCATCTAGACTATATTGGCGTCCCATTAGTATTTTCATTTAATATCAAAAAAAATATAAAAGTAGAATTGGGAAGTGCTATTAATGTGTTAATTAATCAAAAAGAAGAAATCGATTTCTACATAGATAACTCTAGGGAGGTCAATAGAGTAGAATCTTCTTTTTTAATTGGCCTAGTCTATAAGTTAAATGAAAAATACTCGCTAAATATTAGAGGAACAAACTCTATATTTCCAATTAGAAAGCATTCTTCAGGGGGAGTTTATAGGTTAAATAGAGGTCAATATAA
>CACAKI010000059.1 GCA_902533035.1 uncultured Bacteroidota bacterium | reverse complement strand
GAAAAGAAATAAAAAGATTAAAAAAAGAAGGGTTTCAACCCATTAATGAAACTATTTCAAAAGGAGCTAATAATAAACTAATTTCATTTTTACATCCAAAAGAAACAAATGGTGTTTTAATTGAAATTTGTCAAAAAATAGAAAAAAATGGAATTTAGAACACGAAAACTTATAAAACCTGAAGATTTAAATGCTGGAAACACATTATTTGGAGGACAACTATTAAAGTGGATTGATGAAGAGGCGGCTATTTATGCTATGTGCCAATTAAATAATAGAAGAGTAACCACAAAATTTATGTCCGAAATTAATTTTATTTCACCAGCAAAATTAGGTGACGTAGTTGAGATCGGAATTGAAACAATAAAAATTGGAATAACATCAATAACATTTAAATGCGAGGCTAGAGTGAAAGATTCTGAACAAGCAATAATACAAATAGAAAAAATTGTTTTTGTTAATTTAAATGAAAATGGGTTGCCAAGTCCACACAATAAAGCAAAATTATAAGTTTAATATTTTGTGTACTGACTAATCTTTTATTAATATTGCATTGCTTATAGGGCCCATAGCTCAGCTGGTTAGAGCACTTGACTCATAATCAAGGGGTCGCTGGTTCAAGCCCAGCTGGGCCCACAAAATATTCTACATGAATTATAAAATATTATTTTTTATAATGTCTATTACATTATCCTCATGCTATCAAGAAAAGAATATTATCGCCTGTGATTGCATCCAAATTTTACTCAAAAAAAATGAAAATCATATATCAAACGAAGATCGGAAAATTTGTGAATCTTTATCAAAGAATCCTGATTTTATAGAAGAAATGATTCATTGTGAAAGTTATACACACTTTATTCAAGAAAAAGTTGAAAAATATTACGAAGAGTTAATTAATCCAGAAGAGTTAATTAATCCAAAAAGTGAAACAACTGTTATAATCAAAAATGAAATTAAATAGTTTCTATTCCACTTGAATAATTATATAACTCTTTTTCCCTTTTTGAAACAAAAGGTATTTTTCACTTATGAGATCATTTTTTGTAATATTTGTTTCAATACTTATTTTCTCTTTATTTAAACTAATGGCATTTGATTGTAACATTCGTCTTAATTCACCTTTAGATTCAAATGCTGGTGTTATTTCAGTTAATAAATGTATTATATCAATCTCTTTATTAAAATAATTTCTTGAAATAGTATAGCTTGGAACACCCTCAAAAAACATAAGAAAATCTTTCTCAGAAATTGTTGCTAATTTTTCCTTGGTATTCTTTCCAAATAATATTTTACTACCCTCTAAGGCTCTTAAATATATTTTTTTACCATGAACTCTACATGTCATTTCTTTTGCTAATTCATTTTGAAGCATTCTCAAATGAGGAGTTTCTTCGTGACTTTTTTCTATACTTAGAATATTTTCTTTTGATAATACTGAAAAAAACCTAATACATTTTTTAGCATCTTCATCTGAAATATTTAACCAATATTGAAGGAATTTATAAGGGGATGTTTTATCTGGATCTAACCATACATTTCCTTCTTCTGTCTTTCCAAATTTAGAACCATCTGATTTAGTTAACAAGGGGCATGTCAAGGCAAAACTTTCCATACTTTCTTTTTTTCTAATTAATTCTATTCCTGATGTAATATTCCCCCATTGATCTGAACCTCCAATTTGAATAGCACAATTTTTATTTTTATATAAATGCAAAAAATCATACGCTTGAATTAATTGGTATGAAAATTCGGTAAATGAAATCCCTGTTTCCATTCTGTTCTTGACAGAGTCTTTAGACAACATATAATTAACTGTGATGTGTTTTCCTATCTCTCTTAAGAACACATTGAAATTCATTGTTTGCATCCAATCTAAATTATTAACAAATTCCGCTCCATTAACTTTAGAGTCAAAGTCTAAAAAAGTTTCTAATTGTTTTTTAATAGATAGTAAATTAGTTTGTATTTCATCTATATCTAATAATTTCCTTTCTGTACTTTTACCAGAAGGATCTCCAATCATAGCTGTAGCTCCTCCTAAAAGTAAAATTGGTTTATGTCCACAATTTTGAAAATGAGTTAATAACATTACTGGAGCTAAATTACCAATATGTAAAGATGACGCTGTAGGATCAAAGCCTACATATGCAGAGTTAATTCCAGAGGACAATTTCTTATTTAACCCAGGAGTTACA
>CACAKI010000058.1 GCA_902533035.1 uncultured Bacteroidota bacterium | reverse complement strand
GAAAGCCTCTGGTCATACAGATGCATTTAATGATCCATTAATTGATAATAAAGATTCTAAAAAAAGATATAGAGCAGATGATTTAATAGAATCATATATTCAAAAAATTAATCAAAAAATCGAAAAAGAGACAAAAAAAGCTATAAAACGATTTGGATCTAATTTTGATAAGGATAAATTTTTACAAACATCACCTAGAATTCAAAAATATTACAACGAGATTGAGACTGTTTCTAATAAAATGAATAAGTTTTTAGAACAGGAAGATTTTGAAAATTTAAAAAAATTAATAGAAAGCTTAAATATTGTTTGCCCTGTTTCAGGAACAAGTAATTGGACAGATGTACGACAATTTAATTTAATGTTTGGCACAAAAGTAGGGTCAGTTTCTGAAGAAGCAACAGAGTTGTTTTTAAGACCAGAGACAGCACAAGGAATTTTTGTAAATTTTTTAAATGTTCAGAAAACAGCCAGAATGAAAATTCCATTTGGAATTGCTCAAATAGGAAAGGCCTTCAGAAATGAAATAGTTGCTCGTCAATTTATTTTTAGAATGAGAGAATTTGAACAAATGGAAATGCAATTTTTCGTGAGACCTGGTGAGGAAATGAAATGGTTTGAATATTGGAAGGAACAAAGATTAAATTGGCACAAATCTTTAGGTATTTGTGAAGAAAATTTAAAATATCATGACCATGAAAAATTAGCTCATTATGCTAATGCGGCTACTGATATTGAATTTAAATTCCCATTTGGCTTTAAGGAGATAGAAGGGATTCATTCTAGAACAGATTTTGATTTATCTCGTCATGCAGAAGAAACAAATAAAAAAATCCAATATTTTGATCCTCAAATCAATGAAAATTATACTCCATATGTTGTGGAAACTTCGATAGGTTTAGATAGAATGTTTTTAGCGGTACTATGCGAATCATACAAAGAAGAAGGAGATGGGCAGGACAAAAGAACATATCTTAAAATACCACCAATTTTATCTCCTTTTAAGGTTGCTGTATTGCCTTTAGTTAAGAAAGATGATTTGCCAGAAAAAGCTAAAGAAATATATGATCTATTAAAGACAGATTTTTCTTGTTATTATGAAGAAAAAGACTCTATTGGAAAAAGATACAGAAGACAAGATGCAATTGGAACTCCATTTTGTGTTACCATTGATCATGAAACTTTAAATAATGATACGGTTACTTTTAGAGATAGGGACACAATGAATCAAGTTAGATTAGAGATAGGTGTTTTAAAAAAGATAATACATAATAAACTTTCCTTTGTTCCGTAATCATTTTTATATGATTAGATGGTTTTTTTTGGTGCTGTTTTGTTTTCAATTTTCTTTTGCACAAAAATCTAATCAAACATTTTTCGACATTTGTGATAAACATGGAATAGTAGGTGGAATCTTACTTACACACTTAAATGGACAAACAACAATCAATCACTATGGCCTTTCTAATATAGCAAACAATCAAATTGTTAATAATCAAACTGTTTTTAAAGTGGCATCTATTTCTAAATTAATTACAGCACTTGGTATTATGAAATTATATGAAAATGGATTAATAGATATAAACAATGATATAAGTAATTATTTAGGATTTGATGTAAAAAACCCATATCAAATGGAATCGGTAATAACTGTTAAAATGTTATTAAATCACACTTCAACACTGTTTGATGAGCAATCTTATTTTGAATTTTTAAATTCTACCTATAAGGAAAATCAAAAGCCATATATTTCATCACTATTTAATAAACTTTATTCTAAAAAATTATTTTTAAATAAAAAACCAGGTGAATATTTTGCATATAGTAATTTAAATTATGTTTTATTAGGAGTGATTATAGAAAGAGTTACCGGAAAAAGATTTGATCAGTACATGGATGAAACCATTTTAAATCCATTAAACATAAAAGGAGGGTTTAATCTTTATAATATAGATTTTTCAAATGTAAGCACTTTATATAGATTGGGAATTTCACAAATGGATGATAATTTGGAGGATTTAGTGATTGATTTTACGAATTATGTAATAGGAGAAACCACGTTATTATTTTCTCCTCATAGTGGCTGTAGACTTTCAGTTTTAGATTTATTTAAGGTTATGGATTTATTTTTAAATAAAGGAAAATATTTTGATGGCGATAATTATGTGACATTATTACAAAAAAACACAATAGAACTAATGTTAAAAACCACTTGGTTATATAACGGTTTAAATGGAGATGATTTTTTTGGACTTTTTAATCAATGGGGTTTAGGCCTTCATATTGCGAATAGTAAAAAATGTGATGATTTTATTTTTAAAAATCAAATTATGTATGGTCACATAGGACAAGCCTATGGGTTATTGGCCAATTTGTTTTTTAACATAGAAAAAAACACTGGTTTTATTTTTATAGTGAATGGATATTATAACACAAGTT
>CACAKI010000057.1 GCA_902533035.1 uncultured Bacteroidota bacterium | reverse complement strand
AAAAACAACATAATCACTTAATTTGTGTAAAATGTAACAAAATTCAAGAATTTTGTGATCCAAGATTACAAAATATTATAGATTCAGCTGAATCGTTATTAAAATTTAAAATTTCTAAGCATTCATTAAATTTTTATGGACATTGCTTAAATAATAATTGTGAAAACAAATAGATATGAAAGTTGATATATTATTAGGGTTACAGTGGGGTGATGAAGGAAAAGGTAAAATAGTAGATTTCCTTGGGAAAAAATATAATTTAATTGGTCGTTTTCAAGGAGGACCAAATGCTGGACACACTATAAAATTTAATGGAAACACGCATGTTTTACACACAATACCATCCGGGATATTCCAAAAAAAAACAAAGAATCTCATTGGAAATGGTGTTGTTATTGATCCTATCATTTTTTCTAAAGAATTAGAAAAATTACATGAAAAAAACATTGTATTTGAAAAGAATCTTTTTATATCAAGAAAAGCTCACCTAATATTACCAACTCATCGATATCTAGATGCTGCATCAGAATTAGAAAAAGGAAAGAAAAAAGTTGGTTCAACATTAAAAGGAATAGGTCCAACATATATGGATAAAACAGGAAGAAATGGATTGAGAATTGGAGATATAGAATCAAAAGATTTTAAAAACAAATTCCAAGCTTTATCTAAAAAACACAATAAAATTTTAAAAAAATATTATAATTATAAAAATCCCAATCAAAAAAAAGATGAAGCTATTTGGTTAAAATCTATTAATAATTTAAAAAAATTAAATATAGTAGATGGCGAATACTTCATTAATCAAAATAAAGAGAATAAAGTACTTGCGGAAGGAGCTCAAGGAACATTACTTGATGTTGATTTTGGAAGCTACCCTTTTGTTACTTCCTCAAATACAGTTTCTGCTAGTGCATGCATTGGGTTAGGAGTAGCTCCAAATAAAATTAAAAAAGTAATTGGGATATTTAAAGCCTATTGTACTAGAGTAGGATCTGGACCTTTCCCAACAGAACTCAATGATAAAATAGGAAAAAGAATACAAAAAGACGGACATGAATTTGGCTCCACAACTGGAAGATCAAGAAGATGCGGATGGTTAGATTTACCGGCACTGAAATATGCAACTATAATAAACGGTGTAACTGATTTGGTAATTACTAAAATTGATGTTTTAACAAATTTATCGACAATTAAAATCTGTACACATTATGAATATTCCGGGAAGAAAATTGATTATTTACCATATGAATTAAATAATAAAAAACTAAAACCAATCTATAAAGAATTCAAAGGATGGGGAGAAAACATTTCTACCGAAACAAAATTTGAACAACTCCCTAAGAATCTAAAAAAATACATACAATTTTTAGAAAAAGAACTGAATATTCCAATAAAAATTGTTTCTGTAGGCCCAGATAGAAAAGAAACTATTTATAGATAAAAATGCAAAAAAAAATACAAAATATTTTTTTTTTTCTAATCATTATTTTTTATCATTCATTTTCTCAAGATGAAGTTAAAATTCTACAATCAAATTCCTTAGAAAATCATAGCATAAATAAACAAACATTTGATATGTTTTGCGGCAATGTAATTGCTGAATATAAAGATCATACATTATACTGTGATACATATTAATTTCAAAAGATGGAAGATATATAAAAGCTAGTAGTAAAAACTTTGCTAAAATAATAGATTCAGAAGGCGCAAAAATTCAAGCAAAGAAAATTGAATTCTTCAAAAATGACACTATTATAAATTTCACCAAACAAGTACTATTTAAAAAGAAAAAAAAAGAAATACACACAAATTATTTAACTTATAATCCAGATAAAAAAATAATTTACTATAAAAACGGAGGTAAATTAATTGAAGAAGGAAATATTATATCCAGTCAAAATGGATTATACCACACAAAATATGAATTCGGTCAATTTTTAGAAAATGTTAAAATACAAACTAATTCATATTTGATTGAATCTAATAACCTAGATTTAGATAATAAAAATGATATTATTTTTTTTAATGAAAGAGCTAAAATAAAATCAGACAACACCACAATTGAAGGAAATAAAGGATTTTTAGAAAAAAACATAGAATCTATCCAAGTTTGGGGAAACGCTATCATTCGCTCTAAAGAAAGAATAGTTTATTCAGATAGTATATTTATAAATAATAAAAAAGAAACGAAACTTGTAGGAGACGTAGAAATACACGAAAAAGAAAACATGAAAATTTACTGTCAATTTTTTTTCGAAAAAGATGGGTATTCAGAATTTAAAGGAAATCCAAAAATAAAATTTTCTTCCCAATCTAGTAATATATTAATAGAGGGAGATAATATGGAAATGAATCATAATGATTCCATTTTATCAATTAATAATAACTCATATATTTCAGGAGATTCAATTCAAGGGAAATCAAAAAAATCTACATTTGAT
>CACAKI010000056.1 GCA_902533035.1 uncultured Bacteroidota bacterium | reverse complement strand
GCATATAAGTTATGAAACATTAGATACTATTATTAATGTATATACTGATACAATTTTCCTTGCGATTAAAAAATCAAAAACACCTCTTAATGAAGTGGTAGTTACTGCTCAAATTGGAGAGGAATCGGTATACAAATCTGTCAACAGTTTTGTGTTACTTTCAAAAAAAAAGATTCAAGAAAATGCATCAAATAATTTAGTCGATTTATTAAATACTCAAGCCCTTTTTGATATTCAAGTAGATGCTACTTTAGGCTCGGGTTTATCAATTCAAGGAATGGAAGGGAATAATGTTAATATTTTAATAGATGGCATTCCTGTGTTAGGAAGGAGAGGGGGGCAAATTGATTTATCTCAGATTAACTTATCAAATGTTGATAGAGTTGAAATTTTAAAGGGACCAGCTGCAGTTTCGTATGGAACTAATTCCACAGGTGGGATTATTAATTTAATTACCAATACAATTATTAGCGATGTAGTTAGTATTAATAGTTACTTTGAAAGTATTGGTGTTTCTCAGTATAATATGAGTGCTAAAAAAAATGTTAAAAACCAAAGCTTTCAATTTAATATTGGTAGTTATGAGTTTTCTGGTTATGGTGTTGATAGTTTAAGAAGTAAGGAATGGAATCCTAAAACACAAAAATTTGGTGATATTTATTGGTCAAAAAAAATAGGAAGCAATAAATTACAATTAAAAAGTTCAATTTTCGAAGAAGAAATTATTGATTTAGGTAATGAGAGTTTTCCACCTTTTAATGGTACAGCTGTGGATAATTATTATTCAACTCACAGAAATTCTAATTATTTTAAATTCATTAGATTCTCAGATTTCTATACTTTAAATAGCTTGTTATCATACTCTATTACAAAATTTAATAAAAATCAGTACAATGTAGATCTAATGGAAAATTCTTTAGAACAAACATTAGACCCTGAGTATAATTCTGAAGATTTTTTCAGATCAGCTTATAGTCGTTTAGAGTATAATAGGTTTAGTTCAGATGTTTATAAAGTTCAAATTGGATTAGATTTTAATTATGGAGAGGTAAAGGGGCCTAAAATACAAGAAAATAAAGCTCATATTTATGAACAGTCTTTGTTTTTTCAGAGTAATATGAAAATAACTAATAATTTAAATACTCAATTAGGCATTAGATTCCCGTATCATTCTATATATTCTGCCCCAATTATCCCTTCATTTTATTTAAAGTATGATGTTGGTTCAAAGATGTCTATTAGATCTTCTTATGCTAGAGGGTTTAGAGCTCCTACTATAAAAGAGTTATTTCTAGAATTCATTGATTTTAATCATAATATAGTTGGTAATCCAAATTTAGAAGCAGAAAAGTCTCATGCGCTGCAAGCGTCATTTTCTTATTTTCCTTTTAAAGAATTGGATAACTATCTTTCTTTTAATGCGGAATTTTTCTTAAACAATTTAGAAAATAAAATTAGTTTAGCGCAAATTCAAAATACTTCTGGTTACACATATTATAATATTGATGAATCGAGGTATTATGGTTTTAATTTTCAATTAAAAAGTGAATTAGGTGGGCGGAATAGCTTTGATTTTATGTGGAATAAATATGTGGTTCAGAATAATGTTTTAGAATACAAAATACCAAAGCAAAATTTTAGCGCCTCGTATTCTTATTTATCAGAGGGGGATGGATTTGGTTTTAATGTGAATTGGAAGTTCAAATTAAAAAGTGAATATGATAGATTTGATGAGGCAGGAGATTTAGTTACTTATGTTCAGGATTCTTATCATTTATTAAATGCTAATTTTTCCAAGACTTTCACGCAAATAAATACTTCTATACAATTCGGTTTTAAAAACATTCTTGATATTGATAGGGTAAATACTGGAATTCAAGATGGTATTCATAATGAGTCCGAATCTTTGATTTCTTGGGGAAGAACTACCTTCTTAAGTATAAAAATTCATCCTTTTAGGTAATGTGTGTAATTAAATACTTATAATTTTATTTTACAATAAATAGGTAAGTGGTCTGAAAAACCTCCATACCAATTGGAACCTCCATAGGTTCGATTTGGTTTTTTGCCTTGGTATAGCATCCAGTCTTCTTGAAAGACTCCGTATTCTATGATTTTCATTCCTTTTTTCCCCTTTCTCAGATTCGAAGAAATGATTATATGATCTAAAAACCCCCATTCTCCTTTATAATTGTAAGATCCATTTTCTTTACTTTCTAAAAAAGACATAAGGTTAGTAAGTTGCACTTTTTTAGTTTTTTCTAAGTTTTCTGTCATGCTTTTATTTGATGGGTAATCATTAAAGTCTCCCATCAATAATATTTTCTCATTTTTCTTTATATTTTTTTCAATATATTTTTTTAGAATATTTGCAGTATAAATCCGTTTGTGTTCAGTTTTTTGTGTCCCTCCCCATCTTGAAGGCCAATGATTAACAAACAAGTGTAAAGTTTCGTTGTTTATTTGTAGTTCTGCATATACAATATCTCTTGTTGGTCTAGATGCTTCAGGAATTTGTATTTCAATAAAATCATATTTTATTAATTTGAATTTTTCGTCAAATAAAATAGCACAGTCTATACCTCTGCTGTCTGGGCTTTCTTTATGAATAATTTTAAAAGTGTTTTGTTTAAAAAAAGGTTGTTTTAATAAATCTTCAATAACCAATTTGTTTTCCACTTCACATAGGCCAATAATATTAGGTATATTATTATTATTAATGGATGCAAATACTTTTTCTAATTGACTTAACTTATGGTAATA
>CACAKI010000055.1 GCA_902533035.1 uncultured Bacteroidota bacterium | reverse complement strand
ATTGAATATACCTGTTACTGATAATGTTTATTCTTATGCCGTTGAATTAGTAAGAAAAACAAGGCCAAACAGTCAAAATTGTCCAGATGAAATTAAAAAATTTATAGATTTTGGTGCAGGCCCAAGAGCTTCACAATATTTAATAATGGGATCAAAAATGCATGCTATATTATCTGGGAAATTTTCTCCAGACATTGAAGATGTCCGTGCTGTTTCTCAGGATGTTTTAAGGCATAGGTTAGTGAAAAATTATAAAGCAGAAGCAGAAGGAGTTACTGTAGAGAAAATAATACAGAATCTATTTTAGATAGTTTTTTACAAGTTCTTTAGCTAATTTTTTAAGATTCAAATTAGATAGCTTGATGTTTTTTTTTATAATTTTTAATTCATTTTTTACTTTTTTGTTTTGAAAAAAAACTAATTCTAACTCTTCTTTTATAGCTTCATTGAGCCAGTATAATTGTTTGTTGTTTCTTTTTTTTTGATTTAAAAAGCCCTCTATTTTAATCCAAATATTTTCTATATTTTCATTGCTTAAAGAAGAGAATTCTTCAATTATTTTTTCTTGATTAAATCTTTCGGAATAATTATTTTTTTCCTTTTTAATTTCTAATTTATTTATAGTATCAGACTTATGGATAATAATTATATCTGCAATTTCAAGAATCCCTTTTTTTATTGCTTGTATTTGATCTCCAGATTTAGGGAGGGTTAGTAATATAAAACAATCCGAAATAGAATGTCCAATTATTTCACTTTGCCCTACTCCTACGGTTTCAATGATTATTATATCAAAACCAAATGTTTCACATAGAATGATGCTTTCTCTTGTTGTTTTATTTATACCCCCTAAAACTCCTTTGTTTGGGGAAGGTCTTATAAAAGAATTTGGGTGATTTGAAAGTGGATGCATTCTTGTTTTGTCTGCCAAAATACTTCCTTTTGATTTTTGGCTACTAGGATCTATTGCTAAGACTGCAATTTTTTTATTTTTTATTAAGTAGGTTCCTAATTTATTAATAAATGTACTTTTTCCAACTCCTGGTGGCCCACTAATACAAATTTTTTTAGAATTTCTTTTTTTTTGTAAACATAAGTCGATTAATGTAGTTGCTGTTTTTTTGTCTTTTTCTATTGTACTTTCAATTAAAGTAATTGCCTGTGAAAGAATACTAATATCTCCATTTTGTATGCCCTTTAGATATGATGCTGCTTTCATTTATGATAAAGATTCAATAATTTCTATTGCTGCTTCTGCTATAATAGTGCCCGGTCCAAAAATATTACTAACTCCTTTTGTTTTCAAAAAATCATAATCTTTTTTCGGTATAATTCCTCCTACAACAATTTGGATTTTCTTTTTTGTTTTTTTATTTACACATTCAATTAATTTTGGGATTAATGATTTATGTCCTCCTGCTAAACTAGATACTCCGATAATGTGAACATCATTTTCAATTGCTTGTTTTGTAATTTCTTCTGGTGTTTGAAATAATGGACCAATATCAACATCGAAGCCTAAATCTGAAAAGCTTGTTGCAATTATATTTGCTCCTCTGTCATGACCGTCTTGTCCGATTTTAGCAACTAAAATCCTAGGTCTTCTTCCATATTTTTTTGCAAATAGGTTGGTTGCCTTTTTTGCTTTTTCAAAAATTTGATTTCCTTTTATTTCCATAGAGTAAATACCTGTACTAATAGTTTTTTCCGGAAAATATCTTTTGAATATTTTTTCACAAGCGAAAGATATTTCTCCTAAGGTAGCTCTTTCTTTTGCTGCTGTAACGCATAAATCTAGTAAATTTTTAGTATTATTTTCACAACCTTTAGTTATATTATTTAAAGCATCTTTTACCTTTTTTACATCCCGTTTAGATTTTATTTCCTTTATTTTTTGTAGTTGACTTTTTTGAACTGTAGAGTTATTTATATTTAGCGTTTCAACTTTTGCTTTGGCTTTATTTTGGAAAGAATTTAATCCTATAATCAATATTGATTTTGAGTCGATTGCTGCTTGTTTTTTTATAGCTGCATTTTCAATATTTTTTTTTGGTATACCTAATTCAATTAACTTAGTCATGCCGCCATTTTTTTCAATATCTGTTATGATTTTTTTAACTTTTTTTATTAATTGGTCAGTTAATTTTTCAATATAAAATGACCCTCCCAATGGATCTATAATTTCACATATTTTCGATTCTTTTTGTAGGAAAATTTGTGTATCTCTTGCGATTTTAGCTGAAAAATCAGTTGGTAATGTTATTGCTTCATCAAAAGCATTGGTGTGTAATGATTGTGTCCCCCCCATAACAGATGCAAGGGCTTCTAAACATGTTCGAGTGATATTATTTAGTGGGTCTTGTTCTGTTAAGCTCCATCCGGATGTTTGGCAATGAGTTCTTAACATAAGTGATTTGTTGTTTTTTGGTTTAAATTTTTTTACAATTTGTGCCCATAAAATTCTAGCTGCTCTCATTTTTGCTACTTCCATAAAAAAATTCATTCCAATACCCCAAAAAAATGAAATTCTTGGAGCAAAATCATCAATTTTCAATCCGGCATTAATACCTTTTTTTAAGTATTCTAATCCATTTGCTAAAGTATATGCTAATTCTAGTTCTGCAGTAGCTCCAGCTTCTAGCATATGGTATCCGCTCACACTAATGGAATTGAATTTTGGCATTTTTTCTGCAGTATATTTAAAAATGTCACTTACTATTCTCATCGATTGCTTTGGTGGATAGATATATGTATTACGTACTAAAAATTCTTTTAAAATATCATTTTGAATTGTTCCAGTGATTTTTTCTATTGGTATTTTTTTTTCTTTTGCACATACAATTAAAAACGCCATGATAGGCAGGACGGCACCATTCATGGTCATAGAAATAGATGTTTTATCAATCGGGATTCCTTTAAATAATCTTTTCATATCATCTACAGTATCAATAGCGACACCTGCCATTCCCACATCTGATTTAACTCTTTGATGGCTAGAGTCATATCCTCTATGCGTAGGCAAATCAAATGCTACTGATAAACCTGTTTGCCCGGATCTTAAATTTTTTTTATAAAATGCATTGGATTTTTCTGCTGTAGAAAATCCAGAGTATTGCCTAATTGTCCATTTTTTTTGACAATACATGCTGCTATATGGGCCTCTTAAAAAAGGAGGGATTCCTGCTCCAAAACCCAAATGTTTTATATTATTAACATCTTTCTTAAAATACTTTGATTTAATTTTTATTCCTTCTGGACTTCTCCAATGATTTATTTTTTCTTTTTTTGCAACACTTATATTTGTGTTACTT
>CACAKI010000054.1 GCA_902533035.1 uncultured Bacteroidota bacterium | reverse complement strand
AGAATCAATAGTACTGTGAATTTGAGTTTCATTAAGATTGTTAGTTCCGCAAGTCAAAAAAGAGCTAACAGAAGAAATCATCAAACTAGTATGTGAATTTAAAATATTAAAATTTACATCAAAAATAAAATCAATCCCCATTACTGAAGAACCAGGTTGAGAAAAAAAATAAATCGGTATTGAATCAAACAAAAAATCTTTTGAAGGTTGAATGAAATCAGGTTTATTAATATTATATCTTTTTGGAGTATTCATTTTTATATTTTTCCGTAATACAATGAGGTACAATTAGTTTCAGAAAACATTTTCTTTGCCTCAAATAAAATATCATTTTCAGAAATTGATTTAAAAACAGCTAATTCCTCATTAATTAAATTAGGATTACCTAGAACTGCACCAATAGCTAAATCAATAGCTTTATAAGAATTGTTTAAATTAGTAAAACGGATTCCTGACTCATTCTTTTTCTGAACTCGATTTAACTCTTCTTTACTTATTACAAAAGATGATAAAGAATCTAGCTCATTAAAAATACTTTGCTCAGCTAAAGAATAATCTACATCTTTATTTAAGAAACCTTTTATATAAAACAAACTATTATCAAAATCTTCTCCTAAATAAGTTTGAATTTCACTAAACACCTTTTTCTTAACAACTAAATTACTATATAATCTTGATGACACACCAGACGAAAGAATATGAGAAATTAATTTAGACACATAGAAATTTTTTTCTAACCTACCTCCCATATGAAAAGCTAAAGCAATACATTTTGAAGGAACATCTCTTTTAATTTTTAAGTGTATTTTTTCTGTTTTTTTAGGCTCAAATAAATATTTTATTTTATTAATACTCCGAAATGGAATTGAAGAAAAATGGTTGTAAATCATTTTTTTAGTTTTTTTGAAATCAATATTGCCAGCCACAACTAAAATAGCATTATTTGGAGCATAGAAGTTTTTGAAAAATTCATTTGCAATATTTAAATCTATTTTTTCAACATGAGCAATTTCCTTTCCAATAGGACACCATTGATAAGGATGCACATTGTAAGAAGCGGCACGTAACATTAAATGTAAATCTCCATATGGTTGGTTTAAATAATTTTGCTTGAACTCCTCTATAACTACATTTTTTTGCACATCTAAATTTTTTTGAGAAATATTTAAATTTAACATTCTATCACTCTCAATATATAATGCATGCTCTAAATTATTTGATGGTATTGTTATATAATAATTAGTAATATCACTACTGGTAAAAGCATTATTTTGAGCACCCACCCTTTCTAAAAAAGAATCAAAATGAGGATGATTTTTAGTTCCTGCAAACATTAAATGTTCAAATAAATGAGCAAGACCTGTAAAATCTGGATCTTCGTGTTTTGATCCAACATTATACAATATATTTGAAGTCACTACATTGCTTTTAGAATCTAAGTGTAAAATAACCCTCAATCCATTATCTAACGTAAAATGTTCAAAATTAATATTCATTTAATTTATCTCTAGTTTTATAGAAATCACTTATTATTTCTTCTATTATTTCTTTTGCTGACTTTATTACATCTAAATAACTAGATATTTGCCCAATTTCTAATTCTCCAAAATCTACATCACCTTCAAACATTCCTTTTTTCGCCCTTCCTTTTCCTAATATTTGTTTTAAATCTAAAACAGATCTTTTTTCTAAATACGCCATTTCTAGCTCTTTAAAAAATTTATTTTTTATTAATCTCACGGGAGTTAATTCCTTAAGAGTTAAAATAGTATCTCCATCTTTTGCTTTTAAAATTTCTTGTTTAAAATTTATATGAGCAGAACTCTCATTAGACAATACAAATCGACTGCCTATTTGAACTCCTTCAGCGCCTAAAGACATAGCAGCAAGCATAGTTTCTCCTGAACCAATACCTCCAGCAGCTATTAAAGGAATATCAATATGTTTTTTTAATAATGGCAATAAGCAAAAAGTAGTATTTTCATCTAACCCATTATGACCTCCAGCCTCAAAACCCTCTGCGACAATAGCATCAACACCAGCATCTCTTGATTTAAAAGCAAATTTTAAATTTGAAACAACATGTACAACAATAATTCCATGGTTTTTTAATTTCTGAGTCCAAATACTAGGATTTCCAGCTGACGTAAATACAATTGGAACTTTATGTTTAATAACTAAATCCATATGTTCAGAAACATTGGGGTACAATAATGGTATATTAACTGCAAAATTATTTCTCGTCGCTTTTTTACATTTTTTTAAATGAATATTTAAAATTTCGGGGTACATAGAACCAGAGCCTATAATACCCAATCCACCTGCATTACTAACAGCAGAAGCTAATTCCCAACCACTACACCAAACCATCCCAGCTTGAATAATAGGGTGTTTTATGTTAAATAAATCAGTTATTCTAGTTTTTATCATATTAAATCAATTTACTCTAAATCCCTTTATATAATTTACACTCTCAATAAGCTTCCCCTCTTTAGAAAAAACTTCGTATTTACCATGTAATTTATCATCTAAATAATTTTTTATAATCTTTACCTGACCTGTAGAAAAAAAAGTTTTTGATATACCATTTTTTTTTCCGTTTGCATACTTGTAAATATCTGTCAAAACACCAGAAAAAAAAATAAAATAATCTCCACTCAACACACCATCTTTATAATTTTCTCTAAAAATCATATTTCCCAAATCATCAAAATAATCCCAAGTTCCACATCTTTTTTTAAAACAATATTCACCTAAAATTTTAATATTTTTATTGGAATAATACATCCTAACTTTTGCGCGAACACCATCTTCTATATACAATAACTCTTTTTCTAGATTGCCCGATTCAAAATAATATTTAAAAACTCCTATTTCTTTACCATCTCGAAAAACTCCCTCATATCTTAGTTGTCCACTTTCATAATAACCTTGCCACAAACCATGACGATCTCCATTTTCAGAGTATTGGTTTTGAGAAAATGACTGAAAACAAAATAAAAAAATCAAAAACCGGAACATCATCAATTAATATTAACTACTTTTTCAAACGAATCTAATAATTTAGACCAAGAGTATTTTTCTTTCAAATTGTTTATTTGTTTTACAAAATCCAATTCTCTTTTATGATCAAAATAATCTACAATAGCATTTGTGATTTCTGTTGATTTTGGATTAACTAGATAGCCATTTTCACCATCTTTTATATACTCACTTAAGCCCCCAACATTAGTAGCTAAAACTGGCTTATTAAAATGAAATGCTATCATAGAAATCCCACTTTGCGTTGCAGACAAATAAGGCTGAACAACT
>CACAKI010000053.1 GCA_902533035.1 uncultured Bacteroidota bacterium | reverse complement strand
TTTACTTGGTCTAGGTTTTTTCGCATTCCCTTTAGGTGGATTGTTTGCTGAAGCTGGGATGGTTCCAATGGCATTTTTATTATTAGCATACTTATTACATACTTTAGGAGAGTTGTGTTTATCTCCTGTTGGTTTATCTTTAGTAACAAAACTGTCGCCGAAACAAATTATGAGTTTTGTTATGGGATTTTGGTTTCTTTCTTCATCTTTAGCTCATTTACTTGGAAAATTTATTGCACAAGAAACGTCTACAGAAGGACTAACAAAAATAGAGATGTTAGATCAGTTTAATGGAACATTTCTTTTTGTTGGAGCGTTTGCAGTTGGAGCAGGAATAGTACTTGTCTTTTTTTCACCTAGAATAAAAAAATTGATGCATAATGTTGAATAAGATTTTATTATATACTTGTGTTTTCTTATTTAGCTTTAATTCGTATTCACAAAAAGAAGGTTGGTTAATTGGTCACGTTAAAGTTATTGAACAAGCTGAAAAAGAAAACAAGCCAATTATGGTTAATTTTACTGGAAGTGATTGGTGTGGTTGGTGCAAAAAATTAGATAAAGATGTTTTTCAAACAAATGAATTCAAAAAGTGGGCAAAAGAAAATGTTATTTTACTAGAAATAGATAATCCTAGAAGAACTACTTTAGCTAAAATATATGGACTTTCAGAAGAAGAGGGAAAAAACTTGAAAAATCAAAATGACTATTTCCAAAATCAATTTCAAGTAAGGGGATTTCCTACCATTTGGATTTTTAGTGTATCAAAAACAGAAGATGGAAAGTTCTCTATTAATGCTAGCTTATCAAACCAATGGCAAAGAATGGGTTACATGCAGAGTTCAACAGCTTTTATATCTAAAGCAGAATCCATAATAGAACAAATGGAAACAGAATATAAATAAAATCAATTAATCATTATGTGTTGCAAATTAAAAAAAGGAGCATTAAAAGCTCCTTTTTAGGGTGGCTAATGGGATTCGAACCCACGACCCTCGGCACCACAAACCGATGCTCTAACCAACTGAGCTATAGCCACCATGAATATTGAAATGCAAATATAATAGAAAATGTTATTGTATCTTCACATCTCACAAAAACAAAATGAAAAGATTATATAAATATATCAAACACAATCTAACACATAAAGTGTCATTTTGGAAAATTAAAAATCTAAAGAAAAAATTATTAGAATATGGTCTTCCTCTATTAATAATTTTTATTGTTTGGGAAATTATAGAAGATTCTCTTTCTATTCTTCTTTTTTCGTATTTAGGATCTAAAATTGACCCTTGGTTTTATGCTCTAATTCCTTCTAGTTTTTTTATTTGTTTACATTGGTTAGCAGTACCAATCATTTTTGGTTTTTATTTGAAAGTGACACGAAAAAGAGAGAGAAAAATTAAAATATCTGATTTCTCTAAGAATGTAATGAAATTAATCACTGGCATATCAATAGCTCAATTAATCCCTATTATCATTACCCCAATACTGACTCAGTATTTTTCTCCAGAAGAATTTGGAACTTATGGTTTATATGTTAGTCTATATACAATTCTTGGTATAATTGCTTCTGGAAAATATGATATGGCAATCATGCTACCAAAAAAAAAGAAAGACTCTATTAATCTATTGGCTTTATGTTTAATCATTGCGATTTGTTTTTCTTTTATTACCTTCTTTTTATTGTTTTTTCTAAAAGATTTTTTATTTCAAATTACCCAGTTAAATTTATTTAAAACTCATTATTGGATTATTTCTTTTTCTATATTATTATTTGCACTTAACCAATCTATATTAATTTTTCTTAACAGAGAGAGAAAATACACTACTATTGCAGAACATAATCTATTAAAGTCATCCTCTAATTCGCTAAGCTCTTTAATCTTAGGGATAAAATCTATTTCATCAGGACTTATTATTGGAAACATTATATCATTAATAATAACATCAATTTTTAATTTTTTAGATATTTTAAAAGTTCTCCGATTTTCAGTTATTAGTAAAGAAAGTATAAAAAAGAATTTTTATTTATATATCAATTTTCTAAAATACTCGACAATTTCAAATTTATTCAATTCTTTATCTAATTTAGGAATGACCATGTTAATCGTATTCTTTTTTGGAATTAAAGCTGCTGGACTTTATTTTCTAGCGGAAAAATTAATTGCTATTCCTATTTCTTTTATCACTAATTCTGTTTCTCAAGTTTATTTTCAAAAAGCAAGTACTCTTTTTTATTCAAATAAAAAAGAACTTTTAGATTTAACTAAATTAATACAAAGACGTGTATTATTTACATTACTTCCTGGTTTACTTATTGTGAGTTTTTTTGGGAAAGAAATATTTTCTATTTTGGGGGAAAACTGGAAAGAAGCAGGAGGATTATTAAAATATTTTAGTGTTTTTATTTTATTTAAAAATGTTTATTCTCCAATAAGTACGATAGGTGATATTTTAGGAAAGCAGAAAATATTACTCATTTTTAATATTAGTTTATTTTGTTTTCAAGTTAGTTCATTTTATTTTCTAAAACATTATAACGATATTGGAATAGCCTTGTTGGTAGCATCTTTTTTTGGAGCAATACATTATATTGTTTTAAGTTTATATATGAGAAAATCAATACGTTAAATGAGAAAATATATTAAATCTTTTATATTAATTTTTGATGATACTATTTTTAGAATAATAGTTAAATGGGTTTATCCAAAATACACAAGGCAAAGGACAGGGTATATTTATAACTTTCAAATCCTACAAAAATATTTTTTTATGCAAAAAATTATTGGATTCAATAGAAACGTTCCGTGGCCAGTAGATTTTAGAAGTAAAATATTAGGACACGAATACATCAAAAAAGGTATCATGTGTGACCCTGGTGACAACATAGGAATTTATATAAATGCTTATGGTGGCTTAATCCTAGGAAATAATGTGAACATTGGACAAAACACAGTAATTACAACTACAAATCATGACATATATGATCACCGGAAAATTTCCACAAAAAAAATGGGAGTAATGATTGGAAATAATGTGTGGATTGGAGCAAATTGTTCCATTGTTGCTGGAGTGAAAATTGGGAATAATGTGACAATAGGAGCAGGTTGCGTTATAAGAAAAAATATTCCTTCAAATACTATTGTTATTCATAGAGATAATCAATTAACATTAATAAAAAAAAAGAAATATAATTGGGACTGTACTCAAGAAGTTTTAAACTAAGTTAAATTATTCTTACTTTTGCTTATTATATTAAATCAAAAAATCCTTTTACTATGAAAAAAACATTACTTTTTATCAATATATTATTAATATATTCTTTTTCCTTTTCTCAGGTAAACACAAAAAATATTCAATCTTTAAGTAGTACAAATAATACTATTATAAATGATATAAATGATTCTCAATTTTTAGGAGGAGATGAAATTGTTCTTTGGGAAGAAGATTTTTCTAATCAAATGCCAGAAAATATAACA
>CACAKI010000052.1 GCA_902533035.1 uncultured Bacteroidota bacterium | reverse complement strand
CAGAAGAAAAAGGAATGGCATATGCTGATTTAATTCAACAATTTATGGCACCAAGATTATTTGCTGCTTTAGGATTAGAGGAAACCACTGTTAATGCTAATACAGTATTTACAGAAGCAACAACAAATCAAGATGTAAATCAATTTGTTGCTTTGGGATTAAATTTATCAGCAGCAGATCTTGCAACATTAAATGAGTGCTCGGGAGGATTTACAATGTTTGCTCCTAGTTCAGAACTAGATGATTCTGCTTTAGCAGAAATTATTGAAAACGCTGAGACTCCATTATTAGATATTTTGGCTCATCATGTATATGCGGGCGGATCTTTAAATGCTGCTGATTTGAGTGACGGAATGATATTAACTATGATGGATGGAAACAATGTTACTATCAGCATTGATGATAATGTTATGGTTGATAACGCAACAGTTACTATAGCTGATATTGTTTGTACAAATGGTATTATTCATGTTATTGATGGTTTATTATTTTCTGAATCTTCAAGCTTAGAAGAAGAAAGTTTAAATTACTCTGTATTCCCTAATCCATCTAATGGTCAAATTACAGTTAGTAACTCAAGCAACGAATCTTATAATATTAAGATATTAAACACTTTAGGTGAAGTTGTTTTAACTGAAACATTAAATGGAAATAAAGTATTTGATTTAAATAAATATGGAAAAGGAATTTATTTAATTGAAATGTTTAATAACCACTCTATTAAAACAGAAAGAGTAATTATTGAATAATAATTCAAAAAAATAAAATACTTGAAAAACAAAAAAGGGAACTTATATAGTTCCCTTTTTTATTATAAAATAATATTTAATAACAAGCGCCACAAGCGTCTTGATACCCTAATTCACAAGCCTTTTTATAGAAATCACAATATGGCTCCCCAAGGCTTTTTAAAGCATTAGCCTTATTAGAATAATATAATCCCGATTTAGGACTTAAGTCAATTGCCTTATCATAATCATTAATAGCAAATTTATACAAGCTAACCGCAGCATAACAAATACCTCTATTATTGTGTGCAGAATCATCATTAGGTCTTAACTCAATAGCTTTTGTATAATAATCTATCGATGATTGATAATCCTTCATTTTATAAGAAGCCCATCCACTATAAAAAAAACATAGGGATTGCTTCTCAGTCTGATGACCAATCTCTTTGTATATATTTTCAGCAAATAATAAATCAGCTACTGCATTTTTTAAATCACTAGAATAATCAGATTTAGCATACGCTCTTCCTCTGTCAGAATAAAGGGCAGCTTTTTCATAATCAGTGAGCTCATTATTTAAATTTAGTATTTTAGTATAATACTTAGCAGATTTTGAATACTCTTTCTTATTATAAAAAATATTAGCGAGTTCCTGATAAACTTCTTTTTTAGAGTGCCCCCAACATCCTGGGTAATGAGAAAAAACTTTATGTTCAATTGATTTCTTATAATTAGAAATTACTAAATTATATTCTTCATCTTTATTAAATGACCTTGCTAACTTCAGATAAAGACAATAAAGGTGATCATAACTATCAGGGCTATTATGATGATTTCCTTCCTCTTCTAATAAAGATATTGCCATTTTATAATTTTCTAAACCACCATTATTAACATAATCTTTATATGTAATAAAAGATTTTAAAAAATCTTCTTTATTAGAATAATAATTTAAACCACCTGGACGACCTGACACTTCAATAGGAATAGATTGTATAGAAACAACATCTTTCTGGCCTGTTTTTTCATTAATTTCCCAAAATGCAACAACTAAAACAACTAATTGTTCATCAGGATAGCTTGAGTAAAACAATAAAGAATATTCCTTATTATGAAGAGAATTTGGGATTTTGAATAATTCTGCATAAAAAAGGTCAGAAATAGATTGTCTACAATCAATTGTACAATACACAGCTAAGCCAATACTTTTTCGAACTCTTGTGTCAGGCGGTTCAGCAACAGAAAATAATTCCTCACTAATATTAAACTCATCTAAATAGCCTGCATTAGAGTATTCTTTCACATGAGTTAAATTAGTAGAAGGTAAATCTCTTGAATTAGAAGGAGAAGAGAAAATAATCTCATTTTCATTCTCTTCAAAAAAATAAAAAATAGGATTTGGATCTATAAAATTATCTGACAAAAAAGTATTTATTTCCAATCTTTTATCTTTTAAAAGATAATTTATACTATACTGACATGAACCATTATCCTCATTTGCCTCTTCATTATAGTTTAATGCCCCTTCCTCAGTGCACCCTTCCACTACAGCTATGCATGAACCATTATCCTCTATACAAGTCTCACAATAATTATATGCTGTAAGTTCTGTACAACCAACTTTTCTCTTATCACAAGACCAATCTGAATGACAAGCATCTGGGTTATATTCAAAATACATTTCATCCATACAACCTTCAACATAACAACAAGAACCGTATTCTTCTTCATAACAATCACTACAATAATTAAAAGCATCTGGATCCTTGCAAAACTCATCATTATAATACTCTTCTTCAGAGTAATACTCCTCATGTTCCCACCATGTATTTTCCCATAATAACATTTCCTTAAGCAATACCCCATCTTGCTTAATAACAATTTTTAATTTTTCGATTCCTTCATAACCATAGTCAATATCCTCATATTCTAAATATGCTATTTCAGAATCATTACCAAATCCTATGAAATAAGAATCATTCGAAATCCAACTATCATCTTCATGTAGTTCTGAATAGGCCCCGCTAAAACACCCATTATAATTTTTAAAATTTAACTCACCTTCAAATTGATCAAGCCAATTAAGATTATAATTAACTTGAGAAATACTAAATACTGGAATGAAAATTAATAATAGTTTTTTCATTTTTCACTTATTAATAAAAAAGCCCTCAAAAGAGGGCTTAAATAAAATTAAAATTTTAATTCATCTTCATGAATTCTTTTTAAGAAAACACGTTTACCATCTTGATTAAATGTTTCTATAATGCAAACTCTTTTTCCAGATTTACCTTCAACTTTAATTCTAGAAAAATTTTGCGCACCACCTAAAGATTTTTCTGATGGGATAAGAGCTCCTAAATTAAATTCATAAACAGGATGCCAAAACCTCAAATCACTCCAATTAGGGTCTTTCTCATATTTCATAAATTGGGTTTCTGAACCTTGGCCACTAAGTAAAATGACACCTTCTGCACCTGATAACTTTAATCTGTACATAAAATGCTCTAATTGATCTTTATAATTAATTAAAGATTCTTCTCCAGGAAAAAGAAAAGGTGTTGGAGAAACTAAGAAAGTAAATGTCGCTCCACTTTTATTAATTTCTTCAAATAATCTTTCAATTTGAGTATCACCAAATAATGATGGTGATTCATCACTTGTTTTTTCTCTAAAAAACCTAGCATCTAAAAGAAAAACATCTACATCATTATAAGTATATTTTTGATAAACACCATAATCCCAAAATGTATAGTTATATG
>CACAKI010000051.1 GCA_902533035.1 uncultured Bacteroidota bacterium | reverse complement strand
TTATCGTTTTATTATAGGTGGTGTGAATAACATTAATCTAAATTTTTATAAGAGTATAATTCAAGATTATGATGTTAAATTAGTCATTGATCAAACTTATAAATTAATGAGTATTTCAGCTGCTTCAATTGTTAGTTCAGGTACAGTCAGTTTAGAAGCAGCAATGTATAAAGTGCCACAAGTTGTATGTTATAAAACAAGTTTCATTTCTTTTATTTTTGCTAAAAAACTTATTAAAACTAAATATATTTCATTAGTTAATATTATTTTAAATAGAAGAGTAATTGATGAGCTAATTCAGGATGATTTTAATTCAGAAAATTTAATTATTTCTTTGGAAAAAACTTTAAATAAAAATAATATTAATAAAGTACAAAAAGATTATAATCAGCTTACGCAGAAGTTGAATAAAAATTTTTCTTTTAATTCATTAGCAAAAGATATGTTTGCCTTTTGTAACAAAAATTAATTAATGATTTTCTCTAATTGCATTTGTACGTCAATTTCAAAATTACCCAATCCATCTTGAGTTACATTAATGGTTCCATTCATAAATGCCGTAGTATTAGTAATTGAAACAATTTCATAGTAAGCTTCCTCTCCAGTGATATTGTCTATTAAAATAAGATCAGTATCATTGTTTTCTAAATTCCAAGTTCCTGAATTTGAATAATTAAAAGGGAAAGAAGGCGCTTCAAAAGTAAGTATTGTAAATGGCTCTGTGTCAAAGTCAAGTTCGCTACTGTAAGTGTAATCTTCAGAGTTTAGTGTCCAACTTCCTGCATTTTCTGCTTGTCCAGAAATTTCTTGATTTCCAAGATTAAAACCAATTATTGATTCTAAAACAGAACCATCAATTTCTGTGTCATAATCTAAAAGAGCAATATTCCAATTCCCATCCAACATCGAAGCAATAGAGTATTCACATGAATTATCATCATCAGTTGCTTCAGGGTTATAATTTATAGCATTTTCATCTGTACACCCTAGGATAATACAGGACCCATCATCAATCGTTGCATTTGGGTTATAATTTAATGCCTCTGAATTCGTGCATCCAGAAATATTCATATCATCAGGGTTGTTTTCTTCTTCTTTATCACAGGAACTAAAAGTAATTAATAGTGTGCTAACAATAAAGATTAAATATAAGTTAAGTTTCATAATGTATTATTTATTTTAATAATTGATTAATTTTATGTTTCATTTCATTGAATTCATTTCTTTCAAATAATCGAGTCAAAAAAGCTATTTTTCCATTTTTATCAATAATTACATTTCTAGTAATTCCTGCTTTTTTTTCAGCATATAATTGAAATATTTCAGAGTTTTCATCTAAACAAATAGGATATGTAGTTTGTGTTTTTTGGATTAATTTTTTTATAGTTTCAATATTTTCTCCTCGATCGATTCCTACTAAACAGAAGTCTTCACGATTTTTATATAAATTCCAAATTTCATCTTCGATAAAGGGCATTTCTTTAATACAAACACTGCACCAACTTGCAGTAAACTGTAACATAATTACTTTTCCTAATTCGTTTTCTAAATCAAACACTTCACCTGTATTTGTTGTAGTTTTGAATTTTGGGGCCATATCACCTACATTGACTATATAACCCCTATTTTCTTGTGCAAGATTTAAAAATGGAATAAAAACAAAAAATATAAGTATTAGTTTTCTCATTTTAACTCATTTTTTTTTGTAGATTTTCATCAAGATTTTTCAAAAAACTTTCTGTATTCACATAATGTTCTTCTTTTAAATCTTTTCCATGTATACATAATGCTAAGTCTTTAGTCATAATTCCATTTTCTACAGTTTCAATACAAACTTCTTCTAGATTCTGACAAAATTTAATTAGCTCATTATTTTTATCAAGTTTTCCTCTAAAATTCAATCCTCTTGTCCATGCAAAAATAGATGCTATTGGGTTAGTTGAAGTTTGTTTACCTTGCTGATGTTGTCTGTAATGTCGAGTGACTGTACCATGTGCGGCTTCTGCTTCCATTACATCACCCTCTGGGGTTAATAAAGTAGATGTCATTAATCCTAAAGATCCAAATCCTTGAGCTACTGTGTCTGACTGGACATCGCCATCATAATTTTTACATGCCCAAACAAAACCTCCGTTCCATTTTAATGCAGAAGCCACCATATCATCAATCAGTCTATGTTCATATATTATATTTAATTTTTCAAATTTTGATTTAAATTCTTTGTTATAAACTTCTTCAAAAATATCTTTAAACCTTCCATCGTATGCTTTTAAAATAGTGTTTTTTGTAGAAAGATATAAAGGCCATTTTTTATCTAAAGCTTTATTAAAACAAGATCTTGCGAATCCATAAATAGATTCATCAGTATTATACATACTCATTGCTACTCCACCTGCTCCATTATATTCATAAATTTCCCATTTTTTTTTAGTGCCGTCTTCACTTTCAAAAGTCATAAATAATTTTCCAGCTCCTTTTATAACGGTGTCAGTTGCTTTGTATTGATCCCCAAAAGCATGCCTTCCAATACAAATTGGTTGAGTCCAGTTAGGAACAAGTCTTGGAATATTTTTACAAATAATAGGTTCACGAAAAACGGTTCCCCCAACAATATTTCTAATGGTTCCATTAGGTGACCTCCACATTTTTTTCAGATTAAATTCTTTCACTCTTTGTTCATCTGGTGTAATTGTTGCACACTTGATTCCTACTCTGTATTTTTTTATTGCGTTAGCTGCTTCAATAGTAATTTGATCATTAGTTTTATCTCTACTTTCTATTCCTAAATCATAATATTTAATATCTAAATCAACATAAGGGAATATTAATTTCTGCTTGATAAAATCCCAAATAATACGAGTCATTTCATCTCCATCTAATTCTACAATTGGGTTGGCTACTTGTATTTTCTTATTTTCCATTTTAATTATTCTTTAATTTCTAAATCTAAGTTTTTTATTAATTGTAAAACTTTCGGTTTGTGTTTGACTATATATTTTAATTTATCTTCATGAGTGTATAAAACTTCTTCGTCATTTAATAAACTTACATTTATTTTAATTGACAAAGACCGAATACTTAATTCTTTTTTTAAGAATTCTAAAATAATATGTTGATTTTCGATAATTTCTTTTTCTTGTGTCTTACTTTGAATATTTAGTTTTAAAATATTGTTTTCGATTATTTTATTTTGTTGATTACTTAGTGTTGCGTGTAAATTCATTTTTCCATCATTTTTTAATTTTTCCACTAAATTATTCCAAATAGGATTCAGGTGTTTTTCAGTAACAGACACTTTTTCTTCTTCAGGCTGTTTGCTTTCTAATTTCACCTCTTCATTAGGCTCGCTTTTATTTTCATTTAAACAATCTGTGATAGTACCTCCTAGAATCGATGATTCAATGTTGGGTATTTCTTCTATGTTGGGTATTTCTTCTATGTTGGGTATTTCTTCTATGTTGGCTATTTCTTCTATGTTGGCTATTTCTTCTTTTTTAGGTGTTTTTTCTATTTTGGGTGTTTCTTTAATAGGGTTTTTAGGTATATTTTCTAGATTTTTATCAGGAGGATCAATTAGAGTTTTTTTTTTAATAGAATTTTCTAGAGAACAAAGTTTCATTAGTGATAACTCGACTAAAAATCGTTGATTAAAAGATGTATTATATTGTTTTTGGCAATCAGTTAAAATATTTAAACATGTTATTATATT
>CACAKI010000050.1 GCA_902533035.1 uncultured Bacteroidota bacterium | reverse complement strand
TAAATTTTGAGATTTTATTTTATTAAGTGCTGATCCATATTTAAACCAGTCAATTTGAGAATCATTATAAGTATGATAAACTATTATTTCTTCTTTCTCTCCATTAATATGATTAAGCCTTACTGTTAATTCTTTCTTAGGAGAGAAATCTTTTAAATCAATAAAATCAAAAGTATCATCTTCTTGAATTTTATCATAATCTGATTCATTAGAAAATGTTAACGCAAGAACTCCTTGTTTCTTTAAATTCGTTTCATGAATTCTAGCAAAAGATTTAACTATAACAGCACACACTCCTAAATGTCTTGGCTCCATAGCAGCATGTTCTCTAGAAGAACCTTCCCCATAATTATGATCTCCAATAACTACAGATGGTATTCCAGAAGACTTATAAATCCTTGCTACTTTAGGAACTTCATTATATGAATTATCTAATAAGTTTTTTACACTATTAGTAGCACCTCCAAAAGCATTAACAGCTCCTATTAAACAATTATTAGAAATATTATCTAAATGTCCTCTATAGCGTAACCAAGGGCCTGCCATAGATATATGATCTGTTGTACATTTACCAAATGCTTTGATCAATAATTTTGCATTCATAATATTTTGTCCATTCCATTTTTTAAATGGTTCTAGTAATTGTAATCTTTCTGAACTTGGATTAACATTAACTTCAACAGCAGAACCATTACGTGATGGTTTCTGGTATCCATTTTCTTCCACAGCAAAACCATTCAATGGTAATTCTATACCTTTTGGTTCATTTAACATAACTTGTTCTCCTATTTCACTAATAAGTGTATCCTTTATAGGATTAAAATCTAATCTACCCGAAATTGCAATAGCAGCAACCATTTCTGGAGATGTAACAAAAGCATGCGTATTTGGATTTCCATCCGCTCTTTTTGCAAAATTTCTATTAAAAGAGTGTACTATAGAGTTTTTTTCTTTTTTTTCAGCACCAGATCTAGCCCATTGTCCAATACAAGGACCACAAGCATTTGTAAATATTTTAGATGATTCAAACTTTTTAAAAGTATCGATCAATCCATCTCTTTCTGCTGTATATCTAACTTGTTCAGATCCAGGATTAATTCCCAAGATAGCTTTTGGCTTCACTCCTTTTGATATAGCATCTTCAACAATAGATGCTGCTCTAGTTAAATCTTCATATGAAGAGTTTGTACAAGAACCTATTAATGCCCATTCTATTTCAGTGGGCCAATCATTTTCTTGAGCTTTTTTCTTCATCTGAGAAACAGGAGTGGCTAAATCAGGTGTAAAAGGTCCATTTAAGTGGGGTTCCAATTCACTTAAATTTATTTCTATAACTTGATCAAAATATTTTTCTGGATTTTGATAAACCTCTTTATCTCCTGTTAAATGTTCTCTAATTTTATCCGCTTCATCTGCAATTATAGATCTAGAAGTAGCTCGTAAATAACGACCCATGCTGTCATCGTATCCAAATGTAGAAGTAGTAGCACCTATTTCAGCACCCATATTACAAATGGTCCCTTTACCAGTACAAGACAAAGATGTTGCCCCATCACCAAAATATTCTACTATACATCCTGTTCCACCTTTTACAGTTAAAATCCCTGCTAATTTTAAAATTACATCTTTAGAAGAGGCCCAGCCTGTTAATTTTCCAGTTAATTTAACTCCAATCAATTTAGGAAATTTTAATTCCCAGGGCATTCCACACATCACATCTACTGCATCTGCGCCACCTACACCTATAGCAATCATACCAAGCCCTCCAGCATTAACAGTGTGTGAATCTGTACCAATCATCATTCCTCCGGGAAAAGCATAATTTTCCAAAATAACCTGATGAATAATCCCAGCTCCAGGTTTCCAAAAACCTATACCATATTTATCACAAACAGAACTTAAAAAATTAAATACTTCATTATTCTGATTTAAAGCTTCTTGTAAATCTTTATCTGCTCCTATTTTAGCTTGTATTAAATGATCTGCATGAACAGTTGAAGGCACTGCAACATTTTTTTTTCCAGCTTGCATAAATTGAAGTAAAGCCATTTGAGCTGTGGCATCTTGCATAGCAACTCTATCTGGCGAAAAATCAACATAATCAACACCTCTTTGAAAATCTTTTTTTTGCTGATTTAAAGAAAGATGTGTAAATAGAATTTTTTCTGATAAGGTAAGTGGTTTTTTTACTATTTTTCTAATTGTAGAAATAGATTCTGGAAATCTAGAGTATAAACTTTTTATTAATTCAATATCAAACGGCATTCAGTAAATATATTATTTATTTAGTAATTTTGAAATTAGAGTTATTCTCTAATAACTTCAAAATCTATATTTGCACTAACATCCCTATGCAATCTTATTTGAGCAGTATATGTTCCTAGCTGTTTAATTACACTAGAAGGTAATAACTTAATATATTTTTTATCTATATCAAAACCTATTTTTGAAAGATTTTCAGAAAATACACTACTATTAACAGAACCAAACAAAGAAATACTATCTTCAGACACTTTTGCCTTTATTTTAATAGATGTTTTATTTAATTTTTCTCTTTGTAGTTCTGCATCTTTAACTATTACCGACTCTTTGTGTGTACGTTGCTTTATGTTTTCTTCCAATATTTTTTTTGTAGAGTCATTAGCCATAACTGCAAAACCTTTTGGAATCAAAAAATTTCTTGCATAACCATCTTTAACTTTTACGATGTCATCCTTAAAACCACAATTTTGAACATCTTTTACTAAAATAACTTCCATAATACTTTATTTTAACAAATCAGAAACATATGGTAATAAACCTAAATGCCTTGCTCTTTTAATAGCTTGCGCTATTTTTCTTTGAAATTTCAAAGAGTTTCCAGTAATTCGTCTTGGTAATATTTTTCCTTGTTCATTTAAAAAACGTAATAAAAAATCTGGATCTTTATAATCTATATATTTTATCTTCATTTTTTTAAATCTACAATATTTCTTACCAGTTTTAACATCCATTTCAACTGGAGTTAAATATCTTAACTCTGAAGTGTTTTCTGTTTTTTCTAATTTAGTTTCCATGTGTTCTAATTATTTTTTAACTTCTTTTTTATCTTTTCCCTTTAACCGTTCCCTCCTTTTTTCAGCATAAATAATAGAATGTTTATCTAACTTTACCGTTAACCATCTCATCACTCTTTCATCTCGTTTAAAATTCAATTCAAACTCAGATATAAGATTATCATCAGAAGATGTGAATTCAAATAAAAAATAAAATCCTGATTTCTTTTTTTCAATCGAATATGCTAGTTTTTTTAATCCCCAAGATTCTTTAGAAATTATATCTGTTTTTTTTGATTTTAAAAAATCTTCATATTTTTTTGCTGTTTGATTTGCTTGCTCCTCTGATAACACAGGGTTAACAATAAAAACTGTTTCGTAATGCATCATTATATACTTTAAAAAAATTAAAACCTCTTTATAAGAGGTCGGCAAATGTAATAATTATTAGATAAATAAACAAATAAAATATTCTAAACAAATATTCAAAATAGGTAATAATATTTTTTATAAATTTAGTGTAACAAAATTGAAAATTTTTATAATATAAATATAATGTCTTCTTATTTAGTATCTGCAAGAAAATATAGACCAAAAGAATTTCAAGATGTTGTGGGACAAACACATGTAACAACTACCTTAGAAAATGCTATTAAAACTAATCAAATTTCGCATGCATATATTTTTTGTGGTCCGAGAGGAGTTGGAAAAACAACATGTGCAAGAATTTTTGCAAATAAAATTAATGATATAAACACAGAAAGTAATAATGATGGAGCTTTTAATATATTTGAATTAGATGCCGCATCTAACA
>CACAKI010000049.1 GCA_902533035.1 uncultured Bacteroidota bacterium | reverse complement strand
TTATGTGATGGAAAAATTTAGACAAAAAACTCTAGAAATTTTAG
Organism: uncultured Bacteroidota bacterium; assembly: GCA_902533035.1. Lineage (GTDB taxonomy): Bacteria > Bacteroidota > Bacteroidia > Flavobacteriales > TMED113. The sequence goes on along the minus strand of CACAKI010000049.1, from coordinate 3,840 downwards.
TAGCAACAGATGTAGCCGCCAGAGGAATAGATGTTGACAACATAACACATATTATAAATTACAACCTACCTGATGATAATGAAGTATATATTCACAGGTCTGGAAGAACAGGAAGAGCAAATAAAAAAGGTAAATCCATTATAATTTCCACAAATCGAGATGCTAAAAAAATAAAAGCAATTGAAAAGATGGTTAATAATAAAATTAATTTAAGTGAGATTCCTACAGGTGATATGATATGCGAAAAACAATTATTAAACTTAATTAATAAGGTTGTGGATTCTCCATTAGATAATCAAATTGACAAGTATCTACCAAGCATAACAGAAAAACTAGAACACTTTGATAAAGAGACATTAATAAAACATTTTGTTTCTGTAGAATTTAATCGATTTTTATCATTCTATAAAAACTCCCCAGATTTAAAAACAAAAGAAAAATACGATTCAAATGAAATGAAATCTAAAAAAACAGTCCGTTTTCATATGAATATTGGTAAAAAAAATGGCATTGGAGCACAACACATATTAGGATTAGTAAATGAGAAAATTCAAAAAAGAAATGTTTTTATTGGAAAAATAGATATCCTTAAAAGCTTTTGCTTTTTTGAAATTGATCAAGAATATAAAGGTGAAATTATAAAAAAACTAAACAATACTAAATGGAGAGGAGTAAAGTTAAAAATAGAGATTGCAAAAGAATTTTCTAGAGAAAAACCCTATCATTCAAAAAAGAAGAAAAAGAAATCTAGAAAAAAATAATGATGAAAATATATATTACATTTATTTTAATTCCTTTTTTAACGCTTTCACAAATAGATACAATTTATTTCACAAGTGCCAATCCATTCTCTTTAAAAGATATAATTACAGATTTGGAATCTCAGGAAAAACAAGAAGTTTATGGAATCCTTCGATTACCAAATGAATTGTTAAATGAAAAATCACCTCTAATTATTGCCCTTGCTGGAAGTGAAGGGTGGGCAGAGCATCATTATGAATACTTAAAAATGTATAGAGAAATAGGTATTGCAACTTTTGAGATTTGTAGTTTTAAAAGTAGAGGGATCTTATCGACAGTAGGAACCCAAATAGATGTTACCACAGCTATGATGATTTTAGATAGCTACAGAGCTTTTGAGACCCTAAGTCATCATCCTAATATTAACTCTAAAAAAATAGGAATAACAGGATGGAGCCTTGGAGGGGGCGTTACATTTTTTTCAGCATGGAATCCATTAAAAAATGCTATTAATAGCAATGTGAATTTTGCAGCACATTTAGCATTGTATCCACCCTGCATAGTCACTCCAGAAAATTTAAACTTTTCTAATTCACCTATGCATATTTTAATTGGGAAACTAGATAACTGGACCCCAGCACAAGCATGTGTAGATCTATTAAAATTAATCAATAAAGAAAATATTAATTTAACTGTTTATCCGGAAGCTCACCATTCATTTGACAGAAACACAGAGCCTATTGTCAAAGAAAACGGATATATATTAAAAGATTGTCGATTTAAAATGAAAGAAAATGGTGCTGTTGTAATGAATTTTTTAAAAATACCTATGTCTTCTCCATTTTTACAAAAAATAGGCCTTGCTGGTTGCGCAAAAAGAGGGCCTATATATGGAGGTAATCCAAGAATAAAAATAGAAGCAATGTATTTTGCAAAAGAATTCATGAAACAACATCTATTAAACTAGAAATATATTTTAGAATATAATTAGTTTTCTGCTAATAAAAATCTTTATTTCAATAATTGATCAAAAACACTAGCAGGAAGGAGCTGCTCTATAATATTATCGTCCCAATTAAGATATGTCCATTCAGAAGTATTCTCTTCTAATACAGCAAGCATAGAAGCTTCAACATTAACAGCTACAGAGTTAGTATTTCGAAAAGTTTTGATATTATCTTCTCCAAATTCTTGCATAAAGCCAGGTAACATGTTATCTAAATCATCTGTATTATAGAATGTGAAAATCAGTTCACTATCGTAAGAAAATTTAGTAAATTGATCGCCTTCATAATCTATAACAGGATAAGAATGTCTGACATTAGAACTTAACGAAGTTTGAAAATCCTTAAATGTTTCAAACATAATTTCAAACACAGCTTTAAATTCTTCTTTAGGGAATAAATCAAATAATTTAGGATAAGTCATGTCGATGATCGCATCCCAATTTTTATTATTAGAAGCTTCGATATTTCGCTCTACATCTCTAGTAAATTTTTCTATTAAATCGTCTTTTTCCTGATGAGTTGAAGAATTCGGACTCGTTTTTACTTTTGCATCTGACCCAGCACAAGAAAAAAGCAAAGGTGCACAGAGCAAAATTAATATTAATTTTTTCATAATATTTAAGTTATTTTTCAAACAAGTTAATGATAGTTTCTTATAAAAAAATTACAAAAACATAAAAATGTCTGGGTAGCAGTAAAAAAACTCTAACCTACAGATTTGATTAACTTCTAAAAGCAGATTTTTTACCACTTTCTTCACCGCTAATCAACTTGTTATATCAAAATATAAAGAATTATTTGAATTAACTGATTATGGTCTTATTTTATAAAATATTTTCTTTCAATAGAACCATCATCATAAATGTATAATAACAAATTGTCTTTATTCTCATCACTTGGAATGATTTCTCTACCTAACAGGTCATATATTTTAATCACTTTCTTTTTAAAAATTTCTTCATCTAAGCTAACACCATCACACGCATCTCCTTGATTGTCAGAATCAAAATCTTCCTGATTAGGATTGTAGTCTTCTGGACAATTATCTAACTCATCACAAACTCCATCTTCATCTATATCGTTTAAACAATTTTCCTCACAATCATAATATTGTTCTGCGTATTCACAAGAACCATCATCATCTGTTGCATCAGGATTATAATTACATGCTGTATCATCTAAGCATCCGTACACATTACTCACTGGCCAAACCCAAGGATAAGTTATAGGCTCAAAATTAATACCTGGAATCCACAAATCTTTTCCATATTCATATGCTCCAATATCAGGATTTTCTCCCTCAAAGGCTTCTGTAATGTTTCTTTGAAGCACATTTGGATGGGTGGATATAGGAGTTTCGATTGTATTGATAATCTTTCCTTGATCTATTAGCAATGAATCATTGGGTGAAAAATTATATAAATATCTATCATCCACCACACTTTCAGAATTATAAATTAATGCTACTGATGTATTTAATAAAGGCTCGATAGTTGAAGTATAATTACTAGTATGATCACCGTATAAAGAGAAATTATTACTGGTAAAACCAGGAATATCATCTTCGCTTAACACATCGTTAACTCTATGATTTGAAATAACATCTGCGGCATTATTTTCAGTATAAGTGTCTAAATTAATTAATGAATCTTCATCTAAAATTAGAATATCCGTTTTATCACAATTAAAAACAGTATTGTTATAAATCTCATGATGATCTCCTTTAATCATCATTCCAATACCACCAAAACCATTTTCACCAATATTCCAAATAACATTATGATGGGCTAGGCCTTCGGTTCCAGCAATTTCAGCTTCACCAGAGGGAGCGTCAAAACGAAATCCCATTTTTTCTGTATCATGAAACCAATTATATGCTGTTTCTGTTCCTGTTACCACATTTTTAGTTATTTGGACAATAGCACCATCACTTTGAGCAAAACCAGTATTTGAAATATCATTATATAAAATTTTAGCGTTAGCACCTAAACTAAGTGTAGATGATGCTCCTGTGGTGTGGATAATATTATTCTCGAAAACAAGATTTTCACCATTACAATAAATTGTTAAACCTAAAGATTGTGTTTCTGCA
>CACAKI010000048.1 GCA_902533035.1 uncultured Bacteroidota bacterium | reverse complement strand
TAATAAATAATTAATACATATTAAAATGGATAAAAGATTAAAATACCTAATGGGGTGGCTTTTTATAACTGGATTATTTTTTAAATTATTAGAATATCCTGGGGCCGATGATATGTTTCTAGTTGGTTCATCTTCATTATTATTATATTACATTTATAAAGTTATTCAAGGATTAGTTTTAAAATCATCAAAATTGTTAATTTTAAAATACTTTCTTGGGGTTGGGTTCGGTCTAAGTCTCTCTATGTTGGCAGGGGACGTTTGGCCGGGAGCAATCGCGGTTTTACTATCTTGGACGGTTTATTCAATATACAGTGTCTATAGATTAATAAAAGGTTAGAACTATGTTCGAAAAGAGGAGCAGACGTAACCGCTACGCGTCACATTAACTAAAGCCCACCTTAATTGGTGGGTTTTTTATTTTATCTGAAATATTCGCTAAAATAGAAAACGTCTGCCATAAAAGGCCTCCGCCAATTATAGAGCAAATCGAAAGTCCAATTATAATGAACACCATACCCTCCCCACCACATACATTCAGACTCATTTGTTTTAATAGACTTTGCGTTAAATTCAAAACTAATATTACAGCAATCATCATTTCCGCGGAATTGTTCTTGACAAGAATTTCCCCAAAATGCTTTATTACCAAAAATCATTACATCATCTGAAAAACCACCAGAATTGTACGAAGGCCATCCTCTAGAGACACTAATATCAAAATTTATATCCTTATATCTTTTGCTATTTAAAGAAATATTAAGAGTTCCAAAAGGGTGTGTGTGGAAATCTAATTTATTTTGCAATAATGAATCTTCTTCTATAACATTATTAAAAGCTGGGTCACCAAAAGAATATCTACCCCCAAATATAAATACTTCGTAACAATCTTCTTCTGTGCCTGTATTTATATCCCAACATTTTTGATTTATTAATTTATTTTTTTCAAAATAATATTCTGTTATTAAATTATTTTTTTCATTGTACCCGTTCCATTTACCATGTTTTAAGTTGTTAACAAACTGCCCTTCCAATAAAATAGGACCTATGTCAATAGTATTATATTTAGAACTAACATCTAAAAACTCAATATACCTCCCTTGTTTAACACCATTTTCATAATTAATAATAGCATTGATTGTGTCACCGTATAAACTTTTCACAATTACCTCTCCATCTATTAGTCCATTTTTAACAGTTGCTCGAAAATTATTATTATACATAATCCCCGTATAACGTTTATTATCAAATAAAAATATTTCTTCAAGTCCATTGTGTGTATAATCTATCCTTAAATCAGATGATATGCGCTGTTGATATACATAAGTTTTATATGATTTACTTTTTATAAATTTTTCTCCAATTTTAATTCTCGCAGGTGAAATTTTAATACTTCCTTCTTTTTTTGCTATTAAAGTATAATTAAATATGACCTCTTTTGTTAATATGCCATTTGTAATAACAGTTTTAACTGATTCTGATGAATTAATTAAATCTAAATTAACAAAATTAGGTCGTTCATAATTACTATATTTTTCACTACCTAGATTCGATAACTTTATTTGTAAATCAAATTTTTTATTTACAACAATATCTTCTTCATTTAGCAAAAGAGAAAGCTGCTGCCCAAAACTCAATAATGGCATAATAAGTAGGAGTAGTAGTTTCTTCATATTATAAATATAGTGGTTTAAGTAAAGAAAGTGAAAAGTCTAATTTAGATGACTTTTTTATTCTATCACATATTTCTTTTCTACACTACCATCATCGTAGATTTCTATGTTGAAACCCTTTTTATTACTATTAATTTCTCTTCCTACAACATCAGTAATTTTAACTAATTTGATTTTTGGAGAATTATCTTGACTTAATATAATTTGACCAGCAAGACTAATAGCATTATGAATATATCTATTATCTCCTCCTACCCAATTTAACACATCTACATTTTTGAAAATATTTTCTTTTTTATTCCATATTTTAATATAGAATTTCTCATTAATATATAACCCATCTTTTTCTTCCGTTAATTCATCATTACCCCATATCGTAATCGCTGTTATTATATCTCTATAATGAGACTTTCCTACTATTAAATTATTTTGATCTGTTATAATAATTTCATCACCTAACACTGGACTTTCAGGCCAAGCATCAGATAATATTCCTAAAGTCATATTTCTTCCTGTATTTGTTGGATTTTGAAAATTTGATGTAACTGAAAAATCTTCTATATAAAATTGACTTGTTTCTAGATAAGGAAATGAGAAATTAACTGGATTTTCTAATTTTATTTGATATCCCTCCCCTGGTTTCATATTGTTAATTGAATTCAATCCGAATTCTGGCCAATATACATTTCCATCTTCATCTTTGATAATAATTATAGACTCGATTATTGAATTAACTGCTTCTTCAGCGTTCATATATTCTTGATGTAAATATCCCATGATATTCCAACCACTTTCTATATTTAACTCATAATTATAAGGAGTTAAAGAGCCTTCTAATAATAATATATTATTATTTTCCATTTTAACTTGATATCCCTCACCTTGTATTAATGAACCAATACTATTTAAACCATATTCCGGCCAATAAACATCTCCATTTTGATCTTTAATGATTATTACATCATTAACTATAATAGAAAAAGTACTTTCAAAAGAAGGGTTTTCCTGGTTTATATAAGTAGACCATATATTCCATCCTGTGTTTAATTCTATTTGTTGACTGAACACATTTGATTCATCTTCATCACAAATACCATTATTATTTTGATCATTTATACATTCACATGCACATAAGTAAAACATAGTACATAAAGAAGGGTTGTATTCCGACCAAGTATTGACTATTTCATTTTCAGTACAATTGCAAATTTGAATTTCTGTATTAACTTCTATACAATTTCCATCACAATCTAAACCTGTTTCAGCATATATACAAGAACTATCATCTTCTGTTGCTGATGAATCATAATTACACGCTTCAAAATCAGTACAGCCAAGAATTTCAAGCTCATCACAAATACCATCATTATCTACATCATTTATACATATAAAATTACAATCATAGTATTCTGTTGGATAAACACAAGATTCATCATTTTCTGTTGCTTCTGAGCTATAATTACATGCTAACATATCTGTACAGCCATAAATTGGTGGGTTACAAAATTCATATTCATTTGCACACACATCCCCATTTGTGTTTTCACAAATCCATTCTAAAAAATAAGAAACTCTTGTGTAAACACCAGGGTAACCAGGTTCCGCACATCCATAACCCCAACTCACAATACCAACTTGCATCCACTCAGTATCATCTATATCTCGTGCCACCATAGGGCCTCCACTATCTCCTTGACAAGAATCATAACCACCACTACTATATCCAGCCATAATCATATCAGCATCTATTTGTCCCCAACCATAATTTGAAGTTGTAGTTATAGGAACTGATGCGACTTGTAAAGTTCCATTATAATTATTTGTTTCTGTTTCTCCCCAACCGGTAATAGTAGCCATTGTTCCTGGACTTTGAGCTCCCATAGAAACTTGCTCATCACATATTAACATTACAGATTTTTTATAAGAATTAAAGTATATAGGATTATTTAATTTAAGAAGAGCAATGTCATTATTCATTGTATTATTATTATAGTTTGGATGAACAATTATTTCCTCTACACTATAAGAATTACCTCCTTGAGCATAACTATTATCACTACCTGCCCTAACATAAAGATTGTTTTCATTAACATCTTCTAAACAATGAGCAGCAGTTAAAATCCAATAATTATCAATTATGGACCCTCCACAAAATGCCCAACTCCAACCTCCAGATGACTCAATTAAGGCTACTTGCCAAGGATAATCTAATATATCCGCATCTTCTCCACCTACAATATCAATTTGTGAAAAACTGAATGCTGGTACAATAAGTAGAAGGAGTAGTTTTTTCATATTATAAATATAGTGGTTT
>CACAKI010000047.1 GCA_902533035.1 uncultured Bacteroidota bacterium | reverse complement strand
ATTTTTTCTCAACAGAGCCATCATCATAGATGTGTAATTGGAAGCCTTTGTTGTTAGTAGTTTCTCTTCCTAGGATATCTATAGTTTTAATGATTGTTTTAGAAATAGATTCTTCATTTATACTAACCCCATTACAATTATAACCTGCATCTCCGATAGACCAATTAAATACATCTATCAAATATGCTCTTGCGTTTACCCCGTTACAATAATTAGAGCCGCTAATACCGAACCATATGGAATTTGGAAATTCTTCGGGATTTGATTCTGCTAGCATAGCCCAGCCTATAAGAGTGTTGTCATAGTTTTCAGTAGAAAAAATAGGTGGCGCTCCTCCGCTAAACATTGATGACATATTTTCACTAACAGTTATACCAGTGATATCCCAGTCTCCAAGATTTTGATTAAATGAAGTTGCGTTCATAAAAATCCCATACATATCGTAGACATTACTTACATTCCAGTCTCCAATATTCTGATTAAATGAAGAAGCACCTCGAAACATATAACTCATATTATCTAGATTACTTACATCCCAGTTTCCAATATCTTGATTAAAACTATTACAACTCTGAAACATACTCCACATATCCACTACATTACTTACATCCCAATCCCCAATATCCTGATTAAAACTATTACAACTCTGAAACATACTCCGCATATTACCTACATTACTTACATCCCAATCCCCAATATCCTGATTAAAACTAACAGCTCCTCCAAACATGTTATACATACTAGTAACATTACTCACATCCCAGTTTCCAATATTTTGTTTGAACGAAATTGCATCGTCAAACATACCCCCCATATCAGTGACATTACTCACATCCCAGTTTCCAATATCTTGATTAAAACTATTACAACCATCAAACATAGAGCCCATATCAGTGACATTACTCACATCCCAGTTTCCAATATCCCAATTAAAATCTTCTGCCCCAAAAAACAATTGTTGCATACTAGTTACATTACTTACATCCCAATTGCTAATGTGTCCATAGGTAGCTTCAGCTTCCCATGGGTATTCAAGCCACGCATCTACTGCATCGGAAATATTCTCTTGTGTAATGGGTGTTTGCCCAAAGCTTAAAAAAGGAATAATAAGAAGGAATAGTATTTTTTTCATACTTCAAATATAGTGGTTTTAGTATTGAAAGGGAAGTGTTATTCTAATGCTCAATTCAAACTAGGTGATTTTTGATAGGCCTGTATTTCCTTATATAACAGATGAAAATCGTGCAAATCCTTTAACAAATGGTTCGAAATAAGTCCAGTAGGGGGAGCTTAGCGTAACCGCTACGCGTCACATTAACTAAAGCCCACCTTAATTGGTGGGTTTTTTATTCAGAATCTGTCGCGAATTCTTCTGCAAGGTCTCTCCACATATCAAAAGCGTGTTCTTGAAAAACTTTTGGAGTTCCTGAAAAGGAATCTTTTCCAAACATATTGTATTCTAGATCCCAGCCCGCAATATTTCCCCTAATAGCATATTTGTTTTTAGATTCATGCATTATGACCTTAACAGACCCGCCATAAGTAATTGCATAACCAATACATATTTCTACAATTCCATCATCATCCAAATCAGATATTGAAAAATCATCAAAATAAAGCCATTCGTCCTTATCTCCTTTATCTCTAATGTCCCAAAGCAACCTAGTGTTATTTTTAGCGCCCACATAATGATATGCATAAATTTCATGTAATAAAAAATCTGGAACATGAGCATCGCCAATCAGATATTGAATAGGCTCATCATCTTCCCTTGGATAATATGAGCCACTAATAATTAATGTGTTCTTTCCTAAAGCATCATACCAAGTATAGCCTTTTAAAAATTCGCCTTTATAATCTAATTCAGACTGGTGAATTGAATAGTATTCAATTTTTTGAGTGAAACTTAAAAAAGGAATAATCAATAATAGTATAAAATTCTTCATAGTGATAGTATTTAGTTATAGTTTTTCTTTATTCAGAATTTTAACAACAAAATACTCATTCTTGGCTTTTTCAACATCTAAAACCATATCGTATTTACATGTCGTTGTAGAATAATTAACAGGAGGATTGTTAAATCTTAATTCTTCTCTTGACACACATTCTTCTTTTTTAACCATTAAAAAAATTGGGAAATCTTTTATATTATCGCTTTCATGTAAAGCCTCACCTATAGAAAACCTAACTGTTTCATTTTGTGAAAAAGAATTATTGTAATCAGCATAATTACCAAGATATGACCCATAATCTTCCCATCTATAAAATTCATATTGTACAGGCCCTGCCGATATTAACTGTAGCTTACCCTCCTTTAATTGATAAACATAAATAGGTAATAATTTAGGCGAATTAGATTTTGAAGTTACTTTTAATGTTGCTGTTAAATATTTAGTTCCCCTTACAGCATCCCGATAATGATATGTGTTGTCATATCTATCAAACACAAATCTTTTCCCCATTTTAATCTTAGAAAACTCCATAACTAATCCTGCATGCTTAATTTTAAGGTTTTCTTTTAATATCTTAAATCCTAATTTTTTAATTCTTATTTCTTCTTCCTTTTTTTTCTTTTCTGCATTTTCCTTTTCTGCACGAATTTGCTCCCTTTCTTTTTCAACTTTAGTTATGAAATCCTTAGCATATAATGCCTCATTAGATTTTGGAAATTTTTCTATTAATTCTCTAAATAATTTTTCTGCTAATACCAAATTAGAAGATTCCACTTCTTGAGCTTTTAATAATCTTTGTTGTGGAGTATTCTTGATTTCTTTTAATTCTTCTTTACATGATGTTAATTCATCTAACGTTAAATTTAATTTTGATTCGACAGCATCATAATCTTCTTGTTTAATGCTATTACATCCCAAAAAAAACATAAATAAAACAAGTGGTAATAATAACTTCTTCATAGTGATAGTATTTAGTTATATAAATATAGTGGTTTAAGTAAAGAACTAGGAAAATAGTTTTTTATTTAATTAATGCATCTTGAGCTTCGTGTAATAAATACAAATGAGGCTCTCCATTAACAACATCTTTATTGCCAGTTCCTGAATTTTCTCTACTCCAAATCATTTGACCATCTGGATTAAAATATTGTCGATATTTGATTGTTACTTCCTCATCTTCAACATAACTATAGGTTCCATAATAAAAATATAAATAGTTGTACTTAAAATAATACTCCGCTGTTTCAAAGTCATGGTCACCTGAAAAAGCACAAGTTATTCTAGAATATCCATTACCAACATGACAATATGTAACATCTCTACTATATGAGCGGCTATATTCATCATCAGGGTCCTCATATTCATAAAATGTAATACTTCTACAATTATTTTTAGATGAGCTCAGTAATTCTTTTGTTTCTTTATACATTTCTTTAATTAAAAGAATTTGCTCTTCATTACTTTGAGCAACACTCAATAGTGGTATAATAAGTAGGAGTAGTAGTTTTTTCATATTATAAATATAGTGGTTTAGTTTACATCCAGATAATAACGTCGTCGCCATAATCATCAGGTGTTATACAATCAGCCTCCGGAATTTGAAAATAGCTGTTATCTACAACTGAACTAATAATTCCTTGCACAATAAATGGTTGTTCTTCTAAAAGAAAGCTAATTGTATAATTAAGGTTTTCATTTTCATGTTCTGGGAATACTGATGTTGAGACTTGGCACGCTAAACCAGTGTAATTATAATTAGAGTACCCAATACCATCTGGTGATGACCAATCTTCTACAACGTCAAAACAACCGGTGATTGCATTTGTGGTTGGATTGGTTAAATCGAACAAAGCGCTATTAATTTGAATTGTCATTTGCTCTATATTGAGAGGTTCAATGGTGGGGCCTGGAACATTCCTGATTAATTCAAAATGAAAGTCGTCATTAAAGGTATCACCATTTGGTGTAATAACATTAGGAATCCAAATGTATGTTGAATCATTTAAAAAAATATTACCCCCCTCACCCTCACAACAAAGACATGGAAGCGGATATACTTCAT
>CACAKI010000046.1 GCA_902533035.1 uncultured Bacteroidota bacterium | reverse complement strand
AATTTAAAATAAGCTTGAAGTTCATTTACTCTTTTTTCAGAAAAAGGGATTTTTAAGTGTTTTAATTTTCGTTTTAAAATTTCTTTACCCTCTTTCGCAATTATTTTTTTTTCCTTCATTTAAAGAACTTTTAATCTTATTTTTTGCTTTTGAAGTAATAACAAAATCCAACCAATTTTCTTTGGGTCTTTGTTTATCAGAAGAAATAATTTCTATTTGATCACCACTTTGTAATTTATGACTTATAGGCACTAATTTTCCATTTACTTTTGTCCCCAGGCATCTTTTTCCTAATTCTGTATGAATACTAAAAGCAAAATCTAGAGCAGTTGAATGCTTGGGAAGTGTAACAAGCTCTCCTTCTGGTGTAAAAACAAATATTTCTTTAGAGTATAAATTTAATTTAAATTCATTCAAAAAGTCCACTGCATTTTCTTCTGGGCTCTCTAATAATTCTCGAATATTATTTATCCATTTATTTAAATTATCCTTTTTGTTTTCGGATTTTCGATCTTTTTTATATAACCAATGAGCAGCAAGCCCTTTTTCTGCAATTTGGTTCATTCGCTCACTTCTTATTTGCACTTCAACCCAATGTCCATCTGGTCCCATTACTGTGGTATGTAAAGATTCATATCCATTAGTTTTAGGTGTAGATATCCAATCTCTTAGTCTATCTGGATTAGGTTTGTAATAATCAGTTACGATTGAATAAATTTTCCAACAATCTGACTTTTCATTTATTTCTTCAGAATTTGTAATAATTCTTATTGCGAATTTGTCAAAAACTTCTTCAAAATTTATTTCTTGTTTAGACATTTTTTTTCTTATTGAAAAAATAGATTTTGGTCTTCCCTTTATAGATACTGAAAATCCTTCTTTTTTTACTTTTATTTTTATAGGTTTTAAAAATTTTTTTATATAGTTTTCTCTTTCTGTTTTTGTTTCATTTAATTTTCTTGATATTTCAAAATATGTTTCTGGTTCAGTGTATTTTAATGAGAGATCTTCTAGTTCTGATTTGATTGAATATAGACCTAGTCTATGTGCTAATGGAGCATATATGTATAGAGTTTCAGAAGCAATTTTTTTTCTTTTTCGGTCTTCTAAAACTTCTAAAGTTCTCATGTTATCTAATCTATCTGCTAATTTCACTAAAATTACATTCACATCATCAGATAAGGTTAATAACATTTTTCTGAAATTTTCAGCTTGAATAGAACTAGCACTATCTATAACTTCTGATATTTTAGTTAATCCATCTATTATATTGGCAACTTTTTTTCCAAATATTTTTTCTATTTCTTTTAATTTAATATCAGTATCCTCAACTACATCATGTAGTATTGCACATTTAATTGCTAGCCCCCCTAAACCTATTTCTTTTGCGGCAATTTTAGCAACTGAAAGAGGGTGAAAAATATAAGGCTCTCCAGATTTTCTTTTTATTCCTTTATGAGCGAGATATGCTGTTTCAAAAGCTTTTTTTATTTCTTTTTTTTCTTTAGGATTAGTTTTATCAGAACAATATCTGATTAAAGATTTATATTTATTTAGTATTTCTTTTGGTATAATTAGATCTTGCATTCTTATTCAATGATAGTATTAGATAATTCGCCAAATCCTATTCTTAAATTTTCTTTTTTTGCATAACCCCTCATGATAACAGTATCACCATTTTTTAAAAACTTTCTTTCCTCTCCGTTATTCAAACAAATCGTTTCTTTCCCTGCCCAAGATAATTCTAACATAGATCCGAATTCAGACTTTTTAGGTCCTGATATTGTTCCTGAAGCCATTAAATCTCCTGCATTAACATTACATCCGTTGATAGTATGATGAGCAAGTTGTTGAGCCATATTCCAATACATATATTTAAAATTTGATTTAGAAACTGATGTTGCTTCTGATTTTGTAGATTTTATTAGTACTTCTAATTGTATATCATAATTTTTTTTCCCATTGAATTTTAGATAATCTAACACTTCTGGACTTTGTGTTTCTCCAGAAACTCTAAAATGTTCAAGAGCATCTAGTGTCACAATCCATGGAGACATGCTTGAATTAAAACTTTTACCAAGAAATGGACCTAAAGGAACATACTCCCATTTTTGAATATCTCTAGCAGACCAATCATTAAATAGACATAATCCAAAAATATAATCTTCTGCATTTTCAATATTAATATTTTCTCCTAATTTATTTGCTTCTCCTGTAATAAACCCCATTTCTAATTCAAAATCTAATAATTTAGATTCTGAATATATCGGTTTACTACTTTCTTTTGGTAAAATTTGTCCCTTTGGTCGTTTAACAGGTGTTCCTGATATTACTATTGAGGATGACCTTCCGTGATATCCAACAGGAATATGTAACCAATTTGGTAATAAAGCATTTTCTGGGTCTCTAAACATTTTTCCTACATTTGTAGCATGATCTTTACTTGAGTAAAAATCTGTATAGTCTCCAATCTGAACTGGCATGATCATTTCTACATTCTCTTTATTAAATAAAATATTTTCTGATTTAATTTGAGCTTCAGAATTTTTATTTTCTAAATCAAATAAATCTGCAATTTTATTTCTTACAGCTCTCCAAATTGGTTTTTTTTGTTTCAAAAGTTGATTTAAACTTTTTCCTTGAAAAGTATTTTTATTTAATTCAATCTCATTAAAGTAACCTTCTTTTTCTAAGTTTTTTAAACTTATTATAGTTTTCCCAATTATTGTTGCAATGTGAAATTCATGGTTATTTGTTTTAAAAACTCCAAAAGGAATGTTTTGGATAGGAAAATCACTATTGGAGTCATATTTTATCCAAGATTTTCTATCAATATTGTTTGCTGATAACATAAGTTGATTTTTTGAAAATAAATAATATCTTTAAAGATATAAAGTTAAAACATTTTACAGTGAATAAAGATGATATAATTTTTTCGTTAATTGAAAAAGAAAACAAAAGACAAATTAATGGAATAGAGCTAATTGCCTCAGAAAATTACGTAAGTAGTCAGGTTTTACAAGCGGCGGGTTCTTGTTTAACTAATAAATATGCGGAAGGATATCCAAATAAAAGATACTATGGTGGTTGTCAGTATGTAGATCAAATAGAACAATTAGCTATTGATAGAGCAAAAACTATATTTGGAGTAGATTATGTAAATGTTCAGCCTCATTCAGGCTCTCAGGCTAATTTAGCAGTATTTATGGCTTGTTTAAATCCAGGAGATCAAATTTTGGGTTTTGATTTGTCACATGGTGGGCATTTAACTCACGGTTCTCCCGTAAACTTTTCTGGAAAATTATATAAAACTTCATTTTACGGTGTTTCTAAAGAAACAGGACTTATTGACTATGATGCAATGGAAAAAATTGCTTTATCTGAAAAACCTAAAATGATTATTTGTGGTGCTTCAGCTTATTCTAGGGATTGGGATTACTCAAGATTTAGAAGTGTAGCAGATGAAATAGGAGCTATTTTATTGGCTGATATTTCTCATCCTGCTGGATTAATTGCAAAAGGACTATTAAATAATCCTTTTGATTATTGTCATATTGTTACTTCTACAACTCATAAAACTTTAAGGGGCCCAAGGGGTGGTATTATCATGATAGGTAAGGATTTTGAAAATCCATTTGGTCAAAAAACAAAAAAAGGAGATTTAAAAATGATGTCAACTCTAATTAATTCATCTGTTTTTCCTGGTTGTCAAGGTGGCCCATTAGAACATTTAATTGGTGCAAAAGCAGTTGCCTTTTCCGAAATTATGGAGGATAGTTTTTTGGATTATATAAATCAAGTTCAAAAGAATGCATCTGTAATGGCGGAATCGTTAGTTTCTTTGGGTTATAATATAATTTCATCAGGGACAGATAATCATTGCATGCTTATCGATTTAAGGTCAAAACAAATTACTGGTAAAGATGCTGAGCATGCTTTAGGTTTAGCTGATATTACCGTAAATAAAAACATGGTCCCTTTTGATGACAAATCACCATTTGTAACTTCCGGAATAAGAGTGGGGACTCCAGCTATTACTACTAGAGGTCTAAAAGAAAAAGAAGTTGAGAAAATCGTTGAATTTATTGATAAAGCAATATGTAACTATCAAAATAATAAAGAAATGAAAGAACTTCGTGATGAGATTAATAATATGATGTCACAATATG
>CACAKI010000045.1 GCA_902533035.1 uncultured Bacteroidota bacterium | reverse complement strand
GATGACGTTTATTAATATTACCATATTTTTTCACATTCAATTTCATCACCTTTTTCATCCCAACATTTTTCAAAAATAACGATATCATTTTTATATTTTGTTTCCTGTTTCAATTGACCATTTTCATAAAATTGTTTTAAAACACCATTCAGTTTGTCATCTTTAAGTACACCATCAAAATCATATTTTTCTTGACCATTTGGAAAGTATAAAAATGATCCATCACAACCAATAAAAAATAAAGTGACTAATATTATATATAGATGTTTCATGAGATAAATGTAATCATTTTTTAGGACCTCTTTTTTTACGAAGAATAATGTTGTTAATTGATAATGTAAATGAGAAAATTATTTCGTTCGGTTTATTTTGATAGATTCTTTTAAGAACCAAAACGTCATTACGATTACAGTCCGTCACTGTGGAATCAAACCCCGGTACGGTGGAGTAGTTTTCGACCATTATTTTTTCTTAAATTAGTATCATGAAAAAATATCTTATACTATTAATTATACCTTTTTTGTTTTTCTCAAATGGATGTGAAGAAGATGAAAATTTACAAGAAATTACTAATTCTTTAATTGACGAAAACTTGATTGGTGTTTGGAGATTAACTAATGATGGATATACTGATAGGGATTGGGTTCGTTCTTTTAGTTCAAATGGTAGATGGGGTTATTGGAGAGAAACTTTTACCCATGATGGTGATTACGTCTATGATATTCTCTCGTATATTGATAATGAACAAACCGGTGATTATTGGATTGAGGAAGATGTATTATTTTTAGACTATGATGACTCCCCCACTGATGACATCTGGTACTATAATGTGAATGGAGATATCCTTACCTTAAACCTAGGGGTTTGGGAAAGACAAAACTAATTAACCAACACTCCCACATTAGTAATCTTCGACTTAAAACTTCTACCAATTCTTTCTTCTCTAATTTTACCTTTCTTATATATAGAATGTATGTAGTTTGATTTTAACACACTTTTTGTTCTTACACTTCGATAACCTTTTTCAAATAAGATTTCAGAAATTCTTTTTAAACTCAACTTCTTTTTTTCTTAAATTAGTTTCATGAAAAAATATCTTTTAATTTTTATAGTTCCATTATTGTTTTTTTCAACTGGTTGTGAAGATGATCTAGAAACTATACAAGAAACACAATTAGACTCTGATTTATTTGGTGTTTGGACTGATACATTCACCAATTGGGATGTATATATTCATTCATTTAGTAATAATGGTAAATGGGGATACAGTGTAAATGGAAGTAATGAAAGAACAGGTACTTGGTGGACTGAAGGGGTTTACTTATGGATTGATGTTGATGATACTGATAATGATGAAAGTTTTATATATTCTGTTTCAGGAGATGAACTAACACTTAACGATGGGTTATGGGAGAGGGTTGATTAATTGTTAACCAACACCCCCACATTTCTATAAGAAAGGATCTGTTATTAGTCATCGGTAAGGTTGTTTCATGTTACAAAACTAATGAATTTTTAACGTCACATTTTTAATCTTAAATATATTATATGAAAAAAGTAATAATATTAGTTATAATACCATTTTTTTTATTTAGTCAAAATAGTAAAAATCAAGTTAATTCTTTTGAACAAAACAGTTTAGGTTGTCAAGACTTAGATGAAACGTTAATCGATATCGTTTCTATTTTTGGAGACACTTCTTTATTAGATGGATTATTAGGATGCGCAGAGTTAATACCTACTTTAGAGTCAGGCATATTATCAGCTTTTCTTCCGTTTGAAATCCCTTTAGATTGTAACACAGATTTAACTCCTTTCGGGTATTTAGATATAAATCTTTCTGATATATGTCAATGTTCATGTGAAAACTATTTAAATACAATCACACAATATGTTACACAACCCAAATTGATAAAAACAATAGATTTCTTTGGAAGAGAAGATTTCAAAAAGGGTTTTTATATTGAGTTGTATGATGATGGAACTATAATTAAGAAATATCAACTTATACAATAATTAAAATAAACATGAGTATGTTTTATTTTTAAGTTGTGCTAATTTCAAAATATATTAAACATGATAAAACACCTACTTATTCTTATACCCTTTTTAAGCTTTACCCAAAATATAATTGAATTAGAGTTAAATCAAAATATAAGATTAGTCCCTGAAACGGGGCTCAATGGAAACACAATAAGGGGCCCATCTTGGGCAAATAATATTTTTAATGATTCTGTTAAAACAATGTCTCCAAAATTATTGAGATACCCTGGAGGTAATGTTTCCAATTATTGGGACTGGAACAATGGTTGGTTTTTCCCTCAATCTCTTTTAGATACAGTTTTAAACGATACAGTTTACACCATGCCTAATGGCTGGAGCAACTTAGACCCTATTGATATTAAGCCTATTAGATTTCAAGAAGCTTTAAATCAAATAAATTCAGAAGGTATATTTGTTTTGAACATGATGAGTTCTTCTTTAAATGATCAATTAATTGACTTACAAAATGCTATTGATTCAGGTATTACAATTAATCGTGTTGAATTAGGAAGTGAATTTAATCATGATAATCCCTTTTCAGAAATTAAATTTCCTACGGCAGGAGATTATGCTAGAGAATCTAATATTTGGATTGATTCTATAAAATCTTTAATTCCCGATATTAATATTGGTGTTGTAGCTGGAAATCGTGGCCCTGATTATTCAAGAGCTTGGAGGTGGAATGATAGTATATGTTCTATTGTGAATAATGCAGATGCATTAATTTGGCATTTATATATTTATTTACATGATGATGACACACTGTTTTCTAACAAACAAGTTTTAGCTTATCCTTTTTATAAAGTCCCTAAATATGAAATGTGGAGAGGTTTCCAGGATACTATTAACGCTATACAGAATTATAACATTTGGGTTACAGAATATAATTTATTTGATAAAACTACTGACAAAATATTTGCGAATACTTGGGCTCATACTTTAATTTTAGCTGGAATGAATGATCAACTTTTAGAAAATGATTTAATTGAACTCATGATTCAACATAACATAAGTGGTGTTCTTCCTAATTTTGATGCACTAGATATTGATAATAATTTTAGAAAAAGAGCAAGTGGGTTTTCAGCATTTATATGGAATCAACAAATGAAAGATATGTCTTTAACTCAAAAGATTGATTTAACAACAGATTTAATTGACAGTGTGAATTATGAAAATAATAATGGAATTATAAATGAAGTTTTTTTTTCAAAGATATTTGGTTGGAAGTTTTCTTCTATCGATGAAGAGCGAGCGATATTAGTAAATATATCATCGGAATCTGTTAATATAAATGCATCTTCAATTTTACCTCAAAACTCTAATTGGGTTTGTTGGACATCAGATTCATTATTTGGGAAAATTGAAAATAATACACACCTTCAAAGAGATACTATTTTAAATACTACAAATATTGTTTTACCACCATATTCAATAAGTGTTGCAAATAGTTTTTGTTATAATGATGATGATGATGATGGTGTTTGTGACCATTTAGAAGTAGATGGATGTAGTGAAGATATAGAGGCTTGTAATTATAATGTGAATGGAACGCAAGAATGTATTTATCCAGTAAATTTGTATGGAGTTTCTTATTTAGATTGCAATGGAGAATGTATTAATGACAATGACCCATATATAATTAATTCAAATTTTTTTGGTGACGGTGTTTGTGATGAAATAGATAATTGTCCAGATGTATATAACCCAAATCAAGTTGATCTTAATCAAGATGGAATAGGAGATGCGTGTGATGGTTTATCTATTAATGAGGAATTACAAGGGCTAAAATTAATTACAGTTGTTGACATTCTAGGGCGAAAAACAAGTAAAGAAAATAAAGGTCTATTGTTTTATATTTATAATGATGGTTCAATTAAAAAAGTATTAAGATGAAAAAGTTTCTAAAAATATCTCTTGTGGTTTTATCTGTACCTGTTTTGTTTTTGAGTGCAGTACTCTTATTTAGTAATGGAGAATTAAAATATGAAGAAAGAATAGAAATACAAAAGCCTATTGATGTAGTGGTTGATCTTTTTTCGGATATAAATAATATGACCAAATATATGCCTGAAACAAAGGAAATTATTTTAATTGAAGGCACTGACGGTCAAGAGGGTGCAAAATATCAAATAATAGTAGAATATGAAGGACAAAAAATGGAAATGACAGCTACATTATTAGAAAAAAGTTTACCTGAAAAAATAGCGTATTCTTATGAAT
>CACAKI010000044.1 GCA_902533035.1 uncultured Bacteroidota bacterium | reverse complement strand
TAATAAAAAGAATATAAAAAAATGGGTATTAATTAATTTCAGAAAAGATTTATTAAATAATGAACATGTTGTAAATAGGTACTTTAATAGATTAAAAAAATATAATATTACGAATGATAATCAAGGCTTAGATTATTTTATTTCACCTCGAATTAATAAACTAAACTTTCCTAAAAAACTACCTTTTGACAAATTGTTTTTTGCCTGGGTTATTGGAGGAACCTATCGTCAAAAAAGAATATCAAAACGTCATATACAACAAGTGTGTTCTAAAATATCTGTTCCGGTATTTTTGTTAGGAGGGAGTCAAGAAAAACAAACAGGAGATGAGATAAAAAAAAATATTACTAGTAATGAAGTATATAATTTATGTGGGGCTTTATCTATAGATGAATCAGCCTATGTGTTAAAAAAAGCAGCAATAGTTTTAAGTAATGATACAGGTTTAATGCATATAGCATCTGCATTTAAAAAGAAAATAATTTCTTTTTGGGGTTGCACAAAACCAAGTTTAGGTATGTTTCCGTATCAAACAGATCAAAAAAGTATTGAAATAGTAAGTGACACAAGTATTTATCCATGTTCCAAATTAGGTAATAAATGTCGCTATACTAATTCAGGTTGTATTAATAATATTAACATAGAAAAAATATTAATAGCGATAAAACAACTAATGTAAATGAGCGATTTTGAAAAAATTAGTTATTATTTAAGACCCAAGCGCCTTGGAATTTTTTTTGTAAGTTTTTTAGATTTTTGTTTGCGTCTTTTACTGTTTCAAATTTGGAGCATGCAACACGAAAAAGTTTTCTATTAGAACTTCTTCCAGCTATACATGCATCATTAAATCCTTTTTTGTTAAGTTGAGAAACTAATTTTTTTGCATTAGTTTCTGAGCTAAAACAACCAACAATTATAAATACATTTTTTGCTTTTGTTGTTAATTCTTCAGTATTCTCTATATTTTCAGAGTTTTCTAAAATAATAATTTCTTCTTCAACTTGAATGTTTTTATTACTTGGTGTTTTACTGTTTTCTATATTTGATTTTTCAGAAAGTTCTTTGACAGCTTCTAGAAATCTAGATGCAATATCATTTTTTTCATCTTTAGAATTATCTACTTGAATAATATTAGTTAATGTAGTATAATCGATAATAGTTTCTTCAAAAACTAGAATAGCATTTCTCATACGCCCTCTCTTATCTACAACTATAAGATTTTTAGATGTAGTCGGAATTTGGTTGTAGACATTTTTGATTTGATAACAATCATTAAATTCTAATCCTAATTCATTTAAAAAGCATAATTCTCTTTTTTTAATTTTCCCATCATTAAATATTTTTAATTGAGCTTCAATTTCATGCCCCATTTTAAAACATCGTTTAGTAGATAAATGATAATTAGTTCCGATTATTTTATATAAGTCATAATCTATTTGGGCAACATTAATTTTATATAATCCAGACACTTCATTTAATTCAGTGTTAACATTTGACATTATATTAGGGTTAAATGAAGCAGTATTGGAATTTTCCGAGAAACCAGATATATTTTCACTTAAAAAAAAGCCAATAGATATGAACACAAATAAAATAACGACACTACTTATATATTGTGTGGGTATAAATTTTTTTTGATCTTGAATTTTTGGAAAATAAAATGAATCTAATCCAAAAAAATCAGGGTCATAATTTATTTTTTCGTACGCATCAAAAATAATTTCACCTATTGAATTAATTTTTAAATTTCCGATTGACTCTAACTGAATATTTTCACCGTTATTTATTTTTAAAAGAATATTTTTAGTGAATTTAGCAATATGAATACATGCTTCTTCATAGCTTATATTTTCTGTTTCAGAAATATAATTTGCTAATAATCCATCGTTTTTTTTAATTTGAGAGTTAAAAGAGATAGATTTTTTATTTGGACTAAAATAATCTCTTTTTTGATCTATTACCGTTTCTTCTTTATTTACAATAAATGCCCCTAAACCACTTACTATTACGCACTCGTGATTGTATAAAAGGTCATTAATATGTTTTGATATATTTAGAGTCATTAAAATTAAATGAATGATTAAATCTACAAAATATTTTGTTTTGTTACTCTTTCTAAATCTTCTTTTGTGTTAATAGAGAATCCTTTATGTGTAGTTTTGATACATTTAATTTTAAAATTATTATCTAGCCATCGTAGTTGTTCTAATTGCTCCTTTTCTTCTCTTATTGTTATATTTAAATCACATATTTTCGACAATGTAATTTTTTTATAACCATAAATCCCAATATGTTTATATGTTGATTTTTTTATATCATGATTAGGAGAAATAGTTCTAGTAAAATTCATTGCTAAGTTTTCTTGATTTATGAAAGTTTTCACCGTTGATTTATCGTTCCAATCATTAGACTCAATTTTAGAAGACACAACGGTAGTTATTATTTCTTCTTGACAGTTTAATAATTGATTGTACATTTTTTTGATCCAATGATTATATATCACTAGCTCATCACACTGAACATTAATAATAATGTCATTTCTTTTCAGATTTAATTTTTTTGCGACTTCATTACATCTTTCGGTTCCGTTTGTATGATTCTTTTTTGTTAAAATCACATTGGCTCCAAATTTTTTTGCTTCTAAAACAATTATAGGACTATCTGTTGCTATAAATACATTAGAAAATATTTTAAGTTGTTCCCAAACATGTTGAATTAATTTTTTTCCATGAATTTTTTTTAACACTTTGTTCGGAAATCTACTAGAATTTAATCTTACTGGAATTATTATGAAGAGTTTCTCCATAATTAAGTTAAATTTTTACATCTAGTTTTACAGTGAAAGTTCTTGGTGGGCCAATATAAGCTGGCCGTATTTGATATTCTGTATTTAATAAATTATCAATAATCGCAGAAATAGTAATATTTTCATTCAATTTGATTGAGGTTCTCCAATCTAAAATAATATCTCCGTCTTTAAGGTTTTCTCTTGATTCTTTGATTCCAAAATCAATTAAGGCTGCTTGAGGATCATTAAAAATATCATCTTCAAATATACCATCAACATTTTGCATAAAGCTATTAGTTCTTATACTTAGCCCAGTTGAAAAAAGTTTAGTGTCAGCTTGAATATCAAATTTAAATGTATGTTGATGTCGATACTTTAATAAATTCCCATTTTCTCCGACGTCAGCACTAGCATTTGTATACGTTATCTCATTTAAATAATCTATGTATTCTATACCCTCTAAATTAACATCACCATAAACATATTCTTGACCAATTATTTCTCCAGTCTTTTCATCTACTATTTCGATTATTTCAGTGACAAATTCATTGATTTGTCCATCATTATTACCATCAGTCCAATAAGAATAATAAATATCATCAGGATTCAAAATAATGGGATTGATATATGTATAGCTACCTAATATCGATAAATCAACATTTCCAATTTTTCCATTTCCTCCGATTGATGTTTCTATCCCACTGACACGGGCCTCACCAATATTTACACATTTAAACCCCAATCCAAAAAGAGAATCAGCATTTGTATTCATAGGATCCCATCTTCCAAATGTAAATTCAATCATATTATCATATTGCATTACAAAAGCAGCAATATCGAAAAACCCCTTCCAATCGTCTATTTTTAAGCCTTGTTTTATTCCAATTTCTGCACTCCAGCCACCTTCGGGCTCTAATTCAGGATTAGGATAAACAACAACGGGGCCACTTTTAACAGTTACATATCTTTCCACAATTGATGGAAATCTAAATCCAGAGCCATAAGAGCCTCTCAAAAATGTACCGTCCATTAATTTATAATTTAATCCAGTTCGAAGTAAAGGAACAGATGTGATTTCGTCATCAAAATTAAAATATTCATATCTAGTACCTAATGATAAATTTAATCGTTCATTGATTTTTCCATCAATTTGTGAGTAAAAGCTATAATTAGAAACATTATGTTTTCCTCCATATACATCGTCATCGTGTGCAAAAATTTTATTTCTTGTGAGTCCAGAAGTAGAAACCAAATGTGTTAATGTAAATGGTAAAAATGTAGCGGAAACATCTTCCCATGTTTTTTGAAATTGATAGTCAGTATAAAAAACATTTGAATAAGCAGCATCGCCTCCATTAGGATTGTAGTCATCTCTAAATACTCTAATTTTTAAATCATGCTTTGTGTTATTTAAAGGGTTTATATATGACACATAAGGATCAATATTCATCATCATTTGTGTATATTTTGCAGGGTCTTCATCTAAAGGA
>CACAKI010000043.1 GCA_902533035.1 uncultured Bacteroidota bacterium | reverse complement strand
CGTAAATTTCACTAGAAGGAAAAACGAAGCCATACTCTTTAGTATGAGATATAATAGACTTTAATGTTTTGTTTGTTTGACTCACAATAATCCAAAAATAATGAAAAAAGAATTACTATTTTTAATGAAATTACTTTAAACATGATTTTTATTAAAAACACTCTGGTTAGTAAACAAATTTTAGATACAAAATTTGTTTGTGATTTAAATTCCTGCAAGGGGGCTTGTTGTGTAGAAGGTGAATCTGGCGCTCCACTAGAAAAAGAAGAAATCTTACAAATTCAAAATTCATTTAAAAAAATAAAAAAAAGATTATCACACCAAAGTTTACGAAAAATAAAAAAAGAAGGATTCTATGTTTTTTCAAAAAATGGAGATATCGAAACCCCCTTACATAATGGCAAAGAATGTATTTATGCTATCCAGAAGAAAGGAAAAATAAAATGTGTGTTTGAAGAAAGTTATAATGCCGGAGAAATAAAATTTAAAAAACCTATATCATGCCACTTATACCCAATACGAATTAAAAAAAACAATGTATTTGAAAAATTAAATTATGAAAACTGGAGTATTTGTAAAAAAGCTTGTGAACTTGGAATTCGTTTGAAAGTTCCTGTGTATGTTTTTTTAAAAGAGGCGTTAATTAGAAAATATGGTGAATCGTGGTATAAAGAATTGATTTCCAAAATAAAATTTGATTAAAAATATTATTTCAACTTTTAAACAATTGTATATAATCATTTACATGACTTATGAATAATGTTTAATCACAAATTGTTAATAAATATTTAACTTTTTTTTCATAAGTATGTTGTTCAATTTAATTTAATGTTAAATATTTGTCAATCGTAGTTATCCTACGTTAAAATAGAATTTTTATTGAATAATTATTAGCTATCTAACAAATAGGTAGTAAAGAGAATTTTTGTCTTATTTCACTAGCGAAATAATTATACAAAATGATTAGGAGAATACGGTTCATAAATTGAAAATAATAATATTTATGAAAAAAAGATTGTTGAAAAGAGATTCTAATTTTAGAAGAAATGAAAATTGTTTAATTGTAAATTTGGCTACACAGTTATACCAAAAAACTTAAAAAAACACAATATATGCAAGTAGATAGCATTTTTAAGAGAAGTCATGAAAAAAGATCGTTTAAGCTAGAAAAAATAACGGACGCCATCTTAAAAGCTATGATCTCAGTAAAGAACGGCGACTTAAACGATGCTGAAAAAATTGCAAATGAAGTAAACAAAAGCTTACTAGCTCGTTCTATTAAAATTCCTAACTATACTCCGAATGTAGAAGAGATTCAAGATTTGGTAGAAAAAAAATTAATGCAAAGTGAGTTTTTAGATGTCGCTAAAGCATATATATTATACAGAAATACGCAAAACCAAAAAAGACAAAGGAATGTTTTTGAAAAAAGAATCACTTTAAAACCATATGAGTATCCTAACTTATATGAATATGTTCCCGCAATCAGACATTCTTATTGGATTCACACAGAATTTAATTTTACTAGTGATATTCAAGATTTTAAAACACGTCTTTCTGATATTGAAAAAAGTGCTATAAAAAACACAATGCTAGCTATTTCACAAATTGAAGTTGCAGTAAAAAGTTTTTGGGGTGACATCTATCATAAAATCCCAAAACCAGAAATAGGTTCAGTGGGGGCTACATTTGCGGAAAGCGAAGTACGTCACGCGGATGCCTACTCTCATTTGTTAGAAATTTTAGGATTAAATAATGAATTCAAGAATCTTAAAAAAAATCCGGTTATCATGAAACGTGTTAGATACCTTGAAGCCGCACTAAGTAGCTCAAAAAGTGAAGAAAATAAAGAATATGCTGAAGCAGTTCTATTATTCTCTTTATTTATTGAGCATGTTTCATTATTTTCTCAATTTCTAATAATTATGGCTTTTAATAAACATAGAAATATGTTAAAAGGCGTTTCTAATGTAGTAGAAGCAACTTCTAAAGAAGAGCAAATCCATGGTGATTTTGGTATTGATTTAATTAAAATTATTAAAGCAGAAAATCCATCATGGTTTGATGTTTTATATGAAAGTAGAATCCAAGAAATGTGTAAAAATGCATTTGAAGCAGAAAGTGGTATAATAGATTGGATTTTTGAAAAAGGAGAGCTCGACTTTTTACCCAAAGAACAAATAAATGAATTTATAAAAGATCGATTTAATAGATCACTGGAGAGTATTGGTGTTGAGAAAATATTTGAAACGGATGAATCTATCTTAAATAAAACAGAATGGTTTAATGATGAATTAATTGCAACTAAACATGGCGATTTTTTTGTAAAAAGATCAATTAATTATAGTAAAAAATCACAAAGTATAACAGGAGAAGACCTTTTTTAAAATGGAAAAATTAACTAACCACATAGACTTAGAAAAACTAGAACAAAGTATTCCTGAAAATTCAAAAAAAGAATCTTCGAGTAATATAGATGCTACTCACAAAGTAGAGCAAGAAAATTTAAAATCCAACGGTTTTAATTGGTTAACTCAACACAGTAGAGATTTTTTAGCTGCTGGTTATATTAATCCAAATAAAAAAGCAGAAACTAGAATAAGAGAAATAGCAGATAAAGCAGAAGAAATATTAGGAATTAAAGGTTATGGTGATAAATTTTACCATTATATGTCAGAAGGTTTTTATTCTTTAGCATCTCCTGTTTGGTCAAATTTTGGAAAAAAAAGAGGATTACCAATTAGTTGTTTTGGATCAAATGTATCTGATGATATGGGTAATATTTTATATAGCCAATCTGAAGTTGGAATGATGTCAAAATTAGGTGGGGGAACTTCTGGTTATTTTGGACACATCAGACATCGAGGAGCTACAGTAAAAAATAATGGAGAAGCGTCTGGATCGGTTCACATCATGCAACTCTTTGAAAGTATGGTTGATGTTGTAAGTCAAGGATCAGTACGTAGAGGTCGTTTTTCACCTTACTTACCAGTTGAACATAAAGATATTTTAGAATTTCTAGATATTGGAACTGAAGGCAATCCTATACAAGAATTAACACATGGTGTAACAGTTACAGATAAGTGGATGAAGGAAATGATTGCTGGTGATCAAGAAAAAAGAAACATTTGGGCTAAAGTTATTCAAAGAAGAGGAGAAATAGGATATCCATATATCTTTTTTAAAGATAAAGCAAATAATGCTGCACCTGAAGTATTTCAAGAAAACGCATTAAGACCCGTAATATCTAATCCTGTGATTAATAAATGTATATCATGTGTGCCTTCATATGTTATAACTGACTCTAAATTCATCATATGACGCATTATAGAATACTCCCCTGTAATACCCATCCCTCCTAAAATTTGTCTAGCATTTCTAGCTATATCAAGTGCTATTTCTACATTATTTCTTTTACACATGGAAATTTGTGCAGATGTAGCTTTATTTTGATTTCTTAAAACTCCTAATCTCCAAGTAATAAATTGAGCTTTAGTAATTTCCGTTATCATTTCAGCTAATTTTTTTTGTTGTAATTGAAAACCTCCTATAGGTTTACCAAACTGTATACGCTCCTTTGCATACCTTAAGGCTGTATCATAACAATCCATCGCAGCACCTATAGCTCCCCAAGCTATACCATATCTTGCAGAATCTAAACATCCAAGGGGCGCTCCTAATCCATCTTTTCCTGGTAATAAATTTTCCTTTGGAACCATAACACTATCAAAAACTAATTCACCAGTAGCAGAAGCTCTTAAACTCCATTTATTATGTGTTTCGGGGGTAGAAAAACCCTTCATCCCTCTCTCCACAATTAAACCTTTGATTCTACCTTTTTCATTTTTTGCCCAAACAATAGCAATATCTGCAAAAGGGGAATTGGAAATCCATAACTTTGCACCGTTTAACTCATAAAAATCTCCTCTATCTACAAAATTTGTCACCATTCCAGCAGGATTCGAACCAAAATCTGGCTCCGTTAAACCAAAACACCCAACCATTTCACCAGATGCTAGTTTAGGTAAATATTTTTGCTTCTGTTCATATGTTCCATATTTAAATATTGGATACATAACAAGTGATGACTGCACAGATGCTGTAGATCGAATACCACTATCTCCTCTTTCTAATTCTTGCATAATAAGGCCATAAGATATTTGATCTAAACCTGCACCTCCATATTCAGAGGGGATATATGGGCCAAAAGCTCCTATCTCAGCCAATCCTTTAATAAGGTTTTTGGGGAATTTTGCCTTTTGGCAACTATCTTCAATAATTGGAGAAACTTCTTTTTTGACCCAATCACGAGTTGCATTACGAACTAATTTGTGCTCCTCGTCTAATAATTCATCTAGTTGAAAATAATCAGGTGATTCAAATAAATCTACTGCCATTTTTTTAATTTT
>CACAKI010000042.1 GCA_902533035.1 uncultured Bacteroidota bacterium | reverse complement strand
GATTTTATCATAAATATTTTGTTAAATTCGCCTAGTATTAATCAAAAATTATATTGAAATGGATGCTAAAAAAATAGTAATGTTACTTGCCATTGTTGCAATAGTTTTTGGTGCTTACACGTTTTTGAATAAAGATACTGAAGAGACTAAAACGCCTAACACTGAAAATGTAAAAACTGATGGAGCTGATGCTACTGATGCTACTGATGCTGCTGATGCTACTGATGCTGCTGACGGAGCTGATGCTGCTGACGGAGCTGATGCTACTCCTGCTAATGATGGTGCTACAAACTAAGGAATAATAGTTTTAGTATTTAAAGTACAGATTTAAAAAAACCTCCAAAAGGAGGTTTTTTTAATTTTTAATTTTTCAGTACAATAAAAAATCAATATTTTTG
This sequence comes from uncultured Bacteroidota bacterium, assembly GCA_902533035.1. Taxonomy (GTDB): domain Bacteria; phylum Bacteroidota; class Bacteroidia; order Flavobacteriales; family TMED113. The sequence continues at coordinate 4,452 of CACAKI010000042.1, read as the reverse complement.
TTTTATTATCATGTTTGACATGAATTATTAATAATTTTAAAATCCACAATTATGAAAAAATTAATTTTAAGTTTAATAGCTGTCTTGATGTTTTCTTTTTCTTTTTCTCAAAGAGAAAAGGTTATTACTGAAAAAGAATTAATCTCAAATGCTAAAAAAGCAACAGAATACTTGAAAAAAGAATTAAAGTTAAAGGGAACTAAATTAGGCTCAGTTGAAAAAGCATTTATTCAATATGCAAAAAATATGGCTAATTTGAATGAAAAAATGGCAAAAAAAGATGAAGCTGCAAAAGGAAACTCTGAGGCTTTAGTTGCAAATAAAAAAGCTAAATTTAAAATGATGAATGATTTTTTGAAAAAAAGAGATCAAGATGCTACTAAAGGTTTTTCAAAAAAAGAAATTGAAAAATATCGAAAATCATCAAGAGCTATTCATCCATTTACTTTAAGAATTAAAGAAGTAAAAAAGTAATTTCTAAGATTACTTTATAATAAAAACCTCCTTTTTAAAGGGGGTTTTTTATTTTATTATAGTTATATATCCTGTGTATTTTTCAGGTTGATTTTGAGCAATATTAAAAACATCAAAAATGTAATAATAAACACTCTCATTTACTGTTTTTAATTGATTTGCCTCTATGTCTCTATCTGCAGAAATACTGGAGTATGGCTTCATGCTAAATGTTGTTTTGCCGTCCCACCAACTCTCTTCATCACTTAACCCGTAATCTTTGGATAAGAAAATAATTTGCCCCCATCTATTGTAAATGGTTAGTAAACTTTCTGAATAATTACCGGTTGTTAGATTTTTAATTTCGAAAAAATCATTACTTCCATCTCCGTTTGGAGTAAATACATTTGGGAATAATGGAGTGCAAGAAAATCCAATTTCAATAGTTGAGTATGTGTCGCAACCCGGATAACTAAATTCATATATTCCATATTCTGGTACAATAATTGATGTATTTGTTTCAGAAGGAGAAGAAATGATAGCTTCAGCTGGACCATTTATTTGTTCCCATGGTCCAGATTCGGCACTTTCTGTATATGCATAAACTGAAGCCTCAAGTAAACAATCTTCATGTTCAGGGCTTATTAATGTTGGTGGAATCGGTTCAAATAGTATATCTACAATATCATATCCTCCACAGCCTTCAAACATAAATTGGTATAATCCATATTCACTAACCTGAATTAAAGTTGATACAGATTCCGGACTACTTATTTCAACTGAACTATTTACCGGCCCGTTTATAAATGTCCAACCTATTGGATTATCACTATTTACAGTTAATACTGTTTCAAATGCACAATAAATAGTTGGCTGATGTGATATTATTGGGTTTTCAGGATTAAAAGTAACTGTAATGCTATTGCTTAGACCACATCCGTAATATGTAAAAATATATGTTCCATAAGTGTCAACGTAAATTGTTGGATTAGGGGATAATATATTATCAAATACAGCTTCTCCTGGACCTTCATAATCCCAATATCCAGGATCTCCTAAGATGTTTACATTGAGTGAAATTGGCTCTAAACAGCTTGATTCAATATTTCCTGTTATAATTGGATATGAACCAAGAACATCTACTTGTTGAGCGAATACAATATTTCCACAAGATTCAAAACTAAATAAAAATGTTCCGTAACTTAATGGTGTTGCGACTGTGTTTGAATTATTAGTATTTTCAATATCCATGTTTAATGGATCATCTACAATCCAAGTTCCTTCCACAGAAGATAATAATTCAAAACTAGATAAACAATATACTTGATTTGGTATTTCAAAATTATATTCTTGATTATAATTTATTATTACTTGGTCGCTAGAATTCCCACAATTATTTATTAATGTCCATTCAAAAATATTTTCTCCTTCAGATAAGTTTGACACTAATGTGTTTGGGTCATTTATGTCGCTAAAATTTCCATTCCCACTTATTATACTCCATTCTCCAGTCATTTCTCCACCTTCTTCAGAATTAGTGGGTGTGTTAGCAGATAAATTTATAAAATCATTACATGTTAAATTTTGATTTTCTCCTGCTTCTGCAACAGGTTCTGGACATATTTCTTCACATAAAAAGTTGTCAACGAGAATATATGTAGAGGTTTCAGTTAAAGCATTAATTTGTAATAAAATATGGCTATAATTTGCATTAGGTGTAAATTCAACAGAGTATGTTGTCCACACAAAATCAGGTACGTCACCTGAATTCCAAAGCAATTCGTTTTGAGAACAGTCACCAAAACCACCCCAAATAATTAATTCAACAGGTGCGTTAGATTCATCAGCTAAATGCCCTGCTAAGTCAATTGAACAATTATATTCTACTCCTGCTTCCATAGATTCTATTAGTTCTTGAGAGGCTCCTTCAGCGTAATTTATTGGCACATTATGTACTAATCCTAAATAAGTATTTCCTTCAGATGCTGGCATATCAACGCCCCAAAAACCAGGTTGAGTGTCTGGTGATTGGGTCGGCATACATTCATTCCATCCAGGGGGCGTTACTGCAGCCGCAATTGGTCCTTCAAATGAACCATTTTGAATTAATAAATTTTGTCCTTGGATAATATTTATTAAACTAATAAAAAGTAGTAAAAATATTTTAGTCATCATTGAAAATCGTTACATTTCCAGAGTAACTTTCTTTTTGATTATGTATAACATTAAAAACATCAAGAATATAATAATATACACCTGTTTTTAATTCTTCTCCTTTATATTTTGTTTTTCCATCCCACCAATTTTCATTAAGACCATAATTCACTACGGAATAAACTTCATTGCCCCAACGGTTTATAATTGTTAATAGACTAGAGGAATATATTTCTTGATTCATATTTGGAATAAAGAATACATCATTGTTTCCATCTCCGTTTGGTGTTATTGTATTAGGTATTACTAATCCACAAGAAAATCCAACACTAATTATTGCAGTTGTATCACAAGCCTCATATTCAAATTGATATACTCCGTAATCTGGGACAGTAATTATAGTTGAAGGAGACCAACTATTTTCTATTTGAACTCCATTTTCGCCTCCTATTTGAGTCCAAGGGCCACTATTTTCATCGGCTGTATAAGCTATTAATTCTGCTTCTAGAACACAATCTTGATGGTCTGGTGATATTAAATAAGGAGCTTCTGGTGCAAATGTAACTGAAGTAACAGCAGAATCACCACAGCCTGAAAATTGAAATTGATAAGTTCCATATTCATTAACTGTTACATTTGTTGTATAATTGTTTTCGTTACTAAAATTTATACTGGAGCCTGTTGGAGAGCTAAACACACTCCATCCTTCAGGATTACCTTCTCCATTAGCAATCAACACTGTTTCTAAATCACAAAAAATAGTATCTTGGTGTTCTATGGTTGGTATCGATGGAGAAAAGTCCACAAAAACGGAGGCAGATTCATTACAACCATTAAATATAAATTCATACAGTCCATAATCACTTACAGTTGCTGTTGTAGAAGTGCTTTGTGAAGAAAAAGTAACAGAACCAGGACCCATTCCAGTCCAACCTTCGGGATCTCCTACTACAAATGCTTCTAAATCTGCATTAAAGTTACAAAATATTGGTTCTTCTGGAGCCGATACTATTTGTGGAGAAACACCTTGTACATTAATATACACACTTGTCGAAGTTCCACATCCATAATAAGTTATAGTATATACACCATATTCATCTGGTGTTGCTGTTGTAGATAATGAAGTGGGATTGCTAAATGTTAGAGATCCAGGGCCTTCATATCCCCAATATCCAGGATCCCCGTCAACTTCAGCTTCTAAATTAAATGCAGAGAGACAAAATACTTCATCAGGAAAATTTGTAATAGAAGGAGTTGATGTACTTACCATAACTTCTTGAGAAACAGATCCGTTACAACCTTCAAAAGTAAAAGTATACAATCCATAAGCTGTTGGTGTAGCTAATGTGTTTTGATTATTGGGATCTTCTATGATTATATTTGTTGATGGTTCTACTGTCCATATTCCATCTCCTTCCACACTTCCATTCAACGGAATAGATTGTAAACAATATACAACATCTGGTACATCAATTATAGGTACTCCATCAACAACATTTATAATTATTTGATCTATTGATTCTCCACATTCTCCAATTATACTCCATTGTAAAATATTTTCACCAATTGATAAATTAGTTATTTCTGATAAAGGGTTATTCGATTCAGTAAATGTTCCGGATCCACTAATTATACTCCATTGACCAATTTCATCTTCTTCGGGGTTATTTGCAGATAAAATTGTTGAATTTTCACATATTTCTTGATCCTCTCCTGCGTTTGCAATAGTTGATGAAGAAATATTGCTATCAGCAGTAATATTCAATTCCCATTCACCAGAAAGGCCTGTCCAAGTATCTATCCACATATCTATAACCAAGTAGTATGTTCCAGCGTCAAGTGTTT
>CACAKI010000041.1 GCA_902533035.1 uncultured Bacteroidota bacterium | reverse complement strand
TGAAAAAACTGAAATATTTTTCAAGGAATCTTTATTAAGATTTTGAAAATCAAAATCCAAAAGAACTGAATCAGTTATACATGTTCCTAAATTTCTTTTTTCAACAAAAAAATAAGTCTCAAATGATTCTAAGTTTTTTGTTTCTAATATAAATCGTCTATCCCCATTTGAAAAATATGACATTTTTAAATTTTTTCCTTTTTCAAAACTCTCAGTTTCCTGATTTAAAAAATCATAATTAATATTTGTTTTCAAACAAGAAAAGGATAAAAAAGACAAAAAAATAAAGATCCCTCTCAAAATTTTACTTTTACTGTTTCAGTATACCAACAGTTTATTTTGTATGATTTAGAATCTGGATTAGTCACATTATCTCTCCAAACACTTTTAGTAGGAACCCGTTTATTACATTGAGATATTTGAGTGTTTGCTTCTTTTTCACAACTTTTATCAATTCTTTTGGCTAATTGAAATTTTTCTATTGCAGCCCAATAGCCCGCCTTTTTTGAAGCAGGGTCTGTTCCGCATTGTGAAGCAGTTTTAGCATATAATTTTCCAATTAAAATATATGGATCACCCCAATTTTTTCGCAAGTTAGCGGCTTTCAAAGCATAACTCCTAGCATTTGAATTATTACCAACTAAAGCATACGCGGCAGCTGTATAATACGCATATTTAGATTTTTTGATATTATCAAAAGATTCTTTATCAAATGCTTCTTTAAAATAAATTATAGCATCAGAATATTTTTTCTTTGCATATTTTCTTTTTCCCATTTTAAAAGCAGATTCGGGAGTTGGGTTCATTTCATGTAATAAAGTTACTACAGCTAAATAAAACTCACTCTCCACACAATCTTTTTTAATAAAAATCTCCGCTGTTCGATTAAGCCACTTTAAATCCTTTTCAGAATCATCATCACTTCGAAAATCAATATATGTTTTGTCATACTTGTTTGTTTTTTTATTCCAATCTTGTTTAATTTCAAATCTATTAAAACCTTCATATAAAGCAACTAATTGTTCGCAACTTGTGATTATTGTTTCAAAATTTTTATTTACACTTTTTTTTGCTTTTTCAATACGATTTAACTCAGATTCTAACTTAGATAAAGCTTTTTGCTCTTTAGATGATAATGTTTTTGTAGTATCAGAAGTTAATTGAAATATTTCTTGTGAAATACTAGCCTCTCTATAATCAACTACTTCTGAAACATCAGAAAACAACGTCATTAAATCTTGCTTATTAAGTTGTTCTTTTTGAAATAACTTTAATGATGCATTAAAATAATAATTTATAGTTGTAGCTGTGCTATTTAAGCCATCAATTTGAAAGGATTCTTGTAAGACTAAACGACATTTATTTAAATCTGAAATATTATTTGAACGATACTTATACATGTCTTTTCCTTTTAATGCTAAAACATACCCTTCTTTTCCTGGATAGTGTTTATTTCTAGCATCATAAATACTAATTAATAAATCTATTAATTTTTCTCTTTCTACTTCATTTTCTGTTTTTTCAATTATAGCTCTAACAATCTTTGGGCCATGTAAATATAAATTTTTAGTTCTTTTAGGAGCATTCTCTATTAACCATTTCCACGGTTCATATGCATCATTAAAGCTCTTCTGCTTATAATACTCTGTATAGTTACTTAGATTATTATTTGTTTTTATTGTATCACAACCATATTCTAAATCCTGCAAACATTGTGATTTTAATAATGTACCATGTAAAATTAATATTATTGAAATGTATTTTATTGCTTTCATTATTATTGGATTTTTCGTTTTTTAAACCATTTATCATTAAATGTCATTGAAAATATGAAATTAAGATATTTTTCACTAATTAAAATACTTTCACTAGAACCTCGATAACCAAATTGAATTCCAAAATTAAATTCACTCTTGTTTTTTGGTATTGGCATTCCTAGACCTAGTGATATTTTGTAATCTTTTAATAACCCAATATTATTTTGAAATGATTCAAAAGAATTTAAATTTAAATATCCAGAGGAATATGATATTCCCAATCTATATTGTATTCTATTCCAATAATTATGAATATCATCTAATTTAGGTGTGAAATACCCTCCAATGATAAATTCATTTATATTTTCTATATAATCTGTACCTACATTAAATAACTTATATTTTTCCCAATTAGTATAATTATAATCAAAAGAAACAAGCCAATTGTTTGTTTTATAAAGACTCACTCCTAGACTTAGAGATGATGGAAAATCCATAAAACCTTGCTGTTCATGACTATTTTGAATGGTGTCGCCAAAATACTCATATTGTCCTGATAAAGTATATGTGTATGAAAATATATTATCTGTTGATTTAAGTTGAGTTAACGGGGAATACATTATTCCCAAACACACATTTTTGTCCTTTAGTTTTTGATCAATCATTAATCCATAATCAAATTGAAAATCTCGAACCATTACAGAAGATATTTCTCTGTAATTATTAAATCCAATTGTATCAATTTCAATTGAATTAGTTCTAGAGATTGTGCCAAAAAAATAATTTAAATTAAAGCCTGTCGAAATAATTAAACCTCTATTAAATTCAAATTTATAAGAACCTCCAAAAATAGCCTTATTTAACCCTCCATTTCCTGAAAAACTATATGATAACTCACCTAAACTTAATTCATTTAAACCCTGTGTGTCAGTATAACCAATTTCATAACCTATGGCACTATATGGTCTAAACCCTAATGCAATTGATGCATTTTTAGATAAAGGAAAACCTAAGCCTATACCAATGATATTACTAAGAAAATCTGTTTTGCTTAAATTTCCTTGTTGCATATTATATGTACTTAGCTGAAAGGCTAGCTCAACAGAAGTCAAATTTAAAAATGAATAACTAGCAGGATTATAAAAATTTAAATTTTCTGAATCATGAAAAGCATTAGCTATTCCTCCCATAAAAATATTTTGCGAAAGACCTGTGTTCTGTATATTACCTATACCATAAAATGAATACGGGGAGGTAGTGTTAACTTGCGAAAACACAATAAGTGGAAATGTAATGAATAATATATATATCTTATTTCTTAACATGATTTTCTAGAAGCAAATTTAAACCTTTCATTAATAAGTCATCATCAAAAGTTACATTTTTAATATTTTTTTTAAAATGTATTGCACTCCCACCTGTTATAATAACATTTAAATTAGATATTTGTTTTTTATAAAAATTAATTCTGGAGAGAAGCTCATCAAGAATGCCAAAAAAAACACCAGACTGTATGCTGTCAACCGTAGAGTTTCCTAATAAAGTATTAGGTTTTGAAAATTCTAATTCTGGCAAACTTTTAGTAAAAAATTTAAGTGATTTTAATCTCATATTTATTCCTGGACTAATTTGCCCTCCTTGATAATTTTTATTTAATACAATATCATAAGTAATACATGAGCCCACGTCTATTATTAAATGATTTTTATATTCTGGATACAAAAAATTTGCCCCCACTGACACTCCCAATCTATCAAAACCTAGGCTATCTACATTATCATACTGAATATTAATTATATTTTTTTTTATCTTCTTCCATTCAATTAGTATAACGTTAGTGGGCTTGATTATATTTTGAATATATCTTTTTAATTTATTATTTGAACCACAAAAAAATATATATTCTAATTTTGAGTGATCTAGCAAAATAGTTTTTAATTTCTGTTTATTATTCAGATCACATGTTGTTTTTTTAACCAAGTTGTTATTATCAAATAACCCTAGTTTAACATTTGTATTACCTATATCAATAATCAATCGCATAAGATTAAAAAATATTATTTACACTAAATTTATGAAATCATACTATATTATTTATTCTAAATAATGTTATATATTTGGAAACATTTTAATGGTACCATAGCTCAGTTGGTAGAGCAAAGGACTGAAAATCCTTGTGTCCCTGGTTCGATTCCTGGTGGTACCACTCTTATAAAACTCTCTAATTCAGAGAGTTTTATTTGTTTAAAAACATGAAAAATTGTAATATTACTCACTATATAAGACATAATTATATGTAGGGAGTAGTCCGAAAATCCTTAAGAGTAGGTGTAATTAAATTTTAAAAAAATGGAAAAAAATTTCCCCTTTATTAATCTAAATTGGTTTGATAAACGCTATGACAAACTAGTTGTGTCATTGACAAAAACTTTAGATAATGGTCTAGTTTTTAAAAAACTAATTGTTTTCTTGTTTCACATTCTAAGCTTTGTTTTATTATTTGGAGGTATCTGGTTTTCTTTTCAAGGAATGTTTGGAGATAGTGGTTATTTTAAAGCACTTGGAAATGTGGAAGGATTTCAAAAATTTACTGGAATTATTGGATTTATTATTGGTCTTCCAATCGCTTTATTTTTATCTTGGTATTCATATAGTCTTGTGAGAAAACGAGCTTTCCAATTAGAAGGAAAACCTTATGACTCAATATTGAGTTTTTTATTTAAAGAATATGTGCCCGCGAGTATCATTGTAACTGGAGAATTGGCGACAATCGGGGCGGTTATGATGGGAACTTTATCATTTTTCGCTACTCTATTAGGATCAATGACATATGTTCCTTTACAAAGATTAGGGACTGCTTTAATTGACGGGTATACAGAAGGGCCTGTTCATATATTATCAAATTATGATTATTTTTCTGATAATTTAGTAGAAGCTTTAGGGTTTGTGGCTTTCGGTCTAGTTGTATTAATTGCTGCTTATGCAGTTAGAGATATTTACTCTTACTTATTAAGAATAGCATTAAGTATATTAAACCCTATGCTTGTATTTACTGTTGCCTTTGGATTATCAGTTTACTTCTCGCTAATTCTTTTAAGTGAATTTAGAGATGGGGGTGAAATTGTAGTTGGGTTATTTGTTGGAATTATACTTATTTACATCATGTTTATGTTATTAAAAAAACATGTTTTTAAAAACTGGCATGAAAAAACTGAAAACAAAATGTAAATTAAATTTGTGTTTTTGTGTTACAAAAGCCCCTCTAAAAAGAGGGGCTTTTTT
>CACAKI010000040.1 GCA_902533035.1 uncultured Bacteroidota bacterium | reverse complement strand
TAAAATTGATTGGGGCATGGCAGAGCTACTTGCTTATGGATCTTTATTAAAAGAAGGTTTTAATATTAGAATATCCGGACAAGATGTGGAAAGGGGGACTTTTTCTCATCGTCATGCAATAGTTAAAACAGTAAATAGTGAAACGCAAATCAATGTTTTAGATTCTATTAAAGATAGAGATGGTAGTTTAAAAATATATAATTCATTTTTATCAGAATATGCAGTTTTAGGGTTTGATTATGGGTATTCATTAGTTGACCCAAATCAATTAGTTATTTGGGAAGCCCAGTTTGGTGATTTTAGTAATGGAGCACAAATTATTTTAGATCAATATATTTCTTCAGCTGAAGAGAAGTGGAGTATACAAAGTGGTTTAACACTTTATTTACCTCATGGATATGAAGGTCAGGGACCGGAGCACTCTAGTGCAAGAATGGAAAGGTATCTACAACTTTGTGCGCAATATAATATGCAAATTATTAATTGTACTACACCGGCAAATTTATTTCATATGTTAAGGAGACAAATGAAAAGAAAATTCAAAAAACCTCTAATTTTATTTTCTCCGAAGAGTTTATTAAGACATCCCGATTGTATATCTTCATCTGAAGATTTTTATAATGTTTCATTTCAAGAGGTTATTGAAGAACAAAGAAATATTAGTAGTAGCTCTATAAGAAAGCTTGTTTTTATGACAGGAAAAATTTATTATGATTTAAAAAAGAAAAAAGAAGACATTAAAAATAAAGATGTTTGTTTAATTAGGTTAGAGCAACTTTATCCATTTCCTAAGAGAAAAATAGATGTGATTTTAAAAAAATATAATAAAGCAAAAGAGTATATTTGGGTTCAAGAAGAACCAAAAAACATGGGTGCTTGGTCTTTTATTTATCAAAATTTCAAAAAGGAATGTAATATTAAATTAGTTTCTAGAAAAGCAACTGCTTCTCCTGCAAGTGGCTCTACTAAGGCTTATAATAAAAGACAAGAATTAATATTAAAAACAGTGTTTGATTAAAATATTATAAATTAAAAATGATAGAAATAAAAGTTCCTAGTCCTGGTGAATCAATTACAGAAGTTGAAATTGCTAATTGGTTAGTTGATTCAGGAGATTACGTTGAAAAAGATCAAGAAATATGTGAAATAGATTCAGATAAGGCCACTTTGACTATTAATGCCGAGGCTTCAGGTGTAATTGATATTTTAGTGCATTCTGGCGAAATGATAGCTGTAGATTCTGTAATTTGTAAAATAGATATTTCTAAAGTTTCAGAAGAAAAAGGGAAGACATTAAATAAAGAGGTTAATAAAAAGTTATTGGTAAAAACCCCTCCAAGTAATTTAGTAAATGAACCTTCACCTGCTGCTAAAAAAATGATTCGTGAGTCAGGGATAGAAAACATAAAAGGAACAGGAAAAAATGGTAGAATTACCAAGCAAGATGTTTTAAGGGCTTCTGTTTCTATGGGTAATGGTCCGGGAAAAAGAAATTCCAATAGAAAAAAGTTAAGTAGCCTTAGGAGAAAATTAGCTAATAGATTAGTTAGTGTTAAAAATGAAACAGCAATGCTTACAACCTTTAATGAGGTTGATATGTCAGAGATCAATAAGATTCGAAAAAAATATAAAGATAAATTTCATAAAAAGTATGGTGTTAAGCTTGGTTTTATGTCTTTTTTTACAAAAGCTGTTGTTAAAGCCTTGCAAGATTTTCCTGATATTAATTCAATGATAGATGGAGATGAGATAGTTCATTATGAATATCAAGATATTTCAATTGCGGTTAGTACTCCTAAGGGATTAATGGCCCCAGTTGTTAGAAATGTAGAAGATTTAGATTTTGCTGGTGTTGAAAAAGAAATAGTTAGACTTGCTGAAAAAGCAAGAAATGGTAAAATATCTATTGATGATATGTTAGGTGGTACATTCACTATTACTAATGGAGGAGTATTTGGTTCAATGTTATCAACCCCAATTCTCAACCCTCCTCAATCAGCAATATTAGGTATGCATAATATTGTTGAAAGACCAGTCGTTGTTAATGGAAAAATTGCACCAAGACCAATTATGTATATTGCTCTTTCTTATGATCATAGAATAATTGATGGTAAAGAATCAGTTGGGTTTTTAGTTTCAGTGAAAGAAAGTTTAGAAAACCCAAAAGAACATTTATTTAACGGTAGTATAGAAGGTGGTTTATTTAAAAAGTCAAAACCCTCATTAAGCTATAGACCAAATTATAAATATAAATTATAATTTAATAAATAAAAAAAGCCAAGATTTGAGAATCTTAGCTTTTTTATTGTTTATTATTTTAACCGGGAGGTTTAATAATAAACTAGTTATACCCCATTTTGTACTTATATAGTAAACAAATACCGTGCCAAACTTTTATGGAGATGTGATAATTGTATCAAATACTGATGATGTTCCGTACCAAATACCTGTTCCGCCATTAATATTACTCTGAACATTTGATGGGGTTCCAAATATTCCAGGACTGTTATTATTAATCATTGAGGCCCAAAAATTCCAACTAATTATGTCCATATATGACATTTTTATTACTACTTTTTGGTTTGGGTTAACATCCCAAAAACCAATTGTAGGACCACTATATGTATCTACTTCACTTGCCTCCCAATCTTCCCACCATTCTGGGACTCCGTTATAAATTGGAAAAGTAAAAGTTATTCCATTAGTATATTCATCTGTATAATTACCATTATTATCTAAGACTCTTTTGAAAAATGGAGCGCTATAATTATCATTGTCAAAGTTTAAGTCTAAAGGATCTTGAATATATTCAGAATTTAAAATTTTAGTAAAAAGACTAATACAATTTCCTAATGTATCAGGGTCTGTATAGGTCGCAAGGAAATAACAATATGTGGAATCAGTTTGACGATATACACATTCTATATTTTCAATAAAAGAAGAATTAGGAATAGTAGTTTTAGATGTAATGGTGTCACCATTAATTAATATTTTCAAGTGATAACTTTTACCTTCTTCACCAATAATATTGTTTCCTTTGTAATTATAAAACCAAGTGTCAGTATTAGCAGGAGTTGTAGAATAAATGGTGTCAGTTTGATTAGACAGTTTTTCTTCTACTATAATTGTAGCATCATTTATAAAATTATTCAAGATATCATTTATATCTCCATTAAAATTAAATGGATTTACACTTTTAGTTAATAATATTTTTGCGTTATCTCCTTTTTCAATAAAACCATTAACTACGATATTGTTTGTATTAATTGGTATATCGAATGTTACTTCTTTAGTACAAGTAAGAAATAAGATTGAAATAATAAAATATATATTTTTCATAGTTAAAATTTAAAATTCCATGATATAGAAGGAATTATTGGAAATAAAGAGACTTGTTTAGCTGTAAGACCAAAGTTGTCATCATTGATGTCAAAATAAATAAAATATGGATTCTGTCTATTATATACATTGTAAATAGATAAAGACCAACTTGATTTATAATTTCTTTTTTCTTTTCCATCTAATGTCAAAGCGACATCTAATCTATGGTAAGGATCCATTCTATAATTATTTCGTTCTCCCCATTCAATAATTAGATCTCCATCAATTAAAAAAGCATTTTCAGGAAGAGTTAAAGTATTTCCTGTTGCAAAAATAAATACCGTTGAAAAATTTAATCGTTTACTAATTTGATAATTTGCAACAAATGAAATATCATGAGTTCGGTCATATTTTGAGTAAAATTCTAAACCATTATTCAAGTCATTAAATTTTCTTGTTGTTTTAGACCAAGTATAGCCTAGCCAACCACTTAAGTTTCCAGTTTTTTTAGATAAAAATAATTCAAAACCATATGAATTTCCATTACCACTTACTAAATTATTATCAACATTATCAGTGCCAACACTAGTTCCAGGAATATAATTTTCTTTGTATTCAATTAAATTTTCCATGTTTTTATAATACCCCTCTAATGACATTTCATATTTATTTTTATTAAAGTTTCTGTAGTAACCAATTGAATATTGCCTACCTATTAGTGGTTTAATAATTGAAGAGCTTGGTATCCATACATCAGTAGGTAGTGAAGATGCAGATAAAGAAGTTAAGTGTATATATTGGTAATTTTGATTAAATCCAATTTTCAATGAAGACCATTCATTGATTAAAAATCTAGAAGAAATTCTAGGTTCAAACCCAAAATAAGATTTTATAGGTTCCCATGCATTATAAGTAATAGTGGTGTCTGTTGATAGAGACCCGAGATTTCCGGAGTTATCCTTTAGATATCTATCAAAAGGTCCAAAATGAGTAAATGTAGATAATCTTACACCACCATTAATTAAAATTTTTTCATTTAGATTAAATTCATCATTTATATATATGGCTCCTTCATGAGCATAGTATCTAATATCATTCGTAGAAATGTCTATAGTATCTAATGCTGCATCAAAATTTGATGGAGAAAATACGTGATAAGTATTGTTTATTCCAAATTTTAAGGTGTGCCTTGGGTTTAAATAATAATTAAAATCTTGTTTTAAATTCCAGTCTTTAATTCCTGAATATAATCTTGATTCATAAATTGAAGCACCCTGAACATCTTGAATGGCACTAAATTCAAATTTGTAATTACTAAAAATTAAAGATGTATTCATGAATAATTTATTAGAAAAAACATGGTTCCATCTAATAGATCCTGTGGAATTTCCCCAAGGAATTTTCATATTCAATCCCCAATCGGGACTATTAAAAGTAAATACATCTTTTCCAAAATAACCACTTAAGAAAATTTGATTTTTATCAGAAAATTTATAATTAAATTTGGCAGTTAAGTCATAAAAATAATAACCATTTCCTGCATATTCAGTTGTGTCTAAATAAGGTTTGGTAAGAATATCTATGTATGTTCTCCTTCCAGATAAAATAAAAGAAGAGGTGTCTTTTTTGATTGGACCCTCTAATGTTAATTTAGATGAAATTAATCCAATTCCCCCCGTTCCAGAAAATCTTTTTTTATTTCCATCCTTCATGTTAATATCCAACACAGAGGATAATCTCCCTCCATAATTTGCAGGCATGCTACCTTTAATAAGATTAATATCATTAATTGCATCACTATTAAAGACAGAGAAAAAACCAAATAAATGAGATGCATTATAAATAGTGCC
>CACAKI010000039.1 GCA_902533035.1 uncultured Bacteroidota bacterium | reverse complement strand
CGAAAAAATTATTATTATACTGACTTACCTAAAGGTTATCAAATAACACAAGATAAAACTCCTGTTTGCACAGGTGGATGTGTTGAAATGTATAATCAAAAAGGTGATTTACATACAATAAAGTTAACTAGAATCCACATGGAGGAAGATGCTGGAAAAAGTATTCATGATTTAGACCCTTTCAATTCATTAATTGATTTAAATAGAGCAGGAGTTCCATTACTTGAAATTGTATCAGAACCTGACTTAAGATCATCAAAAGAGGCGTATGATTATTTACATGAAATAAGAAAAATTGTAAGATATTTAGACATCTGTGATGGGAACATGGAAGAAGGTAGTTTAAGATGTGATGCAAACATATCTGTTAGACCAAAAGGGTCTAAAGAGCTTAGAAACAGAGTAGTTGGTTAATGGGTGGTATTTGATGTAAGAGAAAAATATTTTTTGATCTTCTTTGATAAAAAGACTTTTTTTTATTTCTTTTTTTTTGTTTGAAGAAATTTTTTCTGGACATTTTGTAACAACAATAATATTTGCTCTTTTTGCTTCTTTTTTATTATCTCGCAAATTTCCTAAGGGGAATAATTTATCTGTGGAGTATAATTCTTCATATTCAGTTACTAGGATATTTAAATCTTTGGCTATTTTTCTATGTTGGTGAGCATCATCCAATATAATTGTTTTTATATTCCTGTTTTGTGTGATCAAATTTTGAACTCCAGACACTCTGTTTTCACTGACTGCAATTAATAAATTAGGATATTTATGTAATATTTGAGAAACTTCATCTCCAATATCAAAAGAATTATGTTTTTTAGAAGCAATTAAAAATCCTTTGGTTTTTCTTTTATAACCTCTACTTAAAACTGCTATTTTTTTATGACCAAATTCTTTTATTAGATATTCTACCAGTGGAGTTTTTCCAGCGCCACCAAATTTTAAACTTCCCACGCTAATTATGCTTATTTTGAACTTAGTTATTGGTAATAATTTATAATTATATAGAATGTTTCTTAATGAAAGTATTATGAAATACATTATCTGTATTAAGAATAAAATAGGGTAAAAAAACATTTTTATCACTTGCATTTTTTTATAAAAATAGAAACGAAAGATTAAATAACTTATTTTTGCATATCAAACATAAGAATTGAATTTATGAAGTTACTAGAAATAATTGAATATTTAGAAATTGTAGCTCCACTCTCATATCAAGAGAGTTATGATAATAGTGGATTATTAGTAGGAGATAAAAATATGAATATCACATCTGTATTAACATGTTTGGACTGTACGGAAGAAATTATTGAGGAAGCAATAAGTGGAAAATGTAATTTGATTATTTCACACCATCCTATAATATTTAATTCTATAAAAAAAATAACTAACTCAAATTATAATGAGCGAGTTATATACAAAGCAATAAAAAATGATATTGCTATTTATTCAATGCATACTAATTTAGATAATATTGATGGAGGAGTGTCATTTATTCTGTCAAACAAGTTAGGTTTGTTAAACTCAAAAATTTTAAAGAAAAAAGAAAATACTTTAACACAGTTAATTACTTATTGTCCTAAAAAAGATATAAAAAAAGTAGAGGATGCTTTATTTAATGTAGGCGCGGGAAAAGTAGGGTCTAAATATGATCAATGTTCATTTATTTCGCAAGGTCTAGGTAGCTTTCGACCTCTAGAAAATGCTAATCCTTATATAGGATCTAAAAATAAAAGATCTTTCCAAGATGAAAATAGGTTAGAGTTGATTTTTCCAACTTATTTAGAGAAACAAGTGATGAGCAAGCTTTTTGAGATTCATCCTTATGAGGAAGTTGCTTATGAATTAATAAGATTAGCAAATAAGGACACAACAATAGGTTCTGGAGTTATTGGCGATTTAAATAAAGAGATGGATGTTATTTCATTTTTTAAATTATTAAAAAAAATCATACCATGTCAAGTTTTAAAACACACAAAATTTTCAAATAAAACTAAAGTAAAAAAAATAGCTTTTTGTGGCGGTTCGGGAGTTTTTCTAATTAATGAGGCTATTTTTCAGAAAGCAGATATATATATAACTTCGGATTTTAAATATCATGATTTCTTCGAGGTGGATAACAAAATAATAGCTGTTGATATAGGTCATTATGAATCAGAACAATTTGTCCCGAATTTGATTTCTGAAATACTAAAGAAAAAATTTCCTAAATTAGCGATCATTTTAACACAAATTAATACTAATCCTATAAGTTATTATTAAATTATGACAACTAAAAAAACAGATAAAAAAGAATTGTCAATATCAGAAAAATTAGAACAATTAAGTATGTTGCAGAGTATAGACTCTTCTATTGATGAAATAAAAATTTTAAGAGGAGAACTTCCTTTAGAAGTGCAAGATTTAGAAGATGAAGTGGAAGGTTTAACTACAAGGCTTGAAAACTTCCAAAATGAAGTAGATGAAAAAAAAGAAAATATAAGTAAGCAAAATGAAGTTAAGAAAGAAGCGGACTTATTAATAAAAAAGTATGAAAAAGATCAAATGAAAGTTAGAAATAACAGAGAGTTTGATGCTATTAATAAGGAGTTAGAATATCAAAAATTGGAAATAGAACTTGCTGACAAAAAAATAAGAGAAGCTGAACATTTTATTGACGATCAAAAAAGTAATGTTTCAGGTACAAAAAGTAGAATAAAAGAAAGAAAAGCAACTTTAAAACAAAAAAAGTCTGAATTAGAAGATATAATAAAAAAGACTGAAAAAGATGAGCAAAAATTAGATAGAAAAAAAGTAAAAATTAAAAAAGAAGTAGAAGAAAGATTATTATTTGCATATGAAAGAATTAGATCTAATTCCAGGAATGGTCTAGCTGTAGTGGAAATAAATCGTGGAGCTTGCGGTGGTTGTTTTAATAAAGTGACTTCACAGCAGGAATTAGAAGTTAGAAATAGAAAAAAAATTCTTGTTTGTGAGCATTGTGGAAGAATTTTTATTTCATCGAAAGGTGATAAAGAATAAATTAGGATACAGATTTTTTCATATCATATTTATGTAAACCATTATAATAATAGTTTTTGGTAATTTTTTCTAATTTAAAATCAAACTTTTCATAAAATTTAAATGTTTTTTGAGATGTGTTTAGTGTGATATTGGTTTTGGGAAAATCTGCAAGAATTTTTTTAATTCTATAATTCAATAACTTTGTTCCAAATCCTTTTTTATGATATTTTGAATTTACCATTCCCCATGTTAAGTCGATTGTTTTTTGTTTTTTGTTAATGCCGTATCCTCCAGATGCGATTAAAATATTTTTTTCAAGTAACACATAATAATGTATATTTTTTTCAAGTAGATATCGCTGGAATAAGAAAATTTCATTTTTGGCAAAGAATGTAGGTGTGTTTGTTTTGAACATTGATAAACAATCTTTCAAATAAGCAGTTTGATATTTTAGAATTTTCATTACGTATTCTAAAATTTATATCCTACTGATACTATAAAGCTTTGTTTTGATGTTGAGATTTCTGTTGCAGCGGATCCATTAAACATATAGTATTCTTGTTTTTCATATGCGTTCATTATTGCGCAATCAAAAAAATATTGATTTGATCTATATCCTATTCCAAAGCTTTGAACGATTCTTTCTTCAGGGTCTAATTCAATAGAATTTGATGAGAATGGACTTTCATATATACCTAATCCCGCTCTAAAACTCAAATCTCCAAATCTCCATTCTGTTCCCATTCGAATATTTGTAACTTTTCTATAAAAACTTGAAATATTTGAATTTTCTTCTAAGAAATTATAATAATCAGCATCTAATTTAGAGCTACTATAGTCGATTTGTTCTACTTCTACATTAATTAAACCTTTTTTTCCAACAATCAAAGCTAAACTTGAAATAGTTTTAGAGGGGGTTTTTAAAGTATAGTTTCCAAATCCATATGGAGAAATATCGTCAATTGTTCCCATGTTTTCATTGGTAAATGATGTTATCATGCTGCTTTCCCAATTTTCTTCAATTTGAAAATGTGTTTTAGAGTGATAAGCTGCACCTACTCTAAGAAATTTCAATGGTTTTAAAATAAAGCCTAATTTATAATTTACTCCACCCCCAACAACATTTAAATTTTGAGAGTAAATAAATTGTTCTATATCTCCCCAGTCATAATTATTATTTGTTTCAAATCCAAATTCTTTATAAGTATTTAATTCGTGATAGTTGATTCCTAAAAAACCAACTTGGAAACCAATAAATAATAAATCATTGTATGCCCCAGACATGCTGAAACTAATTTCATCCATGTACCCGGATCTTTTTATTATATTTTCATGCGATAAGTTATTTTGATTTGAGTTAATTCCACCTTCATAAATATTTATTTGATTTAATGTGTCAATTAAATACGTAGAAAATGCTAAATACTCAGAAAATGGATTTAAGTCTTCATAGTTTATTCCCTGAGCATTATCTAAAAAACTATTAATTCTTGATTCATTAGAATTACCTAAAATAATAAGGTCTTCATTAAAATCTTTTAACCTATTATAAGTTAATCCAAAAGAAAATCTATTCCATTTATTTTCATTTTGTCTTAACGTTTTTATATAACCCATGTTTTGTATATAAAATGTAGATTGATCACTTTGATAAGAGCTATTAAAGTATTTAGACTCATTTTTTGTAACATTATTCCCTAATGTAAAACCAACTTCATCAGTTCTGTATACAGCAAGTCCAGCTGGATTTTGATTTATAGAAGAAAGATCTCCTCCTAAACTGTTAAAAGACCCTGCAAGGGCTGAGTACCGAGCTGTTCCTAATGTTTCTAAATACGAGTATCTTAAGGCGTCTACGTGATTTTGTGATAAGAGCTGTGTGCTAATTAGGAATAAACAACAACTAAAAATTAATTTTTTCATATATATTAAGGTTTTCTTCCTCCTCTAGAAGAATTAGAGTTTGATCTTGTTGAGTTATTATAATTACTTCTATTATAATTATTTGATTTGTTATTTCTATTATAATTATTTGATTTGTTATTTCTATTATAATTATTTGATTTTGAACTATTATTAGAATTTTCCTGAATAATGTTATTTAAAAATTTTTTAAATCTATTATTTTTTGATGTGTTGCTTTTTGGCTTTTCTTTGTTTGTATAGCTATAATTTAAGTTTTGATTTGTTTTCTTTTCTTTGTTTGTATAGCTATAATTTAAGTTTTGATTTTCATTTTTTGGAGTATTATCTAACTTTATTCTATTATTAGAATATGGTGTTCCCTGTAGATTTGATTGTGTGGACTGATTGCTATTAGTTGATGATCTATGTCCATAGTAAAAATTCGAATCATCAGCATTTAAAATATTATAGTTATAA
>CACAKI010000038.1 GCA_902533035.1 uncultured Bacteroidota bacterium | reverse complement strand
GAATTTATTCTGTGCCCAAGGCGGGAGTCGAACCCGCACGCCCAAATGGACACATGGCCCTCAACCATGCCTGTCTACCAGTTCCAGCACTTGGGCTAGACAGTGACCTGGCTGGGGCTCGAACCCAGGACCCTCTCCTTAAAAGGGAGATGCTCTACCAACTGAGCTACCAGGTCAAAGAGTGCAAATATATAATCTAAAATATTAATAACAATACTAAGTGCGATCTTTTTTATATAATAGGATGTGGGATAAATTTTGCTTTTTTGTCAAAAAGATATCTATAAGTAGTTAATTTTTGATGAATATCACTTCCAAAAAAATTTTCACAAATTTTTATCATTTTTGGATTAAAATCTCCAATCCATGTTTGCATCACGTGAGTATATCCAACTTTTAATATATTTTTTGTTACTATATCTGCTAATGCAGATTCCATTCCTAATTTTTGAAATTTTGGAATTACTCCAAAAACCATACCTGAACATATAGTGGGTGATTTTATGGTTTTATAAATCATAAATTTAATTTTACCAATGGTGTTAAGATTTCCATTAATAAATTTGAAATATTGATTAGGATCTGGTATCCCTATAAAGAAGCAAATTGGAGTTTTTTCATAAAAACCAAACCATATTAATCTTTTGTCTATAATTTTTTTCATTTTTTGAAACATTTTAACTGCTTTTTCTGTTTTCATTTCTTTGAATCCATGATGAGTTTGCCATGCTTCGTTATAAATTTTTGTAAAATATTCACCGTATTTTTTAAAATCATAATTTTTCATATGTTGAAAATGAATTTTTTCTCTTGTGATAATTCTATTGGCTCTTTCGTAGAATTTTTCAGGATATGGGATCGATAAATCTTTACAATAAACATGTTGGTTGAAATATTTTTTAAAGCCAAAATTTTCAAATAAATTTTTATAATACTTTGGATTATAATTTTGACCATAGACAGTATGATTTTCAAACCCCTCTATTAACAATCCCCAGTATCTATCCCTTTCCCCAAAGTTAATAGGCCCGTCCATAGCTTTTACATTTTTTTTCTTAAGCCATTCACAAGATTTTTCAAAAAGTAAATTGGCGCATTCTTGATTATTAATACATTCAAAAAAACCAACACCTCCAGTTGGTTGAGGTTCTTTGTTAAACTTTCTTCTATCAAAAAAAACAGCGATTCTTCCAATAGGCTGTTTATTTTCTCTAACAATAAACCTTTCTATTTCACCATATTGATGAAAGAAATTTTTCTTTGGATGAAATATATTTTCTACTTCTTGTTTGATGTGTGGAATCCATTTTTTATTGTTTTGGTTAACAATATAAGGTAGTTGGTGAAATTCTTTTATATCCTTTTTAGTAGAAATAGGTGATATATTCATAATTTGCAATATAATTATTAATTTTTTAAGTTTTGAAAGGAAAGGTTGTCATTATCACAGGAGCTTCTTCTGGTATAGGAAGATCTTGTGCTTTTGAGTTTGCAAAACTAGGTTCTAAATTAATGTTGGCTGCACGTTCTGAAAAAAAATTACGAGAAACAACTCATAAAATCAATCAAAATGGGGGTAATTCTATTTTCTTTGTTACAGATGTTTCTATAGAAAAAGAGTGTAATGATATGGTTCAGAAAACTATTTCTCATTTTGGTCAAATTGATATTTTAATTAATAATGCTGGAATATCTATGAGGTCAATTTTTGAAAAATTAAATTTATCTGTTTTTGAAAAAGTCATGAAGGTGAATTTTTGGGGTGCAGTATATTGCACGAAACACGCTTTACCATATATATTAAAAAATAAAGGTTCTGTCGTAGGTGTGTCTTCTATAGCAGGACATAAAGGTTTGCCAGGAAGAACAGCGTATTCAGCCTCAAAGTTTGCGTTACAAGGTTTTTTAGAGGCTTTAAGAATAGAAAATTTAAATAAAAATCTACATGTATTAATTATTTGTCCTGGCTTTACTAATTCAAATATCAGAAAAAAAGCTTTACAGGCTGATGGTGTTGAGCAAGGAGATAGTCCAAGAACAGAAAAAAAAATGATGTCTTCAAAAAAAGTGGCATTATTTATGTCTAGAGCTATTAATAAAAGAAAAAACCATTTAGTTTTAACTAGAAATGGAAGAGTCACGGTTTTTTTAAATAAATTTTTCCCTAAATGGGTAGATCAACTTGTGTTTAAACACATGTCTAAAGAACCAGGTTCACCTTTTTAAATTATATGAATATATTTTTTTTAGGTTATATGGGTTGTGGAAAAAGCTTTTTATCTAAAGAGCTTTCTAAATTACTTGATCTTGATTTTATTGATTTAGACGCTGTGATAGAAAAAAAAGAAAAAAAATCTATTGGTGATATTTTTTTTAATAAAGGTGAAGATTATTTTAGAAAAAGAGAATATCTGGAATTAAAAATGATTCTTAAAAAAGAAAAAAAAATTATACTTTCTACTGGAGGTGGGACACCTTGTTTTTTCGATAATATTGAATTAATGAATAATTCCGGAATTACTATATATCTAAAAAGAAATCCAAAAAAATTATATAAATTATTAATTAATTCTAATCAAAAAAGACCTATTTTCGATAGCTTTAAAACAAAAAATGAATTTTTTAATAATTTTAATCAAAGGGAAGGTTTTTACCTGAAAAGTCAAATAATAATTGAGTGTGATTTTTTTTCAAATAAAGAAATTTTAACCCAAATAAATGATGAATTAAATGAATATAGATTTAAGAAGTGACACAATTACAATTCCTTGTAATGAAATGCTTGAAAAAATGATGTGCGCTAATGTTGGAGATGATGTTTGGGAGGAAGATGTTACAGTCAAGGAATTAGAAAAAAACTTATCTAATATTTTTGGCATGGAATCAGGTTTGTTTTGTCCATCTGGGACCATGACTAATCAGATTGCAATTAGAGTGCATACAAAAATAGGCGATCAGATTGTTTGTGAATCTTTATCACATATTTATAATTATGAAGGTGGTGGTGCAGCTTCAAATTCTGGGGTGTCTGTTAAATTAATAAATGGTGATTTTGGAAAAATTACATTAAATCAAATAAAATCTTCTATTAACCCTGATGACCCTCACTATCCTAGAACAAAATTAGTTGCTTTAGAAAACACTTGTAATAAAGGTGGGGGAAGTTGTTATGAAATGGACTCTATTTTAGAAATTTCAGATTTTTGTAGAGAAAAAAACATGAGAACACATTTGGATGGAGCTAGGATTTTTAATGCGTTAGTGGCTACTAATCAAAATCCTATTGAATACGGAAAAGCTTTTGATTCTATTTCAATTTGTCTTTCAAAAGGTTTAGGTGCTCCAATTGGGTCTGTTTTGTTAGGTAGTGAGGATTTTATATATAATGCCAAAAGAGTCAGGAAAACTTTAGGAGGGGGTATGAGGCAAGTTGGGTATTTAGCCGCAGCAGGTATTTATGCTTTAGAACATAATGTTAACAGGTTATTAGATGATCATGAAAGAGCGAAATGTATATACGAAACATTATTAGGTTCTAATTTTGTCGAATTTGTTAATCCTTGTGAAACAAATATTGTTATTTTTAAGTTACGTAGTGAATATATTTCTAATGTTTTAAAAGTGTTAGATCAAAATCACATTTTATATTCTAGATTTGGAAAACAAACCATTAGGTTTGTTACGCATCTGAATTTCAATGATAAACAACTTGATTTTTTAATAAAGGTTTTGAAGTCTTTGAATTAACTCAGAAAAGCTCCACTTTTTTCTTTTTCCAAAATTACGTTTATATGATCTTCAAGTGTCGTAGATAATTCTAATCCCACATAATTTACTCCAACTGGAAATATATTATGATTTCTGTTTATAAGAATAGCAGTTTTTAGTTTTCGAACATTATAATTTAAAATTTCTTTTATTGCATAGATTATTGTTTCTCCAGATTTTAAAACATCATCAATTAAAATAACAGTTCCGGCTTTTTTATTTATTTTTTCAGAAAAAATCGCTGTTTTTTTTTGTTTCCCTAATTCCATTTTTATAACCCTAACTTTCAACTTTGAGTTTTTATTAATGCATTCTCCTATTTTTTCTGCAATAATAAATCCGTTCTTTTCCAGTCCAATTAAATCTAACGATCTTTCTTCTAAATTACTTTCAATAATCTCAAAGCTCATTCTGAGAATTTTATTTTCTATTTGTTGGTTTGTTAAAATAGTTTTCATTTTCAATTTAAATATACGATGTTTTGTTATTTTTCTAATAAAGCAATTGTTTCTATATGGTAAGTGTGAGGAAATTGATCAATAATTGAAAATTTTATTAATTGGTATCCAGACTCTATTAAAAAATTAATATCTCTAGATTGTGTAGAAGGATCACAAGATATATATATAATTCTTTTTGAATTTAGTGTAATAATTTTTTTTAAACTTTTTTTTGAAACTCCAGACCTTGGGGGGTCTAAAATAACACATTCTATTTTGTTTTTAAAAGAAGGATTTTTCTCTAAAACTTTTCCGACATCACCTTCAAAAAACGACACATTTTTTATTTTATTTTTTTTTGCACTTTTGGTTGCATTTTGAATAGCATCTTGTATAATCTCAACGCCAATTATTTTAAGATCTTTGTATTTTTTTGCAATGATTTGAGTTATCGTTCCTGTGCCACAAAATAAATCTAATATTATAGCCCCTTTTTTTATTTTTTTTTCAAAAATATAATCACAAACTTTTAAGTATAATTTTTCAGCTGCTTTGGGATTGGTTTGAAAAAAACTATTCATACTAATTTCAAATTTTAGTCCTAATATTTTTTCTTCAATTATTTTATGCCCAAATAAAATATTGGATTTAGTTTTTTCGTAATCTACCCTGTCTGATATATTGTCATTTATTGTATGTATTATTCCATTAATTCTGTTAGGGTGAATAGATAATATTTTTTTTGCAAATTTTTCAGAATCAAAATTTTTAATGTTTTCCGAGCTGGTCATGAGTTCAACTAAAAAATTATTATTCTCAATGCTTTTTCGAACTATTAAATTTCTAAAAAATCCTTTTTTTTGTGGTATATTCCATGCTGGCAAATTAGTGGAAATACAATATTGTTTAATTTCTTTGATTGAATTTTCCCATTTTTGATCAAATAGTCCAGAATCCTTTACTAAATCTTCAACTATCCACCAAGTATTTACTTTTTTAAAACCTAATGAAAATTGATCGATAATTTCTTTTGTTTTTCTATTAAAGCCAATTGAAGAAAAAGAATAATCCATTTTATTTCTATAATGCCAAATGTTTGGAGATTGTATAAAGGAATCCATTTTTTCTTTGGGGTTTTCTATACCACCTATTCTTTGCATTAAATCAAATACTTGTGTTTTTTTTAAATTTTGTTGATAATCAATATCTAGAGTTGTATATGGAGCACCTGAAATATTTTGAAATTCT
>CACAKI010000037.1 GCA_902533035.1 uncultured Bacteroidota bacterium | reverse complement strand
GAATATTTAGTTGGTGTTTCTGATTCTAACGGATGTATCTCTGAAACAACAATTAACATTTCAGATGAATACTGCCAATATGAAGTATATGATTGGATAAATTGTTTATTTATTCCTTCTGTTTTTACACCTAATATGGATGGGGTTAATGATTTTTGGGAAATTTATAATATTGAGTTATATGAACCGCAGATTTTATTACGTGTTTATAATAGATGGGGACAAACTGTATTTGAAAGAGAAGGTGAGTATAGCTCTATGCTTTGGGATGGAAATGGAATGAATGGAAATCAATTAGAAATAGGTACTTATTATTATATTCTTGAATTGAAAGAATATGATAAAAAATACAATGGGCACATTGTTATAAAAAGATAAATAAAAAAATGATAAATAAATTATACATATTATTATTTTGTTTAATTCCTCTCTTGGAATATGCTCAAGTTAATTATGAAACTGAAATTCAGCCTATTTTCAATAGTAATTGTATAGGATGTCATTCAGGTCCTTTCCCTAGTGGAGGTCTTGATTTAACAAATTTAGATAATGTTTTACTAGGAAGTAATAATGGCCCAGTAATAGCAGAAGGAAATCCATCCTCAAGTATACTTTGGCAAGAAGTTTCGTCTGGATCAATGCCACCAAGTGTTAATGATTTAAGTGAAGAAGAAGTGACTTTAATTGAGCAATGGATTAGTGAGATGGCAGGGTTGGAGCTTAGTTGTGATATAACTTTTTTAAATTCACCATCTACAGGAACTAATAATACTATTGCTATTCAAAGTACTGTAATAACTGATGTGCAAATTGGTGATCAAATAGGTGTATTTTATTTTAATGAAGATGGGCAATATATATGTTCATCATCAATTACTTGGACGGGTGAAACTAATGCGCTCACTGGATTTGGAGATGATTCGTTTACAACAGAAATAGACGGATTTCTTTCTGGCGGAGAAATGTTATTTTTAGCTTTATCTGAAGATGGAACAATACATCAACTTTCAGTAATTTTAGATTCACTTTCTCCTTTTTCAACAGTTTGGGTAAATAATGGATTTGCATCCATTTTATCTATGACAATAATAAATTCTCTTGAATGTGAAGGAGAAGAAAATATATTTGGTTGTACAGATTCGATAGCATGTAATTATAATCCAGACGCTACAGAAGATGATGGTTCTTGTGAATACGCAGAAGAATATTATGATTGTGATGGAAATTGTATTAATGATTTTGATGGTGATGGTCTTTGTGATGAATTAGAGTGTGAAGTTGTAGATTGTGTAGATGGTTATGAGTGTATATTAGGAGAATGTATTTGTTTTGATGCAGATGGTGATGGTATTTGTGATGTTGATGAAATAATAGGTTGTACAGATTCTTTAGCATGTAATTATGATTCAAATGCTACAGATGATGACGGTTCATGTGAATATATCGAAGAGGTTGATTTAGGAGAAGATGTTTTTGGAGTCTGTGATGAGCAAATAATATTAAATGCTGGTGAAGGCTATGACTCATATATATGGTCTAATGGTGAACTCTCTTCCACAATTACTGTAACAGAATCAGGAACTTATAGTGTAATAGTTGGAAATAATTGTGATGGTGGGGAAATCGGAGGTTTTACTTATTTAGATTCTTTTGAAGGGAGTAATTATTATATATCAAATAGTACTGCTAATTGGGAAGATGCAAACACAATTTGTCAAGGTGTTTTCCAAGGAAATCTAGCAACTATTACTTCTGAAGAAGAAAATGATTTTATTTATAATATTGCTAGTAATAATATTCCAAATAATTACTGGATTGGATTGAGTGATCAAAATAGTGAAGGTAATTGGGAATGGGTGACAGGTGAAGATTTTGGTTATTCAAATTGGAGTGATGGCGAGCCTAATGGTAGTTTTAATGAAAATTATATTGAAGTTTATTCTTCAAATGCATTAAATCCTGGTATGTGGAATGATGCGCCGTCTAATATAGAAAGATATTATATACTTGAAGTTAATTGTGAATGTGAATTAACTGATTCAATAAATGTAACATTCGGTGTTAGTGGATGTACAGATCAAACAGCATGTAATTATAATCCAAATGCAGATTGTGATGATGGTACTTGTTTATTTCCTGATTTTTCTTCTGATCCTGATAATTGTGGGGATTGTAACATAGTTTGTCCAAATGGATATAATTGTAGTAATGGTTCTTGTATTGAAATTAATACTGAAGTTTTAGGTTGTACCAATTCTAATGCATTTAATTATAATTCAGAAGCTAATGTAGATGATGGTTCTTGTTGTCTTATTAGTGGTTGTTCTGATGTAAATAATATTTTTTATAACCCAGATGCGTGCTACTTTGATGATCAATTATGTGTATCAATAATAGATTGTGATGATGAAAC
The DNA here is from genome assembly GCA_902533035.1 of uncultured Bacteroidota bacterium. GTDB lineage: Bacteria > Bacteroidota > Bacteroidia > Flavobacteriales > TMED113. The sequence goes on along the minus strand of CACAKI010000037.1, from coordinate 3,542 downwards.
AATTATTCCCTTTACAATTGTAAATAATGTTAGTTGCTATGGTGAAGCTGATGGTTCTATTGAAGTTGTATTTAGTTCTATTTTTGGAGGAACTCCTCCTTTTACAATTTTTTGGGAACAATTAATTGATACTGATGGAGACGGAATAGATGATTCTGAAAGTGTTGTTTTTGATCCAAATAATGATGGTGTTTTGGAAAATTTATCTGCTTCAAATTATAAGGTTACCGTTATTGATGATCTTGGATGTTCAGGAACAACTATAGTATCAGTGACTCAACCGGCAGAAATAAATATTAATTATAACACAACTCAAATTCTTTGTTTTGGAGAAGAAAGCACTATTAGTATAGGAATTGAAGGAAATATTATGAATTATGATGTTAGTGTTAATGGTGATTATATTGAAACTGTTCTTGCTGGAAGCCCAACTATAACAACAGAAGAAGATTTTGAATATACTGAAACGGGTTCTAATAATACAATAGTAATTTTTGGTTGTGATGATTCAGATTGTTCTGACGCTAATGGAATAATAAATCCAGGTGATATTATAGGTATATTTTATGAAAATGTAAATGGAGATTTAGAATGTGGTGGTGCTGCAACATTTAATGGGACAATCCCATTTGCTTCATTGTCTGGTTGGCAAACAGAATTTGCTATGGATAATGGATTTGAAGATGGGGATCCATATATATGGTATTTATTTGATACATCAGGTGATATTTATCAATTAATTCCATCTTATGATCTAAACCAAGGTGTAGATTATTTTACTCCAGGTGGTTTTACTGTTATAACTAGTTTTGAAATAGGAACAATATTAGGGTCTAATGATGATTTCTATTATACTACTCAAGCAGGGGAATATACTATAGAATTAGAAGCTGAAAATGGATGTATTTCATCTACAACTTTGATAATCAATCAACCTACTGAAATAGAACTTATTAGTTCAGATGTAGTAAATCCAACTTGTGGTGGAGCAATAAATGGATATATTGATATAGAATTATCTGGAGGAACAGGTTCTTATATATATGAATGGATAGGTCCTTTAGGAGATGTTATTAGTAATGATGAAGATTTATTTGATTTATCTCCTGGTACTTATTCAGTTACAATAACAGATGAAAATAATTGTATTTACACAGATTCATTTGATATTAATAATCCTGATAGCATTGAGGTAACTTACAATTATGATTCAATTAGTTGTAATGGTGAAAATACTATCTTAACTATTGATGTTTCTGGTGGTGTGCCTCCTTATGAAATTGATTATAATGGAGAAGATCCAAATAATATTTCAAGTGGATTTTATACATTTTCTGTTACTGATGATTTAGGATGTTTAGAGTCTTTTAATGTTTCAATTTCTGATCCTGATGGAATAGCAATCAATTATCCTGCTGTTGAAACTGTTTGTTATGGAGAAACTAATATACCAGTTGACTTTTCTATGTCAATTACAGGTGGTTCTCCTCCATATTCTTATGAATGGTTTGATGAAAATAATGTTTCATTAGGTATTTTTTCACCATCCGCTACAGTTTCTCCCGGAGATTACTCAATTGTAATTACTGATTCAGATAATTGTATTTCAATTCCATCTTTTTTCACCATATCAGAACCTGAACAAATTTTAGTTGATTATGATCTAGATGCTATTAATTGTTTTGGTGAAACAGCAACTGCAAATTTTACAATTGATGGTTCACCTGGTAGTTATACAATATTTTTTAATGGAATAGAAGAAACAACAACGATAGGTCTATCTGATATCTCTTTTGATTGGATAAATACAGGTGTAAATGCTTCTATAGCTATAAGTGAAATAACAGGTTTAAATTTAAATGATGGAGATTTGATAGGTGTTTTTTACACTTCTGCTAATGGTGTTCAATGTGGTGGTACAACAACTTTTAATCAATCAAATGGTTTTCCAATTTCAATAGCTCCTTGGGGTGAAGAACCAGGGCAAGATAATGGTTTTGTAAATGGCGAAGAATTTCTTTTTTTAATTAGTTCTGGAGGTTTGGTATACGAAGTTGATGTAACATTTAATTTAGATGAGCCTAGTTTTACTGATGTGTTTGAAGTTAATGGATTATCTCAAATAGAAAACATGAATGTTACTGGAGTATTTTCAGACGGTCCAGATTTTAGTTTTGATTCTTTAGAAGAAAATAGTTATTTTGTAGAAATACTTGATGGAAATGGGTGTGCTTGGGATTCGACTATTGTTGTTGATGGAGCAAATCAATTATTGATTTCAAATGAAATTATAAATGGTGCTTCTTGTTTTGGTGATTTAGCAGAAATAAGTTCAGTGGTTTCTGGTGGAGAACCTCCATATAATTACCAATGGCAAAATGTTATTACTAGTCAAATAGTTTCTGTGCAACCACAACCTCAACTTGAATCGGGTTCTTATTTATTTATTGTTACTGACAATAATGGTTGTTCTGAGATTAACTTAGTAGAAGTTCCTCAAGATTCAGGGGAAATAAATATATTATCTGAAAATGAGACTTGCGCAAATGAAGACAATGGATATATTCAAGCATGTGTTGATTGGAATGGTTCTATTACGTTTTCTATTTCTGATATAACTGGTTTAATTGAAGAAGTTAATTTAGAAGGTAATGGTATTGAAACATGTCATGTATTTAATGATTTATCTCCAGGAGATTACATTTTAAATGTAGTTAGTCTTGATGGTTGTACAATATCGGAAGAAATTACTATTCAATCTGCTGATCCAATCCTTGTTGCTTTTGATACTAATCCAGCTCAATGTTTTAATGAACCATCTGGATCTATTTTTATAGACCAGATAATTGGAGGAAATCCACCATTTGAAATTGATTGGAATGGTGTTGATACTGAAGCTGTCTTACCTGGATTTCATTCATTTACTATTTCAGATCAAAATGGTTGTTTAAAAACATTTAATTATTTTATAGGTAATGCCCCTAATATTAATACAAATGCTACGGTAATTCAAAATAATTGTTTTAATGGAGAGGAAGGTTCTATAAATCTTTCAATAACTGGTGGTAATCCTAATTTTGACTATGTATGGACAAATTCTATTGGAGATATAATTGGTTTTGATTCTAATATTTCTAATTTACCTTCTGACTTATACTTTGTTCAAATTACAGATGGTGATGGATGTGTTTACTCGGAAAGTTTTAATATTTCAGATCAAAATGAAGAATTTGAGGTATTTATAAATACTATACCTGCAGATTGTTATGCAGGAATGGGAATGGCTTCTGCAAATGTTTTAGATCAAAGTAATTCAATTTTTTCTTTTATTTGGCCAAATGGAATTTCTAACAATGGACAAGATGTTTCGTTAGAAGTTGGGGATTATGAATTAACAGTTGTAAATAACATCACTGGATGTGTTGTTATAGAGCCTTTTTCTATTTCAGGGCCTGATGAATTTATTATCCAAGTAGAATATGATGAAATTCTTTGTTTTGAAGATAATAATAATGATGGGTTTAATGATATAACAACTGTAG
>CACAKI010000036.1 GCA_902533035.1 uncultured Bacteroidota bacterium | reverse complement strand
CTGATCCTGAAGGAAAAGAATCTCTGTTTGAAGGTTTAAATTCAGGTATACTATATTTAATGGGCATTCCATATATATTGTTAACAATAGCGCTTGTATATATCTACTTAAATAGAAAAAAAATATTATAAAATTTATGAGTTTAATTTTATCTATTGAAACTAGCTCAAAGAATTGTTCGGTAAGTTTATCAAAAGATGGTGTTTTGTTAGATACTATTGAAGAGCATAGTGAATCATTTTCTCATGCTGAAAACTTACACTTTTTTTGTGAAAAAATTATAAAGAAGACAAATTTATCTTTTTCAAAAATTGATGCTTATGCTTTTAGTCAAGGCCCTGGGTCTTATACTGGCTTAAGAATAGGGGCTGCTGCTATTAAAGGTTTTGCTTTTTGTTTTAATAAACCAGTAATTTTAATTTCTACTTTGAAAGCTATGGCTTCTTCTCATAAAGAAACAGATGCTTTATTGTGTCCTTTATTAGATTCTAGAAAAGGAGAGGTGTATATGGCTTTATATGATTCTAATATGAAAACTTTAATAGAGCCTCACTCTCATGTTATTTCCAAAAGATCCCTCTTTGAATTTTTACAAGAAAATAAAATTTGTTTTTTTGGGACTGGATGTGAAAAATTACAACAAATTGTAAGTCATAAAAATGGATATTTTATAAATAATATTTTTCCTTCTTCAAAATACTTAATCGATTTAGCTCATTTTAAATATAGTCAAGAAGATTTTTCAGACATATCTGATTTTGAACCTTTATATCTAAAAGAATTCATTCCTACTAAGCAAAAAAAGAATCTTATTTAGGCTATTTTTGTTTTTTTAAATCATGAAAATGTTTGAAAAATAAAGGGATTGTTTCAATACCTTTTAAAAAATTAAAGACTCCATAATGCTCATTTGGAGAGTGTATAGCGTCAGAGTCTAAACCAAATCCCATTAATATTGATTTTAAACCTAATTCTTTTTCAAATAAAGCTACTATTGGAATGCTTCCTCCGGTTCGAACTGGAATAGGTGTTTTGCCAAAAGAATCATGCATAGCTAATTTTGCGGCATTATAACCAATATCATCTGTAGGAGAGACATAAGCTTCTCCGCCGTGATGAGGAGTAACCTTTACTTTCACACATTCAGGTGCTATTTTTTTGAAATGATCAGAAAACAATTTTGTTATTTCTTCTGATTGTTGATTAGGTACTAATCTCATGGATATTTTTGCAAAAGCTTTTGATGCAATTACTGTTTTTGCGCCTTCTCCAATATATCCACCCCATATTCCATTAACATCTAGCGTAGGCCTAATGGAGTTTCTCTCCATTGTTGAGTATCCATCTTCTCCATAGACGTCATCGATATTCAGTTCTTTTTTATATTCTTCTACATCAAAAGGTGCTTTTGCCATGTCATTTCTTTCTTCTTGAGAAATTTCCTTAACATCATCGTAAAAATTAGGAATAGTTATTTGATTTTTTTCATTGTGCAATGATGCAATCATTTTAGTTAAAATATTTATTGGATTTGCTACAGCCCCTCCGTATAAACCAGAGTGTAAATCGCGATTTGGCCCAGTCACTTCTACCTCTAAATAACTAAGACCTCTCAATCCAGTGGTTATTGAAGGAGTATCATTAGAAATGATTCCAGTATCTGAGATTAAAATGACATCAGCTTTTAATTTTTCTTTATTGTTTTTCACAAAAGGCTCTAGGTTTTCAGATCCAACTTCTTCCTCACCTTCAATCATAAATTTAACATTACAACATAACAGATTATTTTCTAACATTAACTCTACTGCTTTTAAATGCATGAAAAATTGTCCTTTATCATCACAAGCTCCTCTAGCATAAATTTTCTCATTTCTTATTTCTGGTTCAAATGGATTTGATTCCCAAAGATCTAATGGATCTGGAGGTTGGACATCATAATGACCATAAATTAAAATTGTAGGCAAAGAGGGGTTAATTATTTTTTCACCAAAAACTATTGGGAACCCATCTGTCTCACATAATTCAGTGTTTGTAATCCCAATTTTTTCTAAATGAGCCTTAACTAAATTAGCTGTTTTTAAAACATCATTTTGGTATTTTGTATCTGCACTTATAGAAGGAATTCTTAAAAGTTCAAAAAGTTCCATTAAAAAACGGTTTTTATTGCCTTCTACATATTTTTTTATTTTTTCCATGAAACAAGCATTTAGTTAGGTAAATCTACTATATTAGAATTATTAGAATAAGATAATAATCCATAAATTTATTAATTATTGCAACATAAACGTTATTGTTGGCAAGATATTTGATTAGTTTAATGTATATGTATATTTCAAATAAAATTGTTTTAATTATTTTCTTGTTGTTTTTTGGTTTACAATCTATTTTTTCTCAGATTACAACCACAAATGCAGCTCCATATAATACCGAAGAATATTTAGTCAATGATGTTTTATTAGGAGCAGATTTAGTAACAGGAAATTATAGCTCTGTTGGTTTTACTGCAGGTATTGGATATTTTGATGGCTCTAATTCTAACATAGGTTTTGAAGAAGGGGTTATATTATCTACTGGGGGTGTTGATTATGTTGAAGGAGGATTTGGGCCAGGATCCTTAATTTCTGGAGATTCAGATTTGGAATTAGCATTGAATGCTATTAATTTAACTTGGGGAGTTAATAATGTAACTATCTTAGAATTTGATTTTGTAGCCGAATCTGAAAGTATGGCTTTTAATTATGTTTTTGGTTCTTCAGAATACACCAGCTATACTTGTTCTCAATACAATGATATATTCGGATTTTTTTTAAGTGGTCCGGGTATATCAGGACCTTATAGTAATAGTGCTATTAACCTAGCATATATCCCGGACCCTAATAATCCGGGTGAATATACCACTACTCCTGTGGCTGTAAATACTGTCAATTCAGGAACAGCATCAGGATTTTTTGACCCTCAAACTTGCGCAGATATAGATCCTAATTGGCAAGATTATAGTATTTATTGGATTGATAATAGTACCATGCCTAGTGTTTCAAGTATCAATGGTTTTACAGTTCCTTTTATTGCAGAATATAATAATCTCACATGTGGAGAAACTTACCATATTAAATTAGCTATTGCGGACGCTTCTGATGGCGCATTAAATTCAGTGGTATTTTTAGAGGCAAATAGTTTTGTTAGTCCCTCTGTTAGTGTAGATGCAATTCCTAATTTTGATCTTGCAGGAGCTGAAGGTGGCATTCTAGAAGGATGTGGAATGGTGTCATTAGAATTTATTCGTTCTGGTGATTTAGAAGGTGAACTTCCAGTTACATTATCTTATTCTGGAACATCCACATATGGGGTTGATTATGAAAATTTACCTACCGAAATTGTATTACCACCAAATCAAGAACAATACATATTACCTTTTGATGTTTTTTATGATGGAATACCAGATGATCAGGAAACATTGACAATAACAGTAACTGGGTTACCAGATGCGTGTGGAGATGTTGATGTACAGGTTATTGAAATGATTATATTCGATCAGCCAGAAATTATAGTTGACCCTGGGGAATGTGAAGAAATTAATTGTTTTGGTGATGTAGCGCAACTACAGCCAGAAAACATTTTAGGCGGAATGGGACCTCCTTATTTTTATGAGTGGCAAGATGCTACAGGTAGTATTATTTCTTCTAATGAGTCTGTTGTAGTGAACCCAGAAAGTAATTCTTTGTATACTTTAACTGTGAGTGATGAATGTGGAGATCAACAAGCTGGTCCAATACAATTTTGTGTTAATGTTTCAGAGTATGCACCAATAAATATTGAAATACCAGATTATACTGCATGTGATAATGAATCACTAATATTGGAACCTTCTATTTCTGGGGGATCAGGTGACTTTTCTTATTTATGGACTAATAATGGCTCTACAACAATGAATAATAATATTGTTTTTGATTTAAGTGGAGGGGCTTCTCAGCAATTCACATTGGAAGTTACAGATAATTGTACTTCTGAAAGCATGAGCAGCTCTGTTCAAGTTAGCGTGGAAAACACATTAGCTCCTCAAATAATTACAGATTCAGAAAGTCCTATTTGTGTGGGAATGGAGGGGTTAGTTAGTGTAAATCCTATTGGCAACTCAGATTATACTGTAGTATGGAACAATGTTCAAGTAACAGATATTGTTAATGGGAATGAAATGATAGTATATCCACAAGATTTTTTAAATAATTATACTGGATTTATAATTGATAATTGTAATCAAGAAGAGACACCATTTCAAATTCCATTAGAAATTTTCCAATATAGCGGTCCATCTTTTGTTGTAAATGATTCGGAAGGTTGTGAGGGTGAATTATTAGAAATCAATATAAATAATCTTTTTACTGATGTACCTCAATCTTTTCAGGATTTTTCTTTTGATTGGTCTACAGGCGAAACTGATACGGAAACATATATTTATGTTCAAGATCAACCAGAGCAATACACTGTAACAGTTTCAGATTTGTGTGGCAATTCTAATACAGAAACTTTTTTAGTGTCTCCTTCGATTCCTCCTCCTCCATATTTTTATTATGAAGAAGTAGAGGATAATATTGTTCAATTTGATCAGTTTACAGATAATATTTATGATAATTATGTTTGGGATTTTGGAGATGACTCTCCTTTTTCTAATCAGTACGAACCGATTCATACTTTTCCCGGACCTGGTGAGTATTATGTGACGCTCACGGTAGAAGATGATTTTGGTTGTGTGAGTGATGCAACAATTATAGTCTATATTTATCCAACTTTGTATATTTACCCTCCAACTATTTTTACTCCAAATAATGATGGGCATAATGATAATTTTAGGGTAAGTGTTGTTGGTAGTGATGAATATGAATTGATTGTGTTTGATCGTTGGGGTAAAGAAGTTTTTAGAAGTGCTGATCCTGAAGAAGGCTGGGATGGGAATTATAAAAATGGTAATCCTGCAGAGCAATCTGTATATACTTATAAAGTCATTGTACATAATGGTGATACTGGTCAAAAAATCCAAATAGGGAAAGTTACATTAGCAAAATAATTTTCATGAAAGTATTAGTGTCACATATTGTTTTACTTTCATTACTGTTCTTTCCGTTTTTATCTTCTTCTCAAATTACCACCACAAATGCCGCTCCTTACAATACTCCAGATTATTTAGTTACCGATGTTTTATTAGGTTCTGGAATGACTGCGTCAAATTTTTCTTGGCAAAGTGCACCTGATAATATTGGATACTTTGATGGGACTAATGCTAATGTAGGTTTTGAAAATGGCGTATTGTTGTGTACGGGTGGCATTGATTTTGTTACTGGCGGTTTTGGCGGTGGAGCTGCAAATATTGCAGGAGATGCAGATTTGGGACAATTATTATCAGAGATGGGAATGGGAGGGTTTAATATTAATAATGTTACTCTTTTAGAATTTGATTTTGTTGCTCAGTCTGAATCAATGACATTTAACTATGTTTTTGGTTCTGCTGAATATACAGGTTATACTTGCTCTAGCTTTAATGATGTTTTCGGGTTTTTTGTTAGCGGTCCAGGCATTAATGGTCCGTATTCTGATAATGCGGTTAATATTGCGCTGGTACCTGGCACGAATACACCAGTTGCTATTAATACAATTAATGCTGGGGAATTAACGAATGATCCAGATTGTAATAATATTGATCCAGATTTTGAAAGTTATAATGTGTATTGGATTGATAATGATTATGGTGGTTGGGGAGGTGGTCCACAAGGTCCTAATACACCTCCTGCTCCTGAAAATACAGTTAGTGGTTTTACTGGATTTACAGTACCATTGGAAGCTTTTATAACTGGATTAATATGTGATGAAACTTATCATATAAAACTTGCTATAGGAAACTGCTTAGATACAGCGTTAGATTCAGGTGTGTTTTTAGAGGCTAATAGTTTTGCTAGTCCTGCGATTGAGGTAACATCTTTTAATTCTGAAGCAGATATCTCAGGAAATTCTGTTTTAGAGGGTTGTGGAGATTTAAACTTACAATTTATTAGAAGTGGTGATATGACTATGGATTTAATTGTTGAGCTTTCATATAGTGGTGATGCTATTATGGGAGTCGATTATGAAAATTTACCAGATCAAATTACTTTGCCGG
>CACAKI010000035.1 GCA_902533035.1 uncultured Bacteroidota bacterium | reverse complement strand
GTTCCAACTCCACCTGGCATAACTACAAAGCCTTGAGCATATTTAACAAACATTACTTTTCTAACAAAAAAATAATTAAAATCTATATTTTTATCATCATCAATATATTTATTTGGAGTTTGTTCAAAAGGTAAATCTATATTTAAGCCAACTGAGGCTCCACCTTTGTTTTTTGCGCCTTTATTTGCAGCTTCCATTATTCCAGGTCCACCTCCAGAAATTATACCATAACCTCTTTCTGTTAATTTTTCGGATATTTCTACAGCGTATTTATAATATTTATTATTAGAATTTGTTCTAGCTGATCCGAAAATAGATATACATGGTCCAATATTTGAAAGTTTTTCAAACCCTTCAACGAACTCAGACATTATCTTAAAGATACTCCAAGTTTTATCGCTATTTATTTTTTTCCATTTTTTTCGCATTTTTTTCAAAAATTATGTTTTTAATATATCTCTTTTTTTAAATATTTAGCTGTATAACTATTTTTATTTTCAACAATTTTTTCAGGATATCCTTCACAAATAATATATCCACCATTTTTTCCGCCATTTAAACCTAAGTCTATAATGTGATCAGCTTGTTTTATGACGTCCATATTATGTTCAATAATGATACAAGTATTTCCTTTATCAATTAAGCTATGAATTGATTTCATTAATATGTTTATGTCATGAAAATGTAACCCTGTTGTTGGCTCATCAAATATATATAGTGTTTTTCCTGTATCTTTTTTTGATAACTCAAGTGCTAATTTTACTCTTTGAGCCTCTCCTCCCGATAATTCTGTTGAAGGTTGTCCAAGTTTTATATAATTCATCCCTACATCTATTAGTGTTTCCAGTTTTCGTTTTATTTTAGGGAATTTTTCAAAAAAATAAAGAGATTCTTCAACACTCATTTCTAGAACTTCAAAAATATTTTTTTGTTTAAATTTTATTTTTAAAGTTTCATGGTTAAATCTTTTTCCTGAACATTTTTTACAATCTATATAAAAATCAGGCAGGAATTTCATTTGAATTAATTCTTTACCAGATCCTTTACACTCTTCGCACCTTCCTCCAGGAATATTAAATGAAAATCTTCCAGCTTTATAGCCCATTACTTTTGATATATGAACATTTGAAAATAATTCTCTAATTAATGAAAAAAGCCCGATGTATGTAGCTGGATTAGATCTAGGTGTTCTTCCAATAGGAGATTGATTTATGGAAATGACTTTGTCAATATTAGAGACTCCACAGATATTTTCATAATTACCAAAATCAAGATTAGAATGATGTATTTTATTATTTAATATTGGAAAAAGAGTTTTATTAATTAGTGTAGATTTTCCACTTCCAGAAACTCCAGTTATGACGACTAAATTCCCTAAAGGTATTTTTAAATTTATGTTTTTTAGATTATTTTCTTTTGCTCCAAATAATTCTAAGAATAAACCATTTCCTTTTCTTCTTGTTTTGGGCACAGAAATGAGATGTCTATTTTTAATGTATTTTGTAGTTAAAGTGTCTGATTTTTTGATTTCTTGATTATTACCTTCAAAAATTATTTTTCCTCCATTTTTTCCAGCAAAAGGGCCAATATCTATAATATAATCAGCAGATTCTATTAGTTCTCTATCGTGTTCCACCACAATAACACTATTTCCGATATCTCTTATTTTTTTTAAAGAATTAATTAATAAAGAATTGTCTTTTTGGTGTAAACCAATACTAGGCTCATCTAATATATAAAGAACACCGACTAGTTCTGATCCGATTTGGGAAGCTAATCTAATTCTTTGACTTTCACCACCTGAAAGAGTTTTAGATTGTCGATCGAGTGTTAAATAATCTAATCCTAAATCAATCAATATTTTTGTTCTTTTAATTAATTCTTTTATAATTTCTTCTGTGATTCTATTTGTTTGCTTTATACTTTTAAACCATGTATATAATTGTTTTATTTCTAATCTAGAAACATCAATGATGTTTTTTTTTTCAATAAAAAAATGTAGACTTTCTTTTTTTAGTCGTTTTCCGTCACAATAAGGACATTTTGATTCAGTGATATAATCTTTTGCCCATCTTTTTATTTTACTTGATTCAGAGTATTTAAATTCATTTAAAATAAAATTTGAAATTCCTGAAAAATTTATTTCATGATATTTTGTTAATCCTAATGTTTTTTTTTGGATTTTAAAATTAGTTTTAATTCCATATAAAATGGAATTAACACATTCGATGCTTAGTAATTTTATTGGTGTTTCTAAATTGGCATTATATTTTTCTAAAATAGTTTTTATCTCTTGAAAAATCCAAGATTCATTAGTGTTTTTTAATGGGGCAATGCCCCCATTTTGGATGTTTAGATTTTTATTTGGAATAATTTTTTTTTCATCAGTTAAATACATATTTCCAAGGCCTTTACATTTTTCACAAAAGCCTTTTGGGGAATTAAAAGAGAATGTATTTGGTTCCGGTTCAGGATAAGATATTCCAGATTCTGGACACATTAATTTCGTGCTGTAAAAAAATAATTCAGGATTATCTTTTTCTATAATTAAGATTGTTCCTTTTCCTTCTTTGATGGCTAATTCACAAGAGTTTTTTATTCTACTTTCATTTTTTTTTTGAATTTGTATATCGTCAATTAACAAATCTATATCATGATGTTTGTTTCGATCTAGCTCTAGGCTGTTTATAGATAAATATGATTTGTCCAAAATGTTTTTTATCTCTCCATTAACACGCACTTTTAAAAAACCTTTTTTCATTAAATCAATAAAAAACTGTTTATAATTTCCTTTTCTTGACCTTACTAAAGGGCTTAAAATAAATACATTTTTGTTTTTGTGTTGTTTTTGGATTCTTGTTGTAATTTTTGATATGGGGAAAGAATCCATTTTTTTTCCAGATTTATAAGAAATTGCTACAGAAGATTTAGAATAAAGTAATCTTAAATAATCATATATTTCTGTAATTGTTCCTACCGTAGATCTTGGATTTTTAGATACTGATTTTTGATTAATAGATATTACCGGGCTTAACCCAGAGATCTTATCTATTTCAGGTTTTTCATAATTATCAATAAATTGTCTGGCGTATGCAGAGAATGTTTCCATATATCTTCTTTGACCTTCTCTGTATATTGTTTTATGTGCCAGTGAGGATTTTCCGCTTCCACTTACTCCTGTTATTACTACAAGTTTATTTTTAGGAATTTTAATAGAAATATTTTGTAAATTATTTTCCCTAGCTCCGAAAATTTCTATTTGATTCATTATAAAGTAAAAATTATTTAATTTTCAGCCCTTTTGCTAAAGGTAATTTAATTGTGTAATTAGATTCTTTAACTTCAATTTTATTTTTCAAAATCCATGGATTTAGATACTTTATAATTTTATAATTTTGATCAATAGAAATAGCATAATCTGCTAAATTTTCAATTGATTCTTTTATCTCAATGCTATATGTTTTTATTGGTGGGTAAAGATCTTTTTTAGTTAAATTAAATCCATATAATTTTGGATTTTTGTCAATTAATTTATATCCAATTATTCTAAATACATATCTAGATGTTTCATTGTTTAATTTTAAATCGTAATAATTTTCTACTTTTTGTTTTTTGATTTGTTTTTCAAGAGCATATGGCCCCATGTTATAAGCAGCGGCAGCTAGTGTCCAGCTGCCAAATTGGTTATATAATTTTTTTAGATATTTACAGGCTGCTTCAGTAGACTTTTCTAAATTATATCTCTCATCTATTAAATCATTTATTTCTAATCCATAAGCTTTTCCTGTTTTAGGCATAAATTGCCAAAATCCTTTTGCGCCCACTGGTGATGTTGCATTTTCAAGTGCGCTTTCAGCAATAGCTAGGTATTTAAAGTCATTTGGTATTTCATATTCTTCTAAATATTTTTCTATTATTGGAAAGTATTTATTTGATCTTTTTAATATCAGTATTGCTTTAGAATGGTAATAAGTATTTACAATAATTTCTTTATCAAATCTTTCTAGAATGTCTTGATTTTCTATAGGCACTTTTTCATCACAAAAAAATAATTCATTAGGAATATAAGGTGATTTAACTTTGTAGTGATCTGAAAAGTAAATATTTTTTTCTTGTGAAAAAGAAAAGAATATTGAACAAAATATCAGAATTAATAGTCTCATTTTTTAGTATTTGTTTTTATAAATTTTTTTAAACTTATCCCATTTTGGTCTTTTGCCGAAATTATAGGTTTTTTTATTCCCCAATCAATTTTTAAGTCCGGGTCATTCCAATTTAAAGTGATTTCATAATTTGGGTTATATTTTGAGTTACATTTATAAGATAATATAGTGTCGTTTTTTAATGATAAAAAACCATGAGCGCATCCTTCAGGTATCCAAATTAGTTTTCGATTAATATCATCTAATAATATCTTTTCATGTTTTCCAAAAGCAGGGGAGTTTTTTCTTAAGTCTACTATTACATCTATTACTTTACCTTGTAGTACTTGAACTAATTTTAATTGACTTTTTGGATGTATTTGAAGGTGTAGTCCTCTAATAACATTTTTTTTAGAAAATGATATATTATCTTGTTTAAATATTGTTTTTAAGTTAATGTTACAGAGTTTTTCTTCATTCCATGACTCAAAAAAAACACCTCTATTGTCTTCAAAAATCGAATTATTTTCTATAATAAATAAACCAGGGATAGATGTTGTTTTTTTATTCATATTATAAATAAATATACATTAATTTATGGAGTCCAATTTTTGGTATGTCATAAAAATCACCTTTTATTTTAAATTCTAATTTTTTATAAAATGGGATTGCTTCTTTTCTGGCGTCACACCATAATAATTGAATGTTTTTTTCTTTTAATATTTTTTTTGCAAATAATATTAAGTGTTTCCCCATAGATTTCCCTTGGTGTGTTTTATTTGTCCCCATAGCTCTTAATCTATATTGATGATTATAATTCAATAAATTATGTGAAATTTTTATAAATGTTCCAACGCTAACAATTTCTTTATTATAAAATACTCCTACATGAAAGGTTGTTTCTAATTTGTCTTCATTCAAAAAGCAGTCCTTTAAATTCTTATGTGGCCATAAAATTTGATGTCTGATTTTATGTGTTAAGCTTGATTGTATTAATCTTACTTCAATTTTTTTCATTTATTTAAATAGACAGTTGTAGAGGGAAATGCAAAATCACTTTTGTGTTTTTTTATGATATCCATTATTTTGAAATTAATTTCTTCACTTGTATTTAAGTATTTGTCCCAATCTGTTCCTTTGACATAAAAAACGATCATTATATCTAGAGAACTGGACCCAAAGTTTGTAAACTTTACTCTCCCAAAATTTTTTTCTGTATTTGGGTGTTCATCAATTATTGTCTTTATATCCTTTGTAATCCTTTTTATTTGTGTTTTACTGGTATTGTAAGTTAAGCCTATATTAAACTTTGCTCTTCTTGATGTTCTCATTCCTAAATTATCTACTTCTGCATCTACCATTCTTTTATTTGGGACAGTTACTAAACTTTTATCGAATGTTCTTATTCTAGTGCTTCTAAAACCTACACTTTCTATTATTCCTGTTGTAGTTCCAACGGTGACAATATCTCCTACTATAAAAGGTCTATCTAGAAAAATAACAAATGACCCAAATAAGTTTTCTAAACTTTCTTTTGCTGCCATAGCAATTGCAATTCCTCCTACACCTAACCCTGCTGCTAAAGCAGTAATATTGATATTAAATATATTTCCCGCAATTGTAAATAGCCCAAAAATAATAATCAGTATTTTTATTAAAGAGCTAAAAAAAGGAATTAATTGATCATCTAGTTTAGATTTTGTTTTT
The DNA here is from genome assembly GCA_902533035.1 of uncultured Bacteroidota bacterium. Taxonomy (GTDB): domain Bacteria; phylum Bacteroidota; class Bacteroidia; order Flavobacteriales; family TMED113. Next base: position 390 of record CACAKI010000035.1, on the reverse strand, counting down.
TGGGCCTTTTTGACCATCAATAATTTAAAAAAATCAGTAATCCTTAAAAACAACCAAATCACTAAAGATATTATTAAAAAAGAAAAGATTTTTGAAAGGTTGGATTCTAAGGTTATAGGAATTGATTTGGAGATGATGGAAAAATCAAGATGAGTTATACTTAAAGAGAAAAATATAAGTAAAACTAAATAGTCTAATGGTTTTTTTACAGTTAAATAAAAATCATTTCCTGTTAAATTTTGATTTTTCAGTAAAAAATCAAATAGAAATTTACTTATATATTTTGAAAAGTTTTTTTTAAAAATAAAACCTATTAATATAATTAAAAAAGATATTAAATAATCTTGAAAGGAATTTCCTAGAAATTGGTTTTCAAATAACTCTAAACTA
>CACAKI010000034.1 GCA_902533035.1 uncultured Bacteroidota bacterium | reverse complement strand
CTTAGAAAGTTATGGTTGTGCTATGAATTTTTCAGACAGTGAAATCGTAGCATCTATCTTACAAGATGAAGGGTACTCAACAACCAAAGAAATCGAATCTGCTGATTTAGTTTTAATAAACACGTGTTCCATAAGAGAAAAAGCTGAACAAACTGTGAGAAAAAGACTCAAAAGTTTTCTAAAAATTAAACAAAAAAAACCCGAATTAACTATTGGAATACTTGGATGTATGGCCGAGAGATTAAAAACAAAGTTTTTAGAGCAAGAAAAAATTGTGGACTTAGTAGTAGGACCAGATGCATACAGGGAATTACCTAAACTAATTAAAGAAATTGAAGATGGTCGTAAGGCGGTAAATGTTATATTATCAACAGAAGAAACATATGCTGATGTTGTTCCTGTTAGACTAGGCAATAACAAAGTAACTGCTTTCATTTCAATTATGAGGGGTTGTGATAATATGTGCTCATTTTGCGTAGTTCCTTTTACAAGAGGGAGAGAAAGAAGTCGCGACCCGCTATCTATAGTGAACGAAATAAAACATGTATACCAAAATGGATATAGAGAAGTTACGTTACTTGGACAAAACGTTGATTCTTATCTTTGGAATAATAATTTAAGTAAAAAAGAAATAAAGAAACTCTCCTCTATAGAAAAGAAAAATAATGTCGACTTTGCAAAATTATTAGAGTTAGCAGCCAAGAGCTGTCCAAATATCAGAATTCGATTTTCAACTTCCCATCCACAGGATATGAGTGATAGTGTTTTATATACAATGGCAAAATATCAAAATATATGTAAATATATTCATTTACCTGTACAATCTGGAAGTTCTAGGATTTTAAAATTAATGAATAGAGGATATGATAGAAAATGGTATATCAATAGAATTGATGCTATAAAGCGCATCATACCTAACTGTGGTATTTCTATGGACATGATTACTGGGTTTTGTACTGAAACTGATTTAGATCATAAAGAAACATTATCCTTAATGAATTATGTGAAATATGACTTCGGATATATGTTTAAATATTCTGAAAGACCTAATACCCTGGCTCAAAGAAAATATGTAGATGATGTAGAGGAAACAATTAAAAGTAAAAGATTATCTGAAATAATTGCCTTACAACAAAAACACTCTTTATATAATAATCAAAAACAAATTGGAAAAGTGAAAGAAGTTCTAGTTGAGGGAATTTCAAAAAAATCAAACGATTATCTATTTGGAAGAACAACACAAAATACAGTTGTTGTATTCCCAAAAGGGGGTATTCAAACTGGAGAATTAATAAATGTAAAAATTAACAGCTGTACATCTGCTACGCTATTGGGGGAAAAATATTAATGGGTGAATTACAAAACATAAAACAACGATTTGAAGTAATTGGAAATTCCATTTTATTAGACAGATGTTTAATGAAAGCAAATCAAGTAGCAAAAACTGAAATATCTGTTTTAATAACTGGAGAAAGTGGAACAGGTAAAGATATCATTCCTAAAATTATTCATACTAAATCAATAAGAAAACATGGTCCATTTATTGCGGTGAATTGCGGGGCTATTCCAGAAGGCACTATGGATAGTGAATTATTTGGGCATGAAAAAGGAGCGTTTACGGGAGCAATAAATTCTCGAAAAGGTTATTTTGAAGAAGCAGATAATGGCACTATTTTTTTAGATGAATTAGGAGATATGCCTACTTCAACACAAGCAAGGCTCTTGAGAGTCTTAGAAAATGGAGAGTTTATAAGGGTTGGTTCTTCTAAAATTCAAAAAACCAATGTCAGAATCATTGCCGCCACCAACATGAATCTAAAGGAGGCTGTATCATTAAATAAATTTAGAGAAGATTTATACTACCGATTAAACACAGTGGAAATAGAACTCCCACCCTTAAGAAATAGAAAAGAAGATATTCACTTACTTTTTAGAAAATTTGCCAGAGATTTTTCAGAAAAGAATAACATTCCAAAAATTTCTTTAACAGAGGGGGCCATAAGGCTACTAAATAAACATAATTGGCCTGGGAATATTAGAGAATTGAAAAATTTTACTGAAAAAATATCTATTATAGAAGAAAAAAGATTATTGTCAGAAAAGGATATTGAACATCATTTTCCTTCACAAGAAAATTCACCTATAGTATTTAAAAAAAATACCGCTTTTTCAGAAAGAGAGATTTTATATAAAGTTCTTTTTGAAATGAAAAATGACATAAATAATTTGAAAGAAATTCTGAACTCATTTTCAAAAAACAAAAACTATAGCACAACAATTCTTGACCCTAATGAAGGGAAGGAAAAAAGTCAAATAGATGATATAAAATTAAAAGAAATTGAAATTAGTAAATTATCAAATTATGAAACTTTAAAAACCGGAAATCCAGAAAAATTTGAAGAAACTGTCGAAGAAAACTTGTCACTTGAAACACATGAAATGAACATAATCAAAAAAGCTCTTGTAAAATATAAAGGAAAACGTTCCTTAGCGGCAAAAGAACTTGGGATCTCAGAAAGAACATTATACAGAAAAATCAAACAGTATGGCCTTTAGTAACCTTCTTTTATATTGTACTTTTATTATAACGCTGAGTGGTGGGTGTGGTATATACTCTTTTTCTGGATCATCAATACCCAAAAATGCACAAACTGTTTATATAAAACCAATTGAAAACAACACTTCGCTTTCTAACCCTGAATTAAAACAACAAATAACAGAAAAATTAAATACTTACATCTTAACTCAAACCAAGCTAAAAACCGCTGAAATTAAACCTGATTTGTATTTTTCAGGAAAAATAACAAAATATAATGTGAACCCAATATCAATTAATTCTCAAGATAACGCCTCTCAAAATAGATTGCTTATAGAAATTGAAATATCCTATGAGAATAATATTGATTCATTAAATAATTTCACCAAAACATTTTCTAATTATGTTGACTTTAATAGCTCTGAAAATTTTCTAGATATAGAAAACGATCTAAATAATATAATTATTGATAAATTAGTGGAAGATGTTTTCTATTCATCATTTTCAAATTGGTAAAAAATGAATAAAAAATTTATAAGTGATTTTTTTGAAGAAACGATTCCAAAAAATAATAAAAAATCGGAAGTCCAAGAATTAATTAAACTTTTTCCTTATTGTGAAACAATAAGAAAAATAGACCTGATCATTAAATATCAAAATGAAGATATTACATTTGAAGACACCATACCTAAAGTAGCAATATATAGTAGTAACAGAAAAAGTTTATTTTTATTTCTATTAAAAGTTTCTAATCCTATTTTATTTAATCAGACTTGGAATAAGAAAAAAATAAATCATAAAAACACGAAGCAATCATTTTATGATTGGTTAACAATGTCTTCATTAAGCAAAATAAAAACACCTGAAAAAGCAAAAAAAATACTTATCAATTCAAAAGAAAGCACAGATGACTTAATGACCGAAACACTTGCAAAATTGTATTTAGAACAAGGTCATTTTGATCAAGCAATAAGAGCATATCAAATATTACGTTTGAAATATCCAAAAAAAAGTAGTTTATTTGCAACTGAAATAAGTAGAATAAATAAATTAAAATTGAAAAACGAGTAATGGGACTTTCGAGCATTTTAATCTTTTTAATAGTTTTAGTGTGTATTTTTCTTGCTTTAATTGTTTTAGTTCAAAACTCAAAGGGTGGAGGTTTAACTTCTACTTTTGGTGGCGGAAATCAAATAATGGGCGTTAAAAAAACTGCTGATGTCTTAGAAAAAACAACTTGGATTCTTGCTGCAATCTTAGTTGCTCTTTGTTTAGTCTATAATTTAGACCAATTTTACATCTAACTAAAGATCAATTTTAATTTAAAATAATGACAAGTTGTCATTATTTTTTTTTGGCATTATTTTTGTCAAAGTTTTTATGAACAATAAAACTTAAAAAATATGAAATTAAAACCATTAGCTGACAGAGTCCTGATAGAACCTCTACCAGCAGAAGAAAAAGTTGGAGGAATTTATATTCCAGACACAGCAAAAGAAAAACCACAAAAAGGAAAAGTTGTAGCTGTGGGGCCTGGAGATAAAGAAAACCAAGTAACATTAAAAGTAGGAGATTCTGTTTTATACGGAAAATACTCTGGAACGGAAATAAATTATGAAGGCTCTGATTATCTAATAATGAAAGAGTCAGATATTCTAGCAATTATTTAATAATTAACTCTTAAATAAAAAAAAATGGCAAAAGAAATAAAATTTAATAGTGATGCAAGAGATGCATTAAAAAAAGGTGTTGACGCATTATCAAATGCGGTAAAAGTAACGTTAGGCCCAAAGGGAAGGAATGTAGTTATAGATAAGAAATTTGGATCCCCTTCTATTACAAAAGATGGTGTTACGGTTGCTAAAGAAATTGAATTAGAAAATACAATAGAAAATATGGGAGCTCAAATGGTGAAAGAAGTTGCTTCTAAAACTGCTGATCAAGCAGGAGATGGTACCACAACGGCAACTATTTTGGCTCAATCTATGGTTACAAACGGATTAAAAAATGTAGCTGCTGGAGCTAGTCCTATGGATTTGAAAAGAGGTATGGATAAAGCTGTTAAGGTTATAGTAACTAATCTTAAAAACCAATCACAAAATGTAGGTGACAACAACAAAAAAATAGAACAAGTAGCAACAATTTCAGCTAATAATGATAATACAATCGGAAAATTAATTGCTGAAGCTATGCACAAAGTAAGTAAGGAAGGTGTAATTACAGTAGAAGAAGCAAAAGGAACAGAAACAACAGTTGAAATCGTAGAAGGAATGCAATTTGATAGAGGATATCTATCTCCTTATTTTGTAACCAATAGTGAAAAAATGGAAGCTGAATTAGAAAACCCAGCTATATTAATTTTTGATAAAAAAATATCTAATATGAAAGATCTACTTCCTATATTAGAACAAACTCAAAAAACAAATCAACCATTATTAATAATTGCAGAAGATGTAGATGGGGAGGCTTTAGCAACATTAGTTGTAAATAAAATAAGAGGAGCTTTAAAAATAGCTGCTGTAAAAGCTCCTGGATTTGGTGATAGACGAAAAGAAATTTTAGAAGATATTGCTATCCTAACAGGTGGCACTGTAATCTCTGAAGAAAGGGGTCATAACTTAGAAGGAGCAACAATAGAAATGTTAGGAAAATGCGAAAAAGTCACTATTGACAAAGACAACACCATAATTGTAAATGGAGCTGGGAAAAAATCAGATATTCAACAAAGAATAAAACAAATTAAAGCTCAAATTGAGAATACAACATCAGATTATGATAAAGAAAAACTTCAAGAAAGATTAGCAAAGCTTTCTGGAGGTGTCGCTGTACTATATGTTGGAGCTCCTAGTGAAGTTGAAATGAAAGAAAAGAAAGATCGGGTAGATGACGCTTTAGCTGCCACAAAGGCTGCAATAGAAGAAGGTATTGTCCCTGGAGGAGGGGTTGCATTAGTAAGAGCTGGTGAAGATTTAAAAAACATCACTGGCGAAAATGAAGATGAATCAACCGGAATTCAAATAGTTGCTAACTCAATTGAAGAACCTTTAAAGCAAATTGTCAAAAATGCAGGAGGAGAGGGTGCTGTGATTGTTGCAAAAGTTAGAGATGGGAAAAGTGATTTTGGTTATAATGCTAAAGCAGATAAATTTGAAAACTTATTTAAGTCAGGTATTATAGATCCAACAAAAGTAACCAGAGTAGCATTAGAAAATGCAAACTCTGTAGCTGGAATGCTTTTGACAACTGAATGTGTCCTTGCTGACATAAAAGAAGAAAGCGCGCCACCAATGCCTGGAGGAGGAATGCCAATGGGAGGAGGAATGCCTGGGATGATGTAATTCAAATGTATAAAAATAAAAAAGGCTTGATTTTCAAGCCTTTTTTATTAATCTACATTATCGTGTAAAAAAGAATTATTACTTTTTAATTCTTCATCATTTTCATTCAAAGTTAATCTTGAAATTGGTTCTTCTGAAGAAGAATTTTCAACATTTTCCAGCTCTATACCTTGTCTTTTATATGCTGGTTCTTCTTCGAAATGCTGGATGTGTCGTGTTTCTTTTTTTAATTCTAAATCATAATTATATCTATCTAATCTACTTGATCTTTCTGCTGCTATCTTTTTTTGCTCTTGAATTAAGTTATACGCTTCGTGGTCTTGAATAGAGTCATTCTGCACATCATTCATTTTTGACTCCTCATTGATAATACTATCATTCAAATCATTAATAATTGGCTCTTCATCTATAACACCATCATTCAAATTATTAATAATTGGCTCTTCATCTATAACACCATCATTCAAATTATTAAGTCCATTTTTATTGGAAACTTCTAATGATATTTTAGATTTACTATTTTCAGAAACAAGTTTATTTTCTTGTTTTAAACCCGAATCATTTAATTCATTGTTTTCATCTTGACTATTCAATTCATGTATAATAATATTAGGTCTTTGAGAAATTGGATCCATATTAGCGCCAAAGGCTCCAGT
>CACAKI010000033.1 GCA_902533035.1 uncultured Bacteroidota bacterium | reverse complement strand
TTTTTTAGATGAAACAAAAAATCATTTTTCGGGTTTGATAATTTCAGTAACTCACGTTTTTGTTTCTAAAGACTATTCATCTTGTAAAATATATTTGAGTTTTTTCCCTACAAATAAAAAAGAAGCATTCTTAGACTTAATGATAAAACGAAAAAATATAATAAAAAATAATTTTTGCAAAAAAACTAAAGGTCAATTGAAAAAAACACCAGAATTGTTTTTCTATTTGGATAAATCCATTGACCATTATGAAGAAATAGATAAAATATTAAAATGAGCCTTTGGATAGCTGTTAAATATTTTTTTTCTTTTAATAAGGGAAGTGCTATAAATATAATTTCTTTAATAACAGTTTTGGGAATTATGTTCTCTACTATAGCAATGGTTTTAGTTTTATCTATATTTAATGGCTTTGAAGGCTTGGTTACAAACTTATACCAAGGATATGTCCCTAATTTAAAAATTGAATCATCTCAAGGTTCTTTTTTTTTGACAGATAGTGTAATAGATTTCAACTCTCAACAAACAATTATAGATAAATTAAAAAAATATGAAAATGATATTATTTTTTCAGAAGTTTTAGAGGAAGAAATAATATTAGGATATGAAAAAAACAATAATGATAGCACAGAATTCCCCAAAGTTTTTGGAAGAATAAAGGGAGTGAGTGAAAATTACAATGACGTATCAAACATTACAAATTATATATTAGTAGAGAGTGATAAGTATAAATTTTTAGATCGTCAACATTCTAATTCGGTTATTATGGTAGGTTTAAATATTGCAAATAACCTAAATCTATCAGTAGCTAACACGTATCAACAAGCTAACAGACAAATAAACCTTTTAAAAATATGGTCAATCAAAACTTCATCTAAAAAACCAGAATTGTTTTATAAAAATGGGTTTATTAATTCGGCTATATTTTCTATTTCTCCAGAATTTGACAATTATATATTTAGTTCAATTGAATTAGTTCGCAATATTTTTGAAAAACCAAACCACTGTTCATATATAGAGATAAAATTCAAAAATAATTTAAATTTTAATATACAAGATATGTTACAAAAAGAGTTAGGCGATCAATTTATTGTAAAAAACTTTAAAGAGCAGATTCCTTTTCTGTATAAAATGGTTAATACAGAAAGAATAGGAGTTTATTTAATATTTATTTTAATACTCTTAGTGACTATGATTACATTAATAGGTTCTTTAACAATTTTTATTTTACAGAAAAAAGAAGATATGTTTATTTTAATTGCTTTAGGGAGTTCAGTTAAAAAACTAAAAAATATATTTATGATTTGGGGGCAAATAATTGTTGTTATTGGCTTATTTTCAGGCTTAATCTTTGGGTTGATATTTTCTGTTTTACAAAACCAATTTCATTTTTTAACTATATCAGGCGATTTCATTATTGATTATTATCCTATAGAAGTTAGAATAATTGATTTAATTAATATTTTTATAATTGTTAATATAATGGGATTAGTAACATCTTTTTTGGTTTCTAGAAGAAATGTTTTCTATAAAAATTTAATAAATAATTAACATTGAATGTGATTGTCAATTTCACTCAAAACTTCATAAATTTCATTAACAGAATCAGAGGTTACTAATTTGATTCTATATTTTTTGATTCCACTATAACCTTTGAAATAATTAGTATAGTGACGTCTCATTTCTAATATTCCTAATTTTGATCCTTTCCATTTAATAGATAAATCTAAATGTTCTTTCACTATTTTAATTCTTTCTTTTATTGAGGGTGCTGGTGGTAAAGATCCAGTTTCTAAATAACACTTTATTTCATTAAATATCCAGGGATAACCTATTGATGCTCGCCCAATCATTACACCATCTACATTTGAGAAGTCTTTTTTATCTTTTACATTTTTTGCAGAAAAAAGATCACCATTTCCAAAAACAGGAATGTACAGCCTTGGATTTGCTTTAGTTTTTTCAATTAATGTCCAGTCAGCATCACCTTTATACATTTGTTTTCTTGTTCTCCCATGTATTGAAATTGCTTGAATACCTACATCTTGAAGTCTTTCAGCAACTTCAACGATATACATACTGTTTTCATCCCAACCTAATCTTGTTTTCACGGTCACAGGAATATTAGTCTTATTAACTATTTTTTCAGTTAATTTGACCATTTTAGGAATATCCTGGAGTATTCCAGCTCCAGCTCCTTTACAAGTTACTTTTTTAACAGGACAGCCATAATTTATATCTATAATGTCAGGTTGTATTTCAGAAACAATTTCTACAGCTTTTTCCATGGATTTTTCATTTCCTCCAAAAATTTGAATACCGATTGGCCTTTCAGTTTCAAAAATATCTAATTTTTTGGTGCTTTTAACAGCATCTCGTATTAATCCCTCAGAAGAAATAAATTCTGTAAACATAAGGTCAACTCCAAATCTTTTGCAAATTTTTCTGAAAGGTGGGTCACTTACATCTTCCATTGGAGCTAAAAGAATAGGAAATTCGCCTAATTGAAGATCTCCAATTTTCACCATATGATAATTGGATTACTTATTTTCTTTTTTTGTAGTATATGAAATTTTATGCCCCATTGGGCTCACTCTTCGTAATTCAGTTGTGATTTGATCAATGAAATACATTTCCGTTGCATTATCTGCTTTTAATGATGTCCAAATTAATTTTCTTTCATCTTCATGTCTTGCGGCTCTTTCTGCTAGAACAAATGCTGGAATGTCTTTCACTTCTGCGATAGCATCATTTAGTTGAAGACAATTTTTTTCACCTTTCCATTTTCCATATTTTCCAGCACCAACATAAATATGACTTACTAAAGACTTTCTTTGTAATTTACTTACTTCAGATGCTTTAGGTAAATCATTGGTAACTTTTAATTCTACTTCTCGTAATACTGTAGCAACCATAAAGAAAAATAAAAGCATGAAAACAATATCAGGAAGAGATGCTGTAGAGATTTTAGGAGATTCACCTTCATTTTTTCGTTTAAATTTTCCCATAATACATTTATTCTTTTATTGTTTCAGATACTCTCATTGGATATATTTTTTTTATCACATCTTTTTTATCAGTATCTAATTCTTCGTATTTTTTACTGTATCTTTTTAAAGATTCATTATTACGTAATTCTTTATATACAAGACTTAGTTGATCCTGTATTTGAACATAAGTTTTATAATGAGTTTTTTTATGACTTCTAATAGAAACAACAGCTTTATCAGGTGATTCAGATAGATCAGGATTTTTTCCATAATTTGAAAGAAACATCATTACAGGTTCTTTTATTTCAGTGACTTGAAAAGGTTTTCCATTTCCTGCTGTTTCTGCTCCAGTTTCTAATAAAATTATATCTGAGTTAGGACTACAGTCTATGACCAGTATATTATTTTTATGAAAATCAACTTGTTCAGGTTGATTTTCTTCATCTGGCAAAGGTGGTAGTTTCCGTTTGATTCCTGTGTCTACATCCATTGTAGTTGTTACTAAAAAAAATATTAATAACAAAAATGCTATATCTGCCATTGAACCGGCATTGATTTCTGGTAAAGACCTTCTGCTTTTAGACATATTATTTTTTTACAAAATTTAAAATAGCGCTAAATACAATACTTATAATTGCAATTAATATTAATGAGCAAGTTATAATTAAGCAGGTTGCTATTAAATCCTTATTAGGAGTGAAAAATAAAGCCAAACAAGGCCCAATCACAACTAATCCCAGAACAATAGTTAAGATACTTTTCATATTACGTTTTATAATTAACGAATATATAGTTGAAAATGCGCCTGCTAAAATACCTATACAAAATAGCCCAAATGCTAAGTATAAAGCAATTTCAACTCCTAAAGGTAAAATTGGTGTCATTTTTATAAAGAGTTTAGTTTATTTTTTTTTATAATTTGCAATTAAATCTACAAGAGATATAGAAGAATCTTCCATATCATTAACAATATCATCAATTTTAGCAACTATGTAGTTGTAAAATACTTGTAAAATAATAGCTACAATAAGCCCAAATACAGTCGTCAAAAGAGCTTTTTTTATTCCTCCTGCGACTAAAGAAGGAGAAATATCTCCAGCAATTTCAATTGCATCAAATGCATCAATCATACCTATAACTGTCCCCATGAAGCCGAGCATAGGAGCAATTGCGATAAATAATGATATCCAAGAAGTCCCCTTTTCTAATAAACCCATTTGAACTGAACCATATGACACAATAGATTTTTCAATTAACTCTAAATTTTCATCTGATCTTTCAAGTCCTTGTAAACAAATACTTGCTGTTGGTCCTGTTGTATTGCGACATACTTCTTTTGCTGCCTCTACTCCACCACTTTTTAAAGCCTCCTCAACATCTAGTAGTAGTTTTTTAGAATTAGATGAAGCAAGATGCAAGTAAATTATTCTTTCAATACAAAGAGCAAGCCCTAGGATTAAACAAATTAACACAACAGTCATAAACTCAACTCCTCCTTCAGCATATTTTTTCATTATTTTATTCCCAAAAGCTGACTCCGAATTAGTATCTTTTTCTGAATTTTGATTACTTTTTATGTCATTATTTTGAGACGTCTCCTCTTTTTGACTAAAAGAAAAATTAAAATCATTTGCTGCATTTCCATCTCGAATGGACTCTACAAACTCTCGTAGTGTATTAGTCATAATTACAAATTCAGGAGAGGTTCTATCACAATTTGCCTCTTTCCAGTTTGTGGCAAATGTTTGCATTAATGCTACTGCTGATTCAATTTCTTGAGGCCTATCAGTTGATAGAGTTCCTTTTAAATCATTTAACATTTGATCACATTTCGGGTTAGCTTGTATTGAGTTAAATGAGATTAAAATACACGCTAAAAAAATTAGTTTTTTCATTTTAAATATTTTTTATCAAAATTATAAATTACAAATACCATATAAACACCATAACTGGCGGAGAGAAAGGGATTCGAACCCTTGATATGTATAACATATACATGCTTTCCAAGCATGCGCCTTAAGCCACTCGGCCACCTCTCCTTATTTTTACAAATAAGGGAATACAGTGAATCGAAATTACAAAAAATATTAGTTATTTTCTCCTATTTCTGAATTTTAGTTAATTCACCACAAAAAGATTCTTGAAATTTATTCTTAAATGTTTTTTTATCACATGATTCTCCTAGAAGTAACATAGTCTTAGTAATTATACTTTCTAATGTCATGTCATAAGAATTAATTGCATCTAGATCAGTAAAAATTTGACTTGTTTTATATCTTCCTTCAATAATACTACCATTTTCGCACTGACTGGTGTTTATTAAAATTTTCCCTTTTTGAGTATATGTTTGTAATTCTTCTAAAAACCAATTTTCTTGCATTGAGTTACCGCATCCATATGTTTGTAAAATAATTGCATCAAAGAAGTCGTTTTTAAGTAAACTAGAAACAGCTTCTTTTGATATACCAGGAAATAATTTCAAAACAGCAACAGAGTTTTTGATTTTTTTATGAATTTTCAGACTTTTTAAAGCACCTTTACTAATTACACTGTGGTTATAATTTATATCTATTCCAGCTTGAGCAAGAATGGGATAATTGTAAGATTTAAAAGCATTGAATTCATTTGAGCTAGCTTTATGAGTACGGTTTCCTCTCATCAATTGATTTTCAAAATAAATACAAACTTCAGGAACAATTGCTTTTCCAAACGATCTACTTCCTGCTATTTCAATTGATGTAATTAAATTTTCTTTTGCGTCAGTTCTATGAACTCCTATAGGCAGTTGCGATCCAGTAAAAACTATGGGTTTATTAAGATTTTGTAACATAAAACTTATGGCTGAAGCTGTATATGCCATAGTGTCTGTTCCATGTAAAATTACAAATCCATCAAATTTTGTATAATTTTTTTCTATTATTTCTACTATTTTAATCCATATTTTTGGGTTTATTTCAGCTGAATCTATTGGTGGATTAAACCCTATTATTTCTAGATAAAAATTTAACTTATCTAACTCAGGAAAGTATTTAATTAATTCATTGAAATTAATAGAAATATAGTTATTTTCTTTTCTTATCATTCCAATAGTTCCGCCAGTAAAAATAATAAGTATTGAAGATCGATTAGTCATGAGTTTTTAATATATAGAGTGTCGATTTACGATTGGAAAATAAAGATTTTTATTTAAAAAATAAAGATTTTGTGTTTTTATATAATTGATGTGTAAGCATATTCATGGATATACCTTTAATATCACACAATTTTTGTGCAATTATAATTAAGTATTCCGGTAAGTTTCTTTTACCTCTATATGGACTTGGGGCTAAATAAGGAGCATCAGTTTCTATAATTATATTTTCTATTGGAATGTGTTTGATCACTTCTTCAAGCCCTGAATTTTTAAATGTTAACACCCCCCCTATTCCTAAATAGAAGTTTAATTCTATGATTTTTTTTGCTTGCTCTAAAGTACCTCCAAAACAATGAAAAACACCCTTTAAATCCTCATCTGCTTCCTCTTTTAAAATTTCATATATTTCATTAAATGAGTTTCTGCAATGAATCACAATAGGTAATTTCCATTTTTTTGCCCAATCAAGTTGTATTTTAAATGCTGCTTTTTGTTCTTCGATAAAAGTTTTATCCCAATATAAATCTATTCCGATTTCACCAATAGCTATAAAATTTGATAATTTTATTTTTTTCATTAGTTGGCTAAGCACCAAGGAATAATTTTTTTTTACACTGCAGGGATGTAATCCTATCATTGGATAGCAAGTTTTAGGATATTGTTTACAAAGAAGAATTAAATCATCAATTGTTTTAAGATCAATATTTGGTAATAAGAATTGTTTAATATTTTTTCTTTTAGCTTTTTCAATAAGAAGTTCTCTATCCTTTTTAAAATCATTTAGATATAGATGAATATGGGAGTCAATAATAAACATGATGATAAAAATAAGAATCCTTTTTTGTTTTTATAAATTTGTAATGTGTCTTTTAATAAAGTTTTAATTATTAGGTTGAGTTCAATAGGAGATATTGTATTAACCTCTCCTGTTGTAAGGTCTATTAAAAATCAAACTAATGCCAC
>CACAKI010000032.1 GCA_902533035.1 uncultured Bacteroidota bacterium | reverse complement strand
ATATTCTGAACATTATCTAAACTCCCACAAGTTTCTTGGTATAAGTTACACGTCGAACTACTACCAATAGTATTAGGAGTATCATCTACCTCATCATCTGTTCCACAATTGTCTTGCACTCCAGGCTCATTTGTGCTTCCCCAAGGATGAGCTAAATTAAAATAATGACCCATTTCATGAGGCATGGTATGCTTTGTCCAGTTTCCACCACTTGCCGTTCCAACACCAGATCCAAAATAATTATGCAAACAAACAATACCATCATGTGGATCTCCGGCGCCAGGGTAATTTGCGTAAGCAGCAGCAGAAGATCCTGGAGACATATTTTTAATTATATAAATATTTATATAGTTTTCTTGAGGCCATGAAATTAAATTTTTAACAGCACCGTCTTGTCCGTCCGTTAAAGGTGAAGCTGTTCTAGTAATACCATATGTGCAATTTCCATCTGGATCAATAGTTGCTAATCTAAATGCCACACCGAAATCAGCTACGATACCTCCAAATTCATCTATTACATCACCAATATCATCATTTTCAGCATTCCAATCAGCATTAATTAAATCGATACCATTAGCAATTTGTTCATCACTAATATTTTCAATACCATAATCATGAATTACATGTACTACAACAGGAATAATATATTCTTGCCCCATTTTTGCAGTATTGCCATAATTGGCTATAAATTCTTTTGTAAAATTTTCTAATTGATTTCTGACTATGATTTTTTCAGGATTTTCGTGTAAATTCTTTTCCAGAATTAAATCTGATCCACAAGTTTTATTTTGTGCAAAAGAAATAGTTGCAAACGAGGATAAAAAAACCAGGAATAATATATAATTTTTCATGCTAAAACTTTAAATATAAAAACGAACATAAATATAAGAAAAAATAAGATACCACTAGATTAGATTAATCTAAATACTATAATTTTCGTTTTTTAATTAATCGTGTTGTAGATAAATTAGGAATGAGACTAATTAATTTCACGGCGCCACCATAGCTTAAAACTTTTGATGCACCAATTATCTTTTCAAGATCATAATCACTACCTTTTGAAAGAACATCAGGGCAAATTAGTTCTATTAATTTAATAGGAGTT
The DNA here is from genome assembly GCA_902533035.1 of uncultured Bacteroidota bacterium. Taxonomy (GTDB): domain Bacteria; phylum Bacteroidota; class Bacteroidia; order Flavobacteriales; family TMED113. The sequence continues at coordinate 6,174 of CACAKI010000032.1, read as the reverse complement.
TCATCATCAAAAAAAACAATCTTATCTACAAAAGATAATGACGCTAGAAGCATTGATCTTTCATAATTATTGTTAATTGGTCGACTAATTCCTTTTAATTTTCTAATAGATTCATCTGTATTTAAGGCAACGATTAAGTAGTCTCCTAATTTTTTAGATTCAGATAATAACTTAATATGTCCGAGGTGTAATATATCAAAACAACCATTAGTAAAAACAATCGTTTTATTTTCATTTTTCCAAATTCCAATAATTTTTTTTAGATCAGAATTTGATGTTATTATTTTTTTCTCAAATTCTTTCAATTGCTTTGGAATTATATGGTTTTTTTAAATTTAGAAGGACTAATCCAAGAAAACCCATAACAACAATCATAATGGTTTGTGCTGAATGCACAAGGAAACCAAAAGTTGTTGCTATATCAGCTTCTTGTCCCAGAAAAGTATATAAGCCAATGAATACCGCACCGTGATAAGACCCCATCCCCCCAGGGGTTGGCATAACCATTCCAATTCCACCAATAGTCATGATTAACAAACCATCCCAAATGTTAAAATCTTGCATACTTTCGAAGCAAAAAAAACACACAAAAGTCATAAAAAGATAACAACACCAAATTAAAATGGTATATAAAATGAATAGTTTCTTTTTTTTGACTGCAAAGATTGAATATACACCTACTTTGACTTGTAATAGATATTTTTTTATCCATTTTACAATCCATATTGATAATAGTTTTTTTCTTAGGTTATAAGAAAAAAACAGTAAAATAACTAAAGAAAAAATAAGGAATAAGCTATTTTTTGTCATTATCCATGAAAAATAATTACTATTAGAAATTAATTCGTAAAGCAGACTCCATTTGTATATAAAGCAAATTACAATACAAAGAATCAATATTACAATATCAATCGCCCTCTCAATTAAGACATGCCCAAATAAATAAGAAATAGGGGTCTTGGTTACTTTGTTTAATAGTGTGCATCTAGCAATTTCTCCAGATCTAGGAACGCCCGCGTTAAACATATATCCAGCTGCACACGCGTTTATTAAATCTATTGTTTTCACATTGTAACCCAGGGGCTCAATTAATAATTTCCATCGGATTCCTCTTAAAGCCTCTCCTAAATAACCTATTGCCATAGATAAAAAAATCCAAAACCAATTAGATGGATATAACAACACATCTTTCAAGTCTAAAATGATTTGTTTTGGTGAGTGATTACCTAAAACTAAAATGACAAGCTCTATTCCTATAACTGCAGGTATAATAATATCTAGTATTTTACTATACTTTTTCAAATCTCTATTTTGTTTGTGTTTTCATTTGGAAAAATAATGGTTGGCTGGTAATTTTTAGCCTTATTCAAATCTATTAATATATAACTTATTATTATTATTATACTACCTGATTTTATTTTCCAAGCCGCTGGGCCGTTAATTATAATTTCTCCACTTCCTTTTTTCCCCTCGATGACATATGTTTCTAATCGAGCCCCATCTTTTATACTTAAAACTTGTACTTTTTCTCCTGGGATGATATTTGAAGCCCTAAGAAGTTCAGGATCAATAGAGATGCTTCCCATATAATCTAAATTAGCGCTAGTTACAGTGATTCGATGAATTTTAGATTTCACGACTTCTATCATCATAATTTATAGTTTTAAATTATCAATTAATCTTATTTTTCCTATTTGTACAGCAATCATGGCATAATAACTATAATCAGAATTCAGTTTGTTTGTAAAACTAAATGATTCTGAATCAATAATTTCAAAATAATCTAAATTTATTTCAGAGATTTTGTTAAAATAATTTTCGATATACATTTTTGTTTTATTTAATCCAAAAATGGTTATTTTTCCTTTTACTTCTAGTAACGCTTTATGTATCAATCTAGCCAATTTTAATTCCTTATCATTTAACTTTTGATTTCTTGAACTTTGGGCTAAACCATGTTCATCACGAATAGTTTTACAACCTACTATTTCAATCTGATTAAATTTTTCAAAAGCCAAACGTTTAATTATTAACAATTGTTGCAAATCCTTTTCTCCAAAATAAGCTCGATGGGGAGAGATAATTTGAAATAATTTAGAAACAATAGTGAGGACTCCTTTAAAATGTCCCGGTCTTTTTTGGGCTTCAAGTAATTTATTAAGATTTCCAAGTTCAATATTAGTTTCGGGACAGTCCTCTCTAATCATTTCATCATTAGAGGGACAAAAAACAACATCACACTTTAAATGATTGAGTTTTTTTATATCTGAATTTAAATCTCGAGGATAATTAATAAAATCATCTTGATTGTTAAATTGAATGGGGTTAACATAAATACTAACAATCGTAATATCATTTTCCAATTGACATCGTTTTATTAAAGATTCGTGACCTTCATGAAGACTTCCCATGGTGGGAACAAAACCAATTTTATATTGTTTTTTTGATGTAAGAAAAGCGCTAATTTGACTGATTAAATTAAAACGTTTCATATAATAAAAAATAAATAATACAGTTCTAAAGTTAGTACAAACTAAAAGTAGTGCATAAAGCTAATTATAAATCTTGAAAAAATGCATAAAAAAACTTAACTTTGCACTTCAATATTTGCTGCAAGAATATGAAAAAGAGAATTTTATATATAGCCCAAGAACTTTCACCTTTTTTAAGTGGAACAGAAATTTCCGAAAAAGTATTAGACTTAGCAACCTTTGTTCAAAATCAAAAAGAGTATGAAGTGAGGGTGTTTATCCCTCGTTATGGATGTATAAATCAAAGAAGACATCAATTACATGAAGTTATACGTCTTTCAGGTATTAATCTAGTAATTAATGATATTGATCAACCACTAATTATTAAAGTTGGCTCTGTTCAAAAGGCTAAACTGCAGGTTTATTTTATAGATAATGATGAGTACTTCAAAAGAAAACATGTTATAAAAGATGCAAATAATAATCTGTTAAAAGATAATGATGAGCGAATGATGTTTTTTTGTCAAGGTGTTTTAGAGACATTAGTTATGCTTAGGTGGGCACCAGATATTATTCATTGTAATGGTTGGATAAGCTCATTAATTCCGATGTATCTTAAAGAAAAATATAATAATGCTAGTGTATTTGAGAATACTAAAGTGGTATACTCCCTTTATAAAGACTCTTTTGTTGGTTCACTAAACAAAGATTTAAAAAACAAGATATTATTTGATGAAATCCCAGAAGGAAATTTATCACTTATAAAGACTCCAAATGCTAAAAATTTACATAAACTAGCAATTCGTTATTCGGAGTTTATTGAAATTACTAAAGCATTTAACAATAAGGATGTTTGTTCTTTTATTGAAAAAGAAAAAATCAAATACATGGAGGATAAAGGAGACAAGGCATATGAAGAAGTATTAGATATATATAATAATTTATGTGCAACCGAAGTTGTGTAGGTTTATGTTAAGATTCATTTCATTTTTAACATGTGGTATATTTTTTGCATTTTTTTTGGGGTGTAATTCCGATGAAGATGATATTTTAGGATTAGAATTAATAGAAGACGATGAATTTATTATAGAAAAACATCAATTTCCAAATGAGTCAATTGATCTAATTGTTACAAACTTTCAAGAAGAAAATATTAGTGGATCAGGAACCTATAGTTTATTAGGAAGTTTTAACGATCAATATTTTGGACAAAGTGATGCTGCATTTTTTATGCAAGTACTTCTTCCGAGTAATAACATTGATTTTGAAGCAGATGAATTGAACTCGGAAATCAAATTAGAATTGAGTTTACCTTATTATAATGTTTATGGAGATACTCTTCAAAATTTGAATTTATCTGTTTTTGAAATTATGGAAAATCTAACAGGTATAGACACAACACAAACTTTAACTACAGATAACTTCGAATACAGTAATCTTTTAACACAGCAACAAATAATAGTAGAGCAGGTAAATGATTCTATACAGTGGGAAGAAGAAGTGGTATCACCTAGGTTAATAGTAGATTTAAGTAATAGTGATTTGGGATCAAAAATACTCAGTGCTAATTTAACAGATTTAGAAAATAATGATAATTTCACAGAATTTTTCAAAGGGCTTTTTTTACACGTAGACCCACAAGAAAATGGCTCAATTATATATTTTGATACTAATAGCCCAGATTGTTTCTTAAGAATGACATACACTAAAAATGATCAAACTCAAGGAGTCATTGACTTTCCAGTTGGAGCGTCAGCAAATACACATAATTATTTTGTACATGAATATTTAAATTCTGAAGTGTTTAATTTTTTACAAAATGAACAAACAGATTCCTTTGTGTTTTTACAGTCAATGGGTGGAATAGCCGCTGAATTAGATTTCAATTTTTTATTTGATGAAGTTTACTCTGATTGGATTATTAGTAGAGCATCGTTAAACATACCGGTATATAAAGATTCACAATATGATATTTTCCCAGCCCCAGCATATTTAGTTCTAACAGAGTATTCAGATAGTTTAGATGCTGCAATTCAAGGAATTTCAGGAGGTTTGTATAATGAAGATACAGAAGAATATAATTTTATAATTACATCACATATTCAAAAAATAATTTCAAATAACCATAATTCGGTTTTAAGACTTTATGTTGGTGGAAAAAACTCCAATCCAGAAAGGTTAATTATAGATAATCGTCTAGAAGAGGGCATGAATTTAGAAGTTCACATAATTAAATAATTATAAAATTATGTGTGGTATCGTTGGTTATATAGGTTCTAAAAATGGAATACCGATAGTTATTGAGGGTTTAAAAAGGTTAGAATACAGAGGATATGATTCATCTGGCTTCTGTTATTTTAAGTCTAAACGAATTCAGCTACAAAAAAAGAAAGGCAAAGTAAGTGATTTAGAAAAGTTAATTTCTAAAAACTCTTTTGGAAATATTGTTATGGGTCATACAAGATGGGCGACTCATGGCAAGCCAAATGATAAAAATGCTCATCCGCACCTTTCAATGAATAAACAATTAGCTATCGTTCATAATGGAATTATAGAAAATTATGATTCATTAAAAGAAGGTTTAATACAAAGGGGATATAAATTTAAATCAGAAACAGATACAGAAGTCTTGATCAATTTAATTGAGTATATAAAAAATGACTTACAAGTATCTTTAATAGAAGCTGTTCAGCAAACATTAACACAAGTTATAGGTGCTTATTCTATTGCAGTTATGAGTTTAAATGAGCCAAATAATATGATTTTAGCTAAAAAAGGTAGCCCATTAGTAATAGGGGTTGGTAAAGAAGAACATTATATTGCATCAGATCCATCTCCTTTTTTAAAATATACAAAAAGAGCAATTTATCTTGATGATGGTGAAGTTGCTGAAATTTCAAAAAATAAATTATCTATTTTAACTATTGATAAAAAAATAAAATCACCAACTGTTAAGAAACTAACGATGGAATTAGAAGAGATTGAAAAAGGTGGCTTTGAAACATTTATGTTAAAAGAAATTTATGAACAACCAAAATCAATTGTAGATACTTTAAGGGGTCGAATTATAAAAAAGAATCAAAAAATTAAGTTGAGGGGTTTTAATGAAAGTGAAAATTATTTTAAAAAAACAAATCGGATTATTATTGTAGCGTGTGGAACGTCTTGGCATGCAGGTTTAGTTGCAGAATATATTATTGAGGGCTTGGCAAAATTACCCGTGGAAGTAGAATATGCTTCAGAATTCAGATATAGAAATCCAGTTATTTATAAAAATGATATTGTAATTGCTTTTTCTCAATCAGGAGAAACAGCAGACACGCTTTCAGCGTTAAAATTAGCTAAAGAAAAGGGAGCATTGGTTTATGGAATTTGTAATGTTGTTGGATCGTCAATTTCTAGATTAGTTAATGTGGGAACATTTACACATGCGGGGCCAGAAATAGGAGTAGCTTCTACAAAGGCGTTCACGGCGCAAGTTTCAGTTTCAATTTTAATTGCTTTAGCAATAGCAAAATTAAAAAAACAGATTTCGAAAAATGAATTCAAAGAAATTACAGATGAGTTGTTATCTATTCATGAAAAAATGAAATTCACACTATCTGATTGTAATAATAAAATAGAAAAAATAGCAAAAAAATTTAAAAATGCTAAAAACGCTCTTTATTTGGGAAGAGGGGTAAGCTTTCCCGTTGCGCTAGAA
>CACAKI010000031.1 GCA_902533035.1 uncultured Bacteroidota bacterium | reverse complement strand
TTATATTTCTATCTATTATTTTTTGATTAGACATTGATTCTAACAATAATTCTAGGCCCTTATATTTTCTAATAAACCCAAAAAATAATAGATACTTATTACCTAAAGTGACATTTATATTATGTCGGGCTGTATTTTGATTAATTCTATCTCCAAAATTATTGTAAATTGGATGGAATGTACACATAATAGGCGCTTTAGAATTAAACTTCTTTAAGTCTTTTTTTACAGACTGAGACATCACAACAAAAGAATCCATTTTTTTTAAAAAAAAATAATTAAAAATTTTCTGAAAAGGTATTTTTTTATGTGGAAAAACATTATCTACCCAACCTACTTTTTTTGTATTTTTTAAAAACAAAGCAATAAAGCCTAAGCAAAGAGAAAAAAATGGATTCCAATATCTAAAAATAACATAATCTGGCTTTTGGAAATTAATATATCTAGAAACAGAATACCAAGAAAATGGATTAATAGAATTTAATATGGAAACTATATTATAAGTTTCTTTTTTTGAATTTTTCATTATTTGTGTTTTTCCGGGGAAAAAAAATCTTGGATATTGCAACTTGTATGAAACGATCTGACAATCTATTCCTTTTTTTAAATATTCCTGATATAAAAGCTCCGTGCTTTCTGCAATACCTCCTCTTAAAGGATAAGCGGGTGAAATTATTATTACTTTTTTCACTATACTAAAAACCTATTTTTTCGGAAATTTCTTCAGTTTCTATTTTTTTATTTCTTATTATCAATTCAGCCAAAAAACCAGTTAAAAAAAGCTGAGCTCCAATAATCATAGAAAGGATTCCGAAAAAAAACAATGGCCTATCTGTCATATTATAATGATTCAGAACTAATTTAGTATAAGAAAAATAAACTCCTATAAAAAACCCAATCATGAATGATATAATTCCTAAAAATCCAAAAAAATGCATTGGTCTATCTCCAAATTTATTCAAAAATAATATTGTTAATAAATCTAAAAAGCCATTACTAAAACGCTCTACTCCAAATTTACTTTTTCCATGTTCTCTAACGCGATGATTAACAACTATTTCACCTATTTTATTATACCCTTTCCGTTTTGCAAGTAAAGGAATATATCTATGCATTTCTCCGGAAACGGTTATATTTCTAACTACTTCTAATCTAAAAGCCTTAAAGCCACAGTTAAAATCATGTAATTGAATGCCAGAAAAAAATCTAGTAACCCAATTAAATATTTTAGTCGGAAAAGTTTTAGAAAATGGATCCTTTCTGTTTTTTTTCCAACCAGAAACTAAATCAAAATTCTTATTTAGTATAAAATCAACAAACTTTGGAATTTCCACTGGATTATCTTGTAAATCAGCATCCATAGTAATAACAACTGAACCAACAGCATATTTAAAACCTTGATTTAAAGCATTTGACTTACCTGCATTTTTTCTAAAATTAATGCCTCTAAATATAACATTATCATATTCTTTAGATTGTATTTCTTTAATTTTAGCCCAAGAATCATCTGTGCTACCATCATTTACAAAAATTATTTCTGCCAAAAAATTATTTTGCTGACAGACAGACACAATTTCTTCTCCTAAAGTAATTATTGATTTACTTTCATTATAAAGAGGTATGATAACTGAAATATCCATTTTAATTTTGTTTTTTTAATAATGCAGCTAACAAGAAACTATAAGCCATTGGAAATGGTAAAGAAAAAATATAACTGTTTAATGAAAATGTTTTCATGTCAGAAACATCTAATAAAATTTCATTTAATAAAAGCCCAATCAATAATGTCAAACAAGAAACAGAAAACGCACTTCTATAATCTAAAAAAGCAACTTTTCTTCTGTAAAACCAAGTAGAAAAAACAGGAAAAATAAAAAATGTGGAATAAAAAACAATAGCGCCAAAGAAGCTCAATTGTTTTTCTATATGATCAATAGTTTGATCATTCTCTACTTCATAAATTCTTAATTCAATAGTACAGAAAAACATGACCAAATAAAAAACAAGACCTAAAAAAAACCCTGAAAAGAAAGAGTATTCCAGTAAATCTCTTGATATTTTCTTATATGAATTCACTAAAAGGAAAAATTTTTAGCAAATATAATCAATTAATCTAGAGAAGATTAATAAATTAAATTAAGACATATGAAAATTAATTATTAATTTCGTGTTGGGCAAGTCTTATACAACCAGCTCCCATCAAACTTCCCCAGGACCGGAAGGTAGCAAGGATAGATGGTCGTAGCGGTGTGATATAAGTAGCTTGCCTTTTTTTTTGAAAAAATTCCAGAAACTAATTAAATATCTTCAAATTTCAAATCTTTAAAATCTTTATCTGAATCCCCGTCTTCAGAAGAACCTCCATCTTCAGAAGAACCTCCATCTTCAGAAGAACCTCCATCTTCAGAAGCAGAATTTTCTGAATCAACAGTTTCATTTGAAACATCTTTATTATCTTCAACAGTATCTTGCGAACCAGAACTTTCTGTGCTATCTAAAGTGATCACATCACGCCCTTTCTCTTTTATAATAAATTCAGAAACTTCTTTTAAAGATTCTAAAAAAGAGTCAAAATCCTCTTTATATAGATAAATTTTATGTTTTTGATAATAAACAGACCCATCTTCTTTAGTGTGTCTTTTACTCTCTGTAATAGTCATATAATAATCTTCAGCACGAGTAGCACGAACATCAAAAAAATATGTTCTTCTTCCCGCTCTTACACTTTTCGAGAAAATTTCTTCTCTCATTTTATTATCTTTTTCTTCCATGTCAAAAAATTTAAATTTTAGAAAACAAAACTAAAAAAATATATATAATATCAAATGGTTTTATTTTTTTTATTTGAAAATATTATTCTGAATATCATGTATTTTTTTATAATAACCATTTAATTTCAGTAAATCTAAATGATTTCCTTTTTCAATTACCCTTCCATTACTTAGCACTATAATTTGATCACATTTTGAAATAGCAGAAATTCTATTTGACACTATTAAAGTCGTTTTTTTTCCTTTAAAAGAATATATATTAGATAATATTTTTTTTTCGTTTTCAACATCTATATTTGAAAGCGAATCATCTATTAAAAGAATCTTTGATTTCTTTAATAATGCTCGAGCAATATTTAATCTTTGTTTTTGTCCTCCTGACAAAGTAATACCTCTTTCTCCAATATAAGTGTCTAAACCAAATTCGAATCTTGAAATATCATGAGTCATACAAACCGCATCTACTATATTGACTAATTCTTCTTCGGAAGTGTTTTCATTAGCAAAAAGTAAGTTGTTTCTAATTGTTTCAGAAAACAAAAAACTTTCCTGAGGCACAAAAGAAATAAAACTTCTCAAATGATTTATGTCAAAATTCTCTATAGGTTCCTGATCTAAATAAATATTACCTTTTTCAGGTTTTATAAATCTGCAAATTAATTCTAATAAAGTTGATTTTCCAGAACCAACATGGCCAATTATACCTAAAAATTCTCCTTTTTTTACATGAAAACTAATCTGATTAACAACATCATCTTTACTGTATTTAAAAGACACATTTTGAAAAGATATATTGCCCAAAATATTTTTTTTAATTGATTTTTCAGAAACAATATCATTTTTTTTAGACAAAAATTCATTAATTCTCTTTTGTGACGCTGCTGCAGTTTGAACAATTGAAGTAACCCACCCAATAGAGGTCACTGGCCAAGTAAGCATATTAACATAAATGATAAATTCTGCAATCACACCAATGTCAATCATCTCTAAACGAACTAATCTTTCACCTACCCAAACAGTAATTAACGTGCTCATTCCTACTAATAAAATCATGAGCGGAAAAAATAAAGAGTTTATTCGTACTAAACTCAATTGAGATTCCATGTAAGCATTAGAAAGATCATTAAAATGATTTAATGATTTCTTTTCACTATTAGATGATTTTAAAATTTTTATAGATCTAATAAACTGTTGTGTTATATTCGTTAATGCAGCTAATTTAATTTGAACCAACTCACTATTTGAGTGAATAGCAGAACTTATTTTATATATTAAAAAAGATAATAACGGCAATGGTATTAAAACCCAAAACGTGAGCTCAGGGCTAATAACAATCATTCTGCAAATTACAAATACCAATAGAAAACTTAAATTTAAAGAATATAAAATCGCAGGGCCCAAATACATTCTGACCTTAGAAACATCTTCTGAAATTCTATTTAAAATATCACCTAATTTATTATTTCTGAAAAAAGATATTGACAATGATTGATAATGATTATAAATTTCATTTTTCAAATCATATTCTATTTTTCTTGAAACAACAATAATAGTCTGCCTCATTAAAAACATAAAAACACCTTTAATCACAACCGATAAGAAAATAAAAACAATGATTTTAAGTAAATCATTATTTAATGTGTCAGAAAACTGATTAATCTCAGATCCTACTGTAATATTCTCTATTATTCTAAAAGCATCCCCTATAAATTTAGCAGGAAGTAAACTAAATATATTAGAAAATATAACAAAGCATATTCCCAACATTAATTTAAACTTGTACTTCAATAAGTATTTATTTAAATACTTTAAACTTCTCATTTTGCTAATGAACAAATTTTTTTCTTATTAAAAAAAAAGTATTTTTGCTCAACATTATTTTTATAAACGCAAAATGATAAAAATTTCAACAATTAATGAAGTGTTGCCCAGAAGTGAAATGCAGCTTTTAGAAAAATACTTCTACAGTGAACATGAAAAAATTTTATTTTGCAATGATTCAAAAAGTAATTTAAAAGCCATAATTGCTGTACATAACACAAAACTAGGTCCTGGATTAGGGGGTTGCAGGATGTGGAATTACCAAAATGAAAATGAAGCACTCATAGATGTCTTAAGACTTTCCAGAGGAATGACATATAAAGCTTCTATTACTGGGTTAAATTTGGGAGGAGGAAAAGCCGTAATTATTGGTAATTCAAAAACAGAAAAAACTAAAGAAATGATGGAATCATTTGGAGAATTCGTCGAATCTTTACATGGTAAATATATAACAGCAGAAGATGTAGGAATGACCCCTTCTGATATGCAAACAATTAGCACTAAAACATCACATGTAGTAGGCACACCAAAAGAAATGGGTGGTAGTGGAGATCCATCGATAGTAACTGCGTATGGAGTTTATATGGGAATCAAGGGAGCTGCAAAATTTCGCTGGGGAAATGACAGCTTATCAAATAAAAAAGTTTTTGTACAAGGTGTAGGAAAAGTTGGAAGCTATTTAGTGAATTATCTAAATAAAGAAGGATGTGAAATAATGATACATGACATAGACGATAGCAAAATGGAAAAAATCTCTAAAAAATATAGATTGAAAAAAGTCTCTAAAAACGAAATGTTTAAACAAGAAATGGACATTTATTCACCATGTGCTTTAGGTGCAACTTTAAACGATGAAAATATTGAAAATTTATCTTGTGAGATAATAGCTGGAGCTGCAAACAATCAACTTGAGAAAGAAGGAGTACATGATATACTTTTAAAAAAGAAAAATATTTTATACGCTCCTGACTTTCTAATAAACGCAGGTGGCTTAATTAATGTTTATTCAGAATTAAAAAAATGGGATCAAAATAAAACTCTACAAAAAACAGAGAATATTTATGACACTACAATTTCTATACTTTCAAGATCAAAAATAGAAAACATTTCAACTCACGAAGCAGCTCTTTCTATAGCAAAAGAAAGATTAAGCAACTAAAACTTATGTTGTCACGAAATCAAATAAGAATAAAAATATTGCATTGCATTTATTCTTCTTACATAAAAGAGGATTTTCATAATCTAGATTATAAAAAAAGTTTTGATGAATATATAAAGCTCTATGAAAAAATTTTAGAAATTTTAGTATATGTAAAATCCAGAGCAGAATTTGAAATCAATCATGGACTTAGTAAAAATATAGCTACTAAATTAGACTTAAATCCAAATGAGAAGTTCAAAAAAAATGAAATCTTACAAAAAATGAAAGATGACACTTCCACTGAATTTGAAGATGATGAAAAAAGAAGAATTGGAAAAAAAATATTTAATCAACTTCAATCAAAAAACTATTTCCAATCTTACATGAATTCAAATACAAGAACCATTGAAGAAGACAAAAAACTTGTAAAAAGAATTTTAAAAGAAGAGCTTTTTGATGTACCTGAAACATTTGATTATTTAGAAAGTCAATCAATATACTGGAATGATGATTTATTGGCTGCCCAAATTCTAATATCAAAAATGATAGATGAGTACAATCCTGATAAGGATAAAAAATTTAGTTTTAAAAAAGTTAAAGTTTTTAAAAATAAAGAAGATGAACTTTTTGCCAAAAAACTCTTATTAAAAACTATAAAAAATAAAACGAAAAACACTGAAATCATTCACCAACTTGCAAAAAATTGGGATATTGAAAGAATATCAATGCTTGATTCCATTTTGATACAACTAGCTATTACTGAAATGACGGAATTCGATTCCATTCCTTATAAAGTTAGCATTAATGAATATATAGAAATCTCAAAAACATATAGCACAAAAAAAAGTCATGAATTTATTAATGGAATTTTAGATACATTTTTGAAAAAAAAAATTTTAATTTAGCGTAACACTTACAAAAAATAAAACAACATGAAAAATATAATTATTATTTTCTTAGCTATTCTTACTATAGGATGCAAAAACAAAGCCAGTGATAAAATCAACAATCAAGCTAATAATTCTAATCAACCAAATACTGAAGTTGAGACAAACTCTGACACATCTGATCCACAAGAAATCATTTTCAATGATGGGAAACAGCCCAAGATAGAATTTGACATGAAAGTTTGGGAGTTTGGAGAAATTAATGAAGGAGAAAGTGTAGATACTATTTTTAAATTTAAAAATGTAGGGAATGCACCTTTGATAATTAGTAATGCAAAAGCTGGTTGTGGATGCACTGTTCCTAAATGGCCTAAAGATCCAATTGCTCCAGGAGAAAATGGAGAAATCCAAGTGAAGTTTAATAGTAAAGGAAAACCAGGCACAACAAATAAAAACGTCACATTAACAATGAATACAACGCCAAACACTATGCAACTAAGACTTGTTGGGAAAGTTATTCCAACCACTAAAGAATAATTATGGAATTTTTATATCAAAACAATTGGATATTATGGATAGCCATCTTTTTTGTTTTTTGGTTTTTTATAATAAGGCCAAAAATAAATGCTCAAAAAAAAGAGGATACATTTAGAAATAATCTAAAAAAAGGTGATAAAATAATTACAATTGGCGGAATTCATGGGAGAATTATTGGGATTCAAGAAGGAACTATTTTATTAGAAATTGAGGGAGGTCAAAGAATCAAAATAG
>CACAKI010000030.1 GCA_902533035.1 uncultured Bacteroidota bacterium | reverse complement strand
CTTTTGTTCAGAAGATGATGAATATTTCCCTTCTTTTTCATCTGATACGACTCAATTAATATATACAGTAAAAAAAGATGGGGAAGATGAAAATTTCTATTTTTCTTCTTTTAATAATAATATTTGGACAAAACCAGAAAAAATGGATTATCCAACTAATACTTTATATAATGAAGGTGCTTATTCTATTTCTGAAGATGGAAAAGAGCTTTTTTTTGCATCTTGTAATAGATTAGATGGATATGGCGGATGTGATATTTATTTTTGTGAATTAAAGGATAGTATATGGTCAGAACCTATTAATTTAGGCCCTAATGTAAATACGAAAAACTGGGAATCTCAACCATCAATTTCTTCAAATAAAAATTTGTTATTTTTTTCTTCAAATAGAGAGGGTGGAGTTGGAAAAAGAGATATTTGGGTTAGTAAAAGATTAGGGAAATATGATTGGTCTGAGCCTTACAATTTAGGAAAAAATGTAAATACAGAAAAAGATGAAATTACACCTTTTATTTTTTTTGATACACAAACTCTTTATTTTGCATCTAAGGGTCATTTGGGTTTAGGTGGATTTGATCTTTTTGTTAGTTCTATTGATTCAGAAGGGTTTTTTTCTGAAACTAAAAATTTAGGTTATCCAATAAATACTTGGAAAGATGAAAGCAGCTTAATAGTATCAAAAAATTTTTCTTTTGGGTTTTTCTGTTCGGACAGAGAGAAAAATATAAAGTCAAATTTAGATTTATTTTATTTTGAATTTCCAGAAATATTAAAAACAAAGAGAGTTATTGAATTAGGAGGGGTTATATTAGATAGAATTAGCTATAATAATGTTTCAAGCTGTAAAATATCTTTTTTTGATTTTCAAGGTAAAAATATTGGTAATACATTTTCTCAAGATGATGGGACTTTTTTATTTAATATTTTTGAGAAGGATAGTTTATTAGTACATATTGATTCAAAAGATCATGTATATTTTACAGATAAAATATTTCCAAACAACAAGTCTAATAAGCACTACAAATTTATTTTAGATCGAAAAATTAAAGGAAGTAAAGTAGTTTTGAAAAATATACTTTACGAAACAAATGATTATTCATTGGATCCTTCTTCATTTTTTGAGATTAAAAGACTAGCTATGCATTTAAAACGAAATAAAGAAACTAAGATAAAAATAGCCGGTCATACAGATAATATTGGTTCAGAGGAATATAATTTGGAACTTTCTCAAAAAAGAGCAAAATCAGTATATAATAAACTTTTAGAATTTGGAGTTAGTAAAGAACAATTAAGTTATATTGGTTTTGGTTTTTCTCAACCAATTAATGATAATAATACTGATTTTAGTAGATCATTGAATAGAAGAACAGAGATTATTTATGATTAACATGAGTGATAAATTGATAAATATTACAGAATGTCCAAGAGATGCTATGCAGGGTTTGAAGGATTTTATTCCAACGAGTCAAAAGGTTAGATATATTAATTCTTTAATTAAAGTGGGTTTTGATATTATTGATTTTGGTAGTTTTGTTTCTCCTAAATCTGTTCCTCAAATGCGAGATACCGGAAAATTACTCAGTCAATTAGATTTTCAAAAAAGCACTTCTTTATTATCTATTGTTCTTAATAAAAGAGGGGCTTTAGAAGCTTCTTGCTTTGAAGAAATAGAATACTTAGGTTTTCCACTTTCAATATCTAATATATTTCAAATGAAAAACAGCAATAAAACTATTGATGAGTCTATATGTTTAATTGATGATTTAAAAAATCTTTCTTATAAAGCAAATAAAAAATTATTGATATATATATCAATGGCATTTGGAAATCCATATAATGAACAGTATTCCGTTGATACTGTTTTTGAGTATATTAATAAACTTTCTGATATGGGAATTAATTATTTCACTTTAGCTGATACTGTTGGTGTGGCTAATCTTAAATTAATAGAGAAAATTTTTAAAGAATTAAAATCTTATAAACATGATTTTGGAGTGCATTTTCATTCAAATCCTTCAGAATCTTATTCAAAAATAGAAACTGCTTTTAAATCAGGTTGTAAAAGATTTGATTCTACTATAAATGGAATAGGGGGGTGTCCTTTTGCAAAAGATGAGTTGGTAGGTAATATTTCAACTCAAATGCTTTTAAATTTTATTCAGCAAAATAATATTAATCATAATTTAGATCTTTTACATTTAGAATCAGCTTGTAATGAGGCAAAAGATTTATTTAAATTTTAGCCATTTCTAGAGCTGAAATGGCAAATTCTTGCCCTTTGTTAGTTTTTCCACTAGATCGATTAATTGCTTGTTTAATATTTTTTGTTGTTAAAACTCCGAAAATCACAGGTTTTTGCAATAATAGATTTAAATCTTTTATTCCTGTAGCTACACTATTAGAAATATATTCAAAATGAGGAGTTTCACCTTTAATTATACACCCTATTGCTATAACTATATCTATATTTTTTTTTTGACCAATTTTTTTAGAAGCAAAGATTAATTCAAAACTTCCTGGAACTTCAGTTTTTGATATATTAGATTCTTTTACACCATATTTGGTTAATGTTTTTATGGTTTCTTTTAGTAGATTGTTTGTTATTTGTTTATTCCATTTAGAAACAACAATGCCAATTTTTAATTTTTTTGTTTTTGTCTTTTCTATTTTTGGGATGTGGTCAAAACTTTCCATTGATTTCTAAATTTTAATTAGAAAGTTCATTAATGTATTTATCAATATCTTTTGCTGATCTTGAATTTGGAAAGTCGTTTTTTATTTGTTGGTAATAATCTAAAGCAACGTCTTTTTTGCCTATTTTTTTTGCAATTTGAGCAGCTTTTTTTAATAAGTATATTTTAGAAATATGATTTTCGTTTTCCAAAGCCTCTTTATAATATTCAAATGCTGTCTCTGCCTGTCCTAGTTCTGAAAAGACATCCCCTATATTTTCACGAATTCTACTATTAAAAGATTTGTTTTTTGATTTAAAATTATCAAAGCTATCAATTGCTTTAGAATAATATTCATTTTTTGTGTCTGCATTCTCTGTTAAGTTGGCTAAATTATAATAACAGATTCCTAATAAATAATTAGAAAACTTTCCAGCTTTTGTTCCTTTTAATTTAGGGTTTGATAATAATTCATTAAAACCTAAGAATTCTATAGAATCACCTTGTAATTCTTTTGGTAAATCATGAAAAGTGTTCAGTGAATCGCCAAAAATTGCTAATTCATAGTTTGAATTTTTCATATGAGTATTTGCTATATGTAACATGATTTCCGCTTTTTCTTCATCTAAATAAAATTGTTTAAATATAATGTAACCTAATCCTATACTTAATCCCACGGTTACGGCAATGAAAGAATATCTTTTTTCATTGAAAAGAGTCTTTAGTTTATTTAATAGTTTATTCATAGCTTTGAATTTGAAAACAAAAGTAACTAATTTTCTAAATATTCTTCTTTTAAATAAAAAAAATAGGATCTTCAATGATATTAAGTTCTTTAAGCCTTATTAATTTTAAAAACTACCAAGAAATAAATTTTGATCTTTCAGATAAGATTAATTTTTTTTTAGGATTAAATGGTGCAGGGAAAACTAATATTTTGGATTCTATTCACTATTTAAGTTTTTCTAAAAGCTATTTTAATCATATTGATTCATTTAATATAAGAAAAGGCGATTCTTTTTTTTCTATTTCGGCTGAATTTAAAAAACATACAATTCATTATAAAACATATTTAGCATATGAAAGAAGTAAAGGAAAAGTTATTAGGGTAAATGATGAGATTTGTCAGAAATTCTCTGAGCATATAGGTAAGTTTCCAATTGTAATATCTACTCCATTAGATTCTAATCTTATTCTAGGTTCTGGTGAAATGAGAAGAAAATTTTTAGATGTTTTGATTTCTCAATTTGATAAAATTTATTTGAATAATCTTATTAACTATAAACGTTTAATTAAACAAAGAAATATTTTATTAAAGCAATTTTCTAAAAAAAATTATTTTTCCAAAGAAGATTTAGATATATATAATGAAAAAATAATAAAAACAGGATCTTATGTTTTTGAGAAAAGAAAGGGTATTATTGGTTTGTTAAGAGAGAGAGTTTTGTTTTATTATAAATTAATTTCCTCGTCTCAAGAACATATTGATATAGAATATAAATCTCAACTTCATAATAATGCTTTTTCTTCTTTACTTTCAAAGAATATTGAAAAAGATAGAGTTTTATGCTATACTAGTTCTGGGGTTCATAGAGATGATGTTGATTTTTTAATAAATAATACCTCTTTGAAGAAATCAGGTTCTCAAGGTCAACAAAAATCTTTTATTTTAGCTTTAAAATTTGCAGAATTTGAATTGTTGAAAAATATGATAAATTTTAAACCTATTTTTTTGATAGACGATTTGTTTGATAAATTAGATAAAAAAAGAGTTTTAAATATTATGTCGCTTATTGCAAATAATGATTTTGGTCAAATTTTTATTACAGACACTGATTTAGAAAGGATTAATGCTATTTTAAAAGAAAGAAATTTAGAGTATAAATGTTTTTTTATAGAAAAAAATAATATTCATGAAAAAAGAATCACAGATTAAGAAAATAGGAGAGGTCATTAATGCTTTTTATAAAAATCATGATTTGCCACAAAAAAAAACTAATCAGTCTCTTTCTGATATGTGGAAAGAAATAATAGGTTTTTACATTTCTTCCAAAACAAATAATATCGTTTTTAAAAACAATATTATTTATATATATATTGAGGACCAGATCATTAAAAAGGAATTAAATAATCAAAAGCAAAAAATAAAAGATAGTTTTTTAAAAAAAATAAAAAACTTAAAAGAATTAAAAATTATTTAATAATTAAACAATTCATTTTCATTAAAATGAAATTTTGATTCAATTAACGCATTTTCATTACTATCTGATCCATGTATTGCATTTGCAGAAATTGATTCAGCGTATAATTTACGTATAGTGCCTTCTTCTGCCTCTTCAGGGTTTGTAGATCCAATTAGTTTTCTAAAGTTTTCAACTGCATTTTCTTTATTTAATACAGCTGAAACAATAGGTCCAGATGTCATGTACTCAATTAAATCATTAAAAAAAGGTTTTTCTTCATGAATCTTATAGAATTCAGATGCTTTGTCTTTAGTTAATTTTGTTAATTTCATGGCGATGATTTTAAACCCTGCCTCATTTATTTTATTTAAAATGCCTCCAATATATCCTTTTTCTACTGCGTCAGGTTTTATCATAGTAAATGTGATATTATTTTTCATTTTGATAAAATTTATTGACTGCAAATCTATCATGATTTTCTAAAATATCATACTTATCAAAGCTTTTTTCTTATTTTTGATTTTTTATGATTACTCCAGATTATCTTTTTTTGAAAAAATATTTTTCTAAAACTAGAAAAATACTCATTACTACTCATAGATCTCCAGATGGAGATGCTTTAGGTTCTTCTATTGCTCTTTTTGATAGATTAAGAAATCAAGGTCATGAAGTTAGTATAGTGGTTCCTAATGATTTTCCGGATTTTTTAAAATTTTTACCTTTTATTGAAAATATTGTGATTTTTGAAAAAAATGAAGAAAAAGGCACGGATTTAATTAAAAATGCTGATACTTTCTTTTTTCTAGACTTTAATGATTATTGTAGAATTGATGTAATGAAAGATATGATTATTAATCATGATGGGTTTAAAATCATGGTAGATCATCATCAATCTCCATCTATTAAAGCCGATCAAATATTATCTAATCCGTCAATTTGTTCTACTGCAGAGTTAATATATGATTTTTTAGAGAAATTAGATTTAGGTTTATCTACTGAGGCTGCTACTGCTCTTTATACTGGAATAGTGACGGATAGTGGTTCTTTTAAATATGATTTGGTTAGTGCAAAAACACATTTGATAATATCTAATCTTTTGTCATATGATATAAATCATGGAAATATTCATAGGGATTTATTTGATAATAATACGATTTCAAGAATGAAATTATTAGGTCGTTGTTTGACAACAAATTTTCAAATATTTCCAGAACATAATACAGCTTTATTTTTTTTAAATCAAAATGATTTAAAAGATTGTAATTTTTCTAAAGGAGACACAGAGGGATTTGTTAATATACCTCTTTCATTAAAGGGTATAGTTTTTTCAGCATTTTTTATTGAGTATCATGATGGTATTAAAATTTC
Organism: uncultured Bacteroidota bacterium; assembly: GCA_902533035.1. Classification (GTDB taxonomy): domain Bacteria; phylum Bacteroidota; class Bacteroidia; order Flavobacteriales; family TMED113. The sequence goes on along the minus strand of CACAKI010000030.1, from coordinate 1,832 downwards.
TTTTAGATCAAAAACAAATTTTGATGTTAATAAATTTTCTAGAAATCATTTTAATGGTGGTGGTCATAAAAATGCTTCGGGGGGAAAAATAACAGATATGAATTTACAAAAAACAATTCATTATTTTAAAGGGCTTTTGCCTGATTATAAAAATGAATTAAAAAGATAAATAGAATTATGAAAGATATGTTAAATTTGCTATTAAATTTTATAATATTTTTAAATATGAAAGGTGTATATTTATTTCTGTTTATGATGGGCTCGTTTTTTTCTTTGTCTTGTTCATCTAATTCAAATCAAGTTATTAATATGGATAATATGAAATCAAACGATGAGTCAGTAGAACCTTCTTCTACATTAAATTTAGAAACAGAAGGTTTATTTGCTGAATTAATTACAAATAAGGGAAAAATAGTAATATTTTTAGAGCATGAAAAAGCTCCGATGACGGTGGCAAATTTTATTGGATTAGCAGAAGGTTTAATTAAAAATAATCAAAAAGGAAAAGGGATTCCTTTTTATGATGGTTTAATATTTCATAGAGTTATTCCAAACTTCATGATTCAAGGTGGCTGTCCTTTAGGAAGCGGAATGGGTGATCCAGGGTATAAATTTCCAGATGAGTTTCATCCTGATTTAAGACATGAAGGTCCTGGTATCTTGTCCATGGCTAATTCTGGTCCAAATACGAATGGTTCTCAATTTTTTATAACTCAAAACTCTACTCCTCATTTAGATAATAAACACTCTGTTTTTGGAAAAGTTGTTGAAGGGATAGAGGTTGTTGTTGCTATTGCTAATGTCAAAAGAAATCAAAGAGATAAGCCAGAAGAGGATGTTATTTTAGAAAAAATAAATATAATAAGAGTTGGCTCAAGTGCTAACAAATTTGATGCTCTTACTGCTTTTGAAGCAGGTAGGGCAGAGTTTCAAAAGGCAGAGCTTGAAAAGCAAAAAGCTTTACAGGATGAGCTTAATAAAATTTCTAAAGGATCAAAAAAGACGTCTTCTGGGCTTATGTATAAAATAGAAAAAAAGGGAAAAGGTGATAAACCTAATCCTGGTGATGTAGTTAGTGTGCATTATACTGGATATTTAGTTTGTGGAACAAAATTTGATTCTTCACTAGACAGGGGAGAGCCAATACAATTTCCTTTGGGTCAGGGTAGAGTTATAAAGGGATGGGATGAAGGAATTTCTTTATTAAATGTGGGTTCAAAAGCAACTTTTATTATCCCTCCTAATTTAGGATACGGAAGTAGGGCTATGGGGCCAATTCCCGCAAATTCTATTTTAATTTTTGAAGTAGAGCTAGTTGACATAAAAAAATAAGATATGAAAAAAAATATATTTATAATATCAGTATTATTCTCATGTTTATTGTTTTCTCAAACAAATAAAATTATTTCTGGTCCAATGTTAAGTTATATTGATGCAAGAAGTGCTCAGCTTTGGATGTTACTTGAAGCAGATGTTAAAACTGTTCAAATTGATATCAATAATTATGATAATACTAAGTTTTTAAACTATCAATATGAGGTTAAAAATCCTCATAAGTTTAAGAATTATATTCCTGTTACAATTCCCATTGAAGGGTTAAGGCCTAATACGGAATTTGTATTAAGCGTTTCAATTGATAGCGTTAAATTTGATAAAGAATTTGATTTATATACAGCAAGGCCACATTTAGATGATATTCATTTTTTAATTGGTGGGGGTATTGGTAATTTGAATAACCAAACTGATGATATTTTTCATTCAATGAAAAATATGAATTCTGATTTCATGATTTGGTTAGGAAATAATATTTCTTCAGATTTATCGGTTAATAA
>CACAKI010000029.1 GCA_902533035.1 uncultured Bacteroidota bacterium | reverse complement strand
GAAAACCTACATGTGCTATTTTTTCTCACATTGACTCTATTGGCTTTACAGTTGGTTATGAAAATGAACTAATTAAATTAGGCGGTCCTATTATAGAAAGTGGGATTAAATTGTTTGGAGAAGATTCTCATGGAAAAATAAAAACAAAAACAATTTATAATAAAAAAACTAAAAAAATTAAATGTGATTTCAATAGAACTATTGAAAGAGGCACAAATTTAGTTTTTGAACCAAACTGGAAGGAAACAAAAAATTACATACAAAATTGCTATATGGATAATAGACTTGGTGTATGGAATGCTTTAAAAATTGCAGAAAATTTATTAAATGGAATTATTGTTTTTTCTTGTTGGGAAGAAACAGGTGGCGGATCAGTTGGTTATCTTGGAAAATTTATATATGAAAAATATAAAGTTAGACAAGCATTAATTTCAGATGTAACTTGGGTAACTAAAGGTGTAAAATTTGGAAAAGGAACCGTGGTGTCAACAAGAGATTCAGCTATACCAAAAAGGTCATTTGTAAAAAAAATCATAAAAATTCTAAATGATAATAAATTAAAATTTCAAATTGAAGTTGAAAGTGCAGGAGGAAGTGACGGAAACCAATTACAAAAAAGTCCATTTCCATTTGATTGGTGTTTTATTGGACCACCTGAAGAAAATGTACACTCTCCTAAAGAAAAAGTAAATAAAAAAGATATAATTAGCAATAAAGAAGTTTATGAATTACTTATGAAAAAACTCTAAAAATAGTTTTTATTGAATTTCCTTAACTTAACACTAAAAAAAATAAAAAACAATAGCAAAAGAATTTTTTTTTAAACTTTTTTATTTACATATTTGATTATTAAAATTAAATAGATCCCTTTTTGATTTTAATTTAGGTTTAACCCCAATAAAATTGATTTTTTTTGATGAAAAACACTGCCGATGAGGTATGGAAAAGCTGTCTGTCTTATATTAAGGATAATATAAATAAAGAAAGTTTTAAAACTTGGTTTAATCCAATCAAAGTTATAAAGTTAAAAGACAAAATTTTAACAATAGAAGTTCCTAGTAAATTTTTCTATGAGTGGATTGAAGAAAATTATATTGATTTATTAACAAGTGCTATAAAAAAAGAATTAGGTGACGATGCAAAATTAGTATATAGCATCATGATGGAAAATATTTACGGAAATGAAACACCATACACCATCAAAGTACCAAGTATAAAAAGAAAATCGATAAATAATCCTAATGTTAACTTACCTTCAGAAGTAATTAACAATGAAATAAAAAATCCATTTATAGTACCCGGACTTCAAAAATTAAAAATTGATTCTCAATTAAGCCCTAATTATACCTTTACGAATTTTATTGAAGGTGATTGTAATAGACTTGCACGATCAGCTGGTTATGCTGTATCAAAAAAACCAGCAGGAACTTCATTTAATCCTTTACTGATTTACGGAGGAGTTGGATTAGGAAAAACTCATTTAGCTAATGCTATAGGAGTAGAAATTAAGGAAAGATTTCCAGAAAAAACAGTTTTGTATGTTTCTGCAGAAAAATTCACACAACAATTTATAGAATCCATTAGAAATAATACTCGAAATGATTTTGTTCATTTTTATCAACTAATAGATGTTCTTATAATAGATGATATTCAATTTTTTGCAGCAAAAGAAAAAACACAAGATATATTTTTCCACATATTTAATCATCTACATCAACATAATAAACAAATAATATTAACATCAGATAGAGCACCAGTGGATATGAGTGGAGTAGAACAAAGATTATTGTCGAGATTTAAATGGGGGTTATCAGCAGATTTACAACAACCTGAACTAGAAACAAGAATCGCTATTTTAAAAAACAAATTATATAAAGATGGTATTGAAATACCAAATGATGTAATAGAATATCTAGCATATAGTATTTCTTCAAATATAAGAGAATTAGAAGGCGCCCTTATATCTCTATTAGCTCAATCATCTTTAAATAAAAAAGATATAAGTATAAATTTAGCAAGAGATATGATTGATCGGTTTGTTAGAACAACAACAAAAGAAGTTTCTATTGACTATATTCAAAAAATAGTTTGCGATTATTTTGATTTAAGTATTGATTCTTTCAAATCAAAAACAAGAAAAAGAAATATAGTTCAAGCTAGACAATTAGCAATGTATTTTTCAAAACAACTTACAAAATCTTCATTAGCAAATATAGGTGCTCAATGTGGAGGAAAAGATCACGCAACAGTTTTACATGCATGTAAAACTGTTAATAACCTAGCCGACACAGATAAAACATTTAGAACATATATAGAAGAAATTGAAAAGAAATTTAATATGATGTAAAAAAAGGAGGCTTTAAACCTCCTTTTTTTATATTATATATTTTTACTTTTTTGTTTTTTTATCATCATCAACTTCCTCAAAATCTACATCAGTAACATTCTCTGAATTAGCTTCAGTTTTATCACCTTGCTTATTATTAGTTTTTTGTTGATCTGTGTTTTTATACATTTCTTGTGAAACAGATTGCCACATATTATTTAAAGCTTCAACAGATTTATCAATACCTTCAATGTTTTTTTCAGTATGAGCCTTTTTTAAAGCATCTAAAAGATTTTCTATTTCTTTTTTCTTTTCTTTAGGTATTTTATCTCCATTTTCTTTTAATTGTTTTTCTGTACTAAATATTAATGTATCTGCAGTATTTATTTTATCGGCAAATTCTTTTGCCTTTTTATCATTTTCAGCATTGGCTTCTGCTTCTTTTTTCATTTTTTCAATTTCTTCATCTGATAATTTATTTCCAGACTCAATTTTGATATTCTGTTCTTTACCCGTTCCCTTATCTTTTGCTTTTACATTAATAATTCCATTAGCATCAATATCAAAAGTTACCTCTATTTGAGGAACACCTCTAGGAGCTGGAGGAATATCAGTTAATTGAAATCTTCCTATTGTTTTATTATCCTTTGCCATTGGCCTTTCACCTTGCAAAACATGAATATCAACTGCAGGTTGATTGTCAGAAGCTGTAGAAAAAACTTCTGATTTTTTTGTTGGTATAGTGGTGTTTGCCTCTATTAATTTAGTACAAACATTTCCCATAGTTTCTATTCCAAGTGATAATGGTGTAACATCTAATAATAAAACATCTTTAACATCACCGCTAAATACCCCACCCTGTATTGCAGCACCAACAGCTACAACTTCATCAGGATTTACTCCTTTTGAAGGTTTTTTTTCAAAATAAGATTCAACTATATTTTGAACTGCTGGTATTCTAGTTGAACCACCAACTAAAATCACTTCATCAATTTCATTTATTGATAAACTAGCATCACTAACTGCTTTTTTACAAGGTTCAAGGCATCGTTGAATTAAAGAATCTGCAATTTTCTCAAATTGAGCTCTTGATAATTTTTCTACTAAGTGCTTTGGGCCTGATGATGTTGCTGTAACATATGGTAAATTAATTTCAGTTTCTGTACTGGATGATAATTCAATTTTTGCTTTTTCTGCAGCTTCTTTCAACCTTGCAAGAGCTGCTGAATCTTCTCTTAAATCAATACCTTCTTTTTTATTAAACTCATCAGCCATCCAATCAATGATTACTTGATCAAAATCATCACCACCTAAATGAGTATCTCCATTAGTTGATTTTACTTCAAAAACTCCATCACCAAGTTCTAAAATAGAAATATCAAAAGTTCCACCACCAAGATCAAAAACTGCAATTTTAATATCTTGATCTTTTTTTTCAAGACCATATGCTAAAGCTGCAGCTGTAGGCTCGTTAATAATTCTTCTTACATTTAAACCTGCAATTTCTCCAGCTTCTTTTGTAGCTTGTCTTTGAGAATCATTAAAATAAGCAGGTACAGTAATAACAGCTTCTTTTACTTCCGAACCCAAATGGTCCTCTGCTGTTTTTTTCATTTTTTGCAAAACCATTGCAGATATTTCCTGAGGAGTATATTTTCTATCTCCTACATCAATTCTTGGACTATTATTTTCCCCTTCTACAATTTTATAAGAAATTTTTTTCAATTCTGACTTTATGTTTTCAAAACTTTCACCCATAAATCTCTTTACAGATGATATTGTTTTCTCAGGATTTGTTATTGCTTGTCTTTTGGCAGGCTGCCCTATTAATCTTTCTCCATTTTCTAAAAATGCAACAACTGATGGAGTTGTTCTTGCACCTTCACTATTTTGAATCACTATTGGTTCATTACCTTCCATTACAGATACACAAGAATTTGTTGTACCTAAATCTATTCCTATTACTTTACTCATTTTTTAAAATATTTATTAGTTTACATTATTGATAATGTCAATTTCTATGCCAAAATAAAATAATGGACAAAATTGACAATTTTTAGAAAAAAAGATGACAAAAAGTCAGTTTACTGGCAGTTTGAACCTAGATTAATAATTTCATCAGAGTTATTAAAATTATTATCATAAAGAATATTCAGGTCATTTACATCAAAACATAAAAAATTAAGATGATTTGTTATGTCGCTAGTAGCTAGATCATAGTTAGTATTACCATCAATCTTAACACCATAAAAAGATTGCGTACTTATAGAAGAAACAAGCCCCACCCCATTTTGAACATTAGTATAAATAGGTCTACTTTGAATTAAGCCTGAAGAATTTTGAGAACTAAAATAATTATACAAATCTACATCTAAAATTTCAAAATGAAAATCTAAACAAGGATACACAACACCATCCAATCCTCCATCAGCTACTATTGCATAACGAAAAACATTTTCTTTTTCAGGAATAGAAGAAGATATATACTGAAAAAACTCTATTGAATTAAAATCAAAAATAATTTTTTCGTATGATGTTTCGCCAGAAACTTGAGCTTCAGATGCTATCTGAGACCCAAAATTCCAATCAATGAACAAAGTATCTTTTTGCCCTGAAGACTGATTAATTTCAATATAATTAAACCTTAAAAACATCTTATATAGCTTTCCGTTTTTTGAAGAATTTACTTTTATCTCCTGCTTTACTGGAAAAAAACCTGGTTCAGGAATTTCTATTACAAATATACCTTTAGAACCCGTTTCAAGCGTAGCACTCTGCTGTGTTGACCAATAGGATATTTTCATAGGAGTAACAATATTCGTTGTTGCATGACTAGTTTTTCCGGTAGATTCATTCAAAAAATTTACTCTATATTCACATGCGTCATTTAATTGTTCACTAAACTTATAAAAATAATGGCCTTCTGAAGCAAAATATCCATCATCAGGCTTATCAAAAGAATCAACAAATTCAAGGTCAAAAGAAGTAGTGTCATTACCACAAATTTCCTCAATCCAAACCAAAGAGCTTTCTTGAGAATAATATATAGAATCACTTATTTGCGCCATGTTTTGAGCAGGATACGTACCTATAAAAGATTTTTGTACTCTAATATAGTTTTCTTTACAATTATTATCATCATCTTGATTGAATATGCCATCTCCGTCACAATCATTATCAGCACCTGCATTTAAAATTGAATATATAACCGGAATCTCTTCCCAATCAGCATTTATATCCAAATCATTATCACAATTGAAAAATAAAATAGAAGTAAAAAAAAAGTAAATTACTCGCTTCACAATGCAAATATATAATTTTCGTAGATTTGATATTATTTTTTAGAGAAAATCAAATGAAAAAATACACTAGAGTAACTACCAACACATTAAAAGAAATGAAATTAAATAGAGAAAAAATCTCTATGCTTACAGCTTATGATTTCACCACTGCTAAAATCATTGATAAATCAGAAATAGACGTCATACTTGTTGGAGACTCAGCATCTAATGTTATCGCTGGACACGAAACAACATTACCTATTACTTTAGATGAAATAATTTATCACGCAAAATGTGTCATACGGGCCGTGAAAAGAGCTTTAGTTGTAGTAGACCTTCCATTTGGATCATATCAAGGTAATTCAACAAAAGCATTAGAATCTGCAATTAAAATCATGAAAGAATCTGAAGCACATGCAGTAAAAATGGAAGGAGGAGAGGAAATATCTGAATCTGTTTCAAGAATTATTAAATCAGGAATTCCTGTTATGGGACATTTAGGATTAACTCCTCAATCAATATATAATTTTGGAACATACTCTGTAAGAGCAAAAGAAACAAAAGAAGCAAACAAATTAATAAATGACGCTAAAATTTTAGAAAAAAATGGCTGCTTTTCCATCGTTTTAGAAAAAGTACCAAGTAGTTTAGGAAAAAAAGTAACAAAAACTCTAAAAGTACCAACAATAGGAATTGGCGCAGGAAAACATGTAGACGGTCAAGTTTTAGTAACTCACGACATGCTTGGAATGACTCAAGATTTTAATCCTAGATTCATAAGAAGATATGCAGACTTAAATAAAGAAATTTCAAAAGCTTGTAAAAACTATATCAAAGACGTAAAAGCAAATAAGTTTCCTAATGAAAATGAATCATACTAATGCAGTTGAATTCAAAAAATGTTATATACGAAGACAACCATATCATTGCTATAAACAAACCAGCAGGGCTATTAGCTCAAGGAGATAAAACAGGAGACAAATCACTCATAGATTTAACAAAGTTTTTTTTAAAGAAAAAATATAATAAACCCGGTAACGTTTTTGTTGGTCTACCACATAGAATAGATAGACCTGTAAGCGGTTCTATAATATTAGCAAAAACCAGCAAATCTTTATCCAGATTAACAAAACTTTTTAGAGAAAAAACCATTAAAAAAACATATTGGGTAATAGTAAAAAATAAACTCCGAAAACAATCAGAAACTTTAATACACTACTTAAAGAAGAATCAAAAAATTAACAAATCTTTTGCATCAAATGAAAAAAAAGAAGGTTTTTTAAAAGCAGAACTTCAATATCATTTTTTAAAAAAATTAGAAAATTATTTTTTATACGAGATTAAATTAATAACCGGAAGACACCATCAAATTAGAGCCCAATTATCACATATTGGATCACCAATAAAAGGAGACATTAAATATGGATCAAAAAGAACTAATAAAGATGGCAGTATTTGCTTACATGCTAGAAAAATAGAATTTACACACCCTATAAAAAAAGAAAACATTTCTATTATTGCCCCTGTACCAAAACACTCAATTTGGGCAACGTGTGAAAAATAAACATTATTAAAAAATATTTTGGAAATAATTTATGGTTTAATACATTTGGATAGATATGTAAATTTCTAAAATGTTTTTCTCTAGCACAAAATACTTCATAATCCAAAAAAATCTTTTAAAGGAATTCGGAATAGAAACGACTTTAGTGTTAACTGAATTAATGCAACAAGAAGAATTAAAAAAAAATGTTAAAAAAGAAAAAACCAATTACTTTTTAAATAGTCTAAATAAAATTTCCGAAGAAACAACTTTATCTAAATCAAAAATAAAAGAAGCAATCAATAAGCTGTATAAATTAAAATTTATTGATGTTATTATAAAAAAAGAAACACCTGAAAACTTACATGTAAAAATTTTTCATGCAAATATTTCAAATTACATCATAAAAAATCACATGATTACAAATCAAACATCTAATCATCAAAAAAAACTAAAACATAGTATTTTAACCAAAAAAAAAATATTCAAAAAACCGACCATTAATGAATTAAAAGAATATTTTTTGAAATTAGGAGTAGAAGATGAAAGTGAAATTATGTTTGATTTTTATGAATCAAAAGGCTGGAAGATTGGGAAAAACTCTATGAAATGTTGGAAAAGCGCAACAAGAAATTGGGCAAGAAGATCAAAAAATGAAAAAACAAATTTCCCTAATTATTATGATCAAAAATTTGAAAAAGACATATTAAGTGATCAAAATAAATTATCTGCATATCATAATCATTTAAAAAAGTTAGGTTGGCATCCCTCTTACGCTCCCACTTCTGGAACTACATGGAAACTAAAAAAAAACAAATGACAGAATGGTTTGAAAGTTGGTTTAATTCTAAGTATTATCATCTACTTTATAACCAAAGAAACAAAAAAGAAGCAAAATTATTTTTAGATAATATTTTAAATTATTTAAAACCTAAAAAAAAATCATTATTTCTAGACTTAGGTTGCGGAACAGGGCGGCATTCTATTTATCTAAATAAAAAAGGATTTTTAGTAGATGGAGTTGATTTATCTGGAAAAAGTTTAGAAATAGCAAAAATACATGAAAATGAAAAACTCCATTTTTTTTTAAAAGACATGAGAAAATTAAACACAAAAAATAAATATAACTATGTATTTAATTTATTTACTAGTTTCGGATATTTTGAAAATAAAAAAGATAACACATTAGTTGT
>CACAKI010000028.1 GCA_902533035.1 uncultured Bacteroidota bacterium | reverse complement strand
GTAAATGGGAAACTTTGGTTAAATATATCAGTAACCAATTTGGGGATGGTGAAATGTTAGATCTACAAGCAATTTTATTTTTAATTGGCATTAATGAATTAGGGCAAGGATATAGAAAATTTAAAAAACAAGAAAAAATAGACTTATTGCATATTGCAATATGTAAATTATTAAGCAAATATGGATATTACTCATTCTCCGGAAGAGATAAGGATGGTTGGCCACATTGGAAAACAAATGAAAAATTACCACATTTAAAACCCGGTGAGCAAACTATTTTATTAAAAAAAGCTATTATTATTTATTTTGAAGATGCAAAAATTAAATTTTAATTACAGTTTGATTCTGTAGCTAATATTGTTATTTCTTTGATAATATTTTCCTCTAAACTAACACTACTATTTCCACATATCATGTGATCAGGGCCGTAAGTTTTTTGAACTTGAATAGCAAAAAAACCTAAATTATCAAATTCAAAAGATGCTAAGCCATTATCATCTGTAATTGATGTTTGATAAATTGTGGCTTCTTCTACTATCTCTCCTACTTCATCCTGAACCGAAATAACAATATCGGCGCCTTCAATAGTATTAAAATCTTGATCTACAACAAAAACTTTTAATTTAAAAAATGGATCTTCATAGCAAGAAACACAATTCAATGTAATTAAAAGTAGTAAAAGTGGATATATTCTTTTCATAGTATGTATAAAATCTCTTCCAATTAACTAAATTTGAAGAATAGTATTTTGATAAATATAAAAAAATGCAGGAACTAATTAAAAAATATAAAACGGAAGTTTTGTCTTTTAAGGCAAATAGTGAAAAAGAAACTGAGTCATTTAGAATAAAATATTTAGGGAAAAATGGTATTTTAAATAAGTTATTTAATGATTTTAAAAATATTGAACCCTCTGAAAAAAAAGAAATTGGTTTACTAATTAATGAATTAAAAAATTTAATTGTTTCTAAAATTAATACGTCACAATCTATAAAAACTACAAATTCTAATAATGTTTTTTTTGATTATACCTTACCTGAAAAACCAAAAGAAATTGGCGCTCTACACCCTTTATCAATTGTAGAAAACAAAATTATCAACATATTTAAATTAATTGGATTTAATTTAGAAACAGGGCCTGAAATAGAAGATGATTGGCATAATTTTTCTGCTTTAAATATGCCTGAAGATCATCCAGCTAGAGATATGCAAGACACTTTTTTTATTCAAAAAAACCCTGATTTATTATTAAGAACGCATACATCTTCTGTTCAAATTAGATTCATGGAAACTAACTCTCCCCCAATAAGAATAATTTCTCCAGGAAGAGTTTTTAGAAATGAAGATGTTTCAGCAAGATCTCATTGTTTGTTTCATCAAATAGAAGGACTTGCGATAGATGAAAATATTAATTTTTCAGATTTAAAGTTAATTATTCAAGAGTTTGTAAATAGATTATTCGGTGAAAATAAAAAAATTCGGTTTAGACCTTCTTTTTTTCCTTTTACAGAGCCTAGTGCGGAAGTAGATATATACTGGGGTTTAAAAACAGAAACAGATAAAAAAATAACAAAAGGAACTGGGTGGTTAGAAATAATGGGGTGTGGTATGGTAGATCCTAATGTGTTAGAAAATGTCAAAATTGATAGCACTAAATATTCTGGTTTTGCATTTGGCATGGGTATAGAAAGAATCGCTATGTTATTGTATCAAATAGATGATATTCGTTTATTTTATGAAAATGATATTAGGTTCTTAAAGCAATTTCAATCTAGTCATATTATGTAATTGACCCAACCTTTAACATATTTGTCATTCCCTTTTCCATAATAGGCATACTTCCAATATTAATCACTATATCTCCCGATTTTAAGATCTTTTTTCTTTTTAAGAATGCATGTAAATCTTTTATTGTCTGATCTGTACTATTAAACTTGTCATAGTAAAAACCATATATCCCCCAAAATAAACTTAAAGTATTTAAAATTTTTTTATTGTGCGTAAAAACATATATAAAAGAATTTGGTCTATTAGAGGCTATTTTTTCTGCATTATAACCCGAATGAGTAAGAGTAATAATTGCTTTAGATTGAATTTGATTTGAGATCTCAGACGCATAAAAACAAATAGAATCGGAAATATATCTATTATTTGCTTTTTTGCGCGGCAACATCAATTTAGTTGTTAATTTTAAATTCGAAGATTCAACACTTAAAATAATTTTAGTCATGGCTTTTACTACTTTATAAGGATATTTCCCTACAGCTGTTTCTCCAGAAAGCATTAAAGCGTCAGCTCCATCAAAAACAGCATTAGCAACATCATTAGTCTCAGCCCTAGTGGTAATAGAATTCTGTATCATTCCCTCCATTAATTGTGTGGCTACAACTACAGGTTTAGAATAACTTAAACATAGTTTGATAATTTTTTTTTGTACAATTGGGACTTTCTGCATTGGTATTTCAATACCTAAATCACCTCTAGCAATCATAATACCATCGGAAGACCTCATGATTGATTTTATATTTCTAACTGCTTCCGGTTTTTCTATTTTAGCTACAATTTTAATTTCTGATTTTTTTTGATTCAAAATATCCCTTAACATTATAATATCCCTTGATGTTCGAACAAAAGATAAAGCAATCCAATCGACTTGTTGTTTTATTAAAAAATTCAAATCTATTTTATCTTTTTTTGTAATCGATTTGAATGAAAGTTCTGTATTTGGAAAATTAACTCCCTTATTTGAGGAAAGTTTTCCTCCATTTAAAATATCACAAGAAATTGTTTTCTGATTAACAGATCTTACTTTAAGCTTAATTTTTCCATCATCAATTAACACTAAATCATTCAACTTAATATCTTTCATTAACCTAGAATAATTTATAAATAATTTTTTATTTGTACTCTCACTATGTGTATTAGTTAAGTGGATTTTATCACCTGACTTCAAAATTGTATTTTTTTTGACTAATCCTAATCTTATTTTAGGCCCTTGTAAATCCCCTAATATTGCTGTTTGTAAACTCAGTTCATTATTAATCTTTCTAATAATGGAAATCACTTTTGAAGCATCTTCATGGCTAGTATGAGAAAAATTAATCCTACAAACATTAACTCCTGCCAAAATCATCTTTCTTAAAGTATTAGACGAACTACAAGATGGCCCAATCGTAGCAATTATTTTTGTTTTCTTTTTTATATGCATTACTAAGTTAAAATAACAATTTATCCTTATTTTTAATCAAAGATTGTTTTATCTCTGAGGCAATGTTTACAACTAATATATTATTCATTTTTTTAATTTTTTCATTTTTCTTAGTTAAAACACCTTCTATCTTTATTATATAGTTAAACATTTTAAATTCTGGCACCAAATATTTTAAAGTATATAGGTTTTCTGATTTTCTAAAAATTGGTGATGTTAAATCACTTTGTTCAAATTTTTTTTCATTAGCTACCAACGTCCAATCTTGTTCTTTTTCAGAATTATAATAACAATACTTATTAAGGTATATGTTTTTTTTATTTTCAATAAACACAATATCTTTTTCTCTTTTAAAAGATATTTTCAATTCCTTATTTAAAAAATACACCAATTTATAGGATGGGACATTTGTTTTTATACCAAATAAAGAATACTCTGCATCTAGAGAGAGTATTATTTTTTTTACTTTCATATATTAATCATTTGGTGTTCCAAATAAAACAGTCGCATTATGTCCCCCAAAACCAAATGTGTTAGAAATTACATTATTAACTTTTCTATTTTGTGTCTTATTAGGTGTGTAATTTATTTTTGAATCTAATTGTTCATCTAACTTTTTCAAATTAATAGTAGGTGGTATAGTAGATTTTTTCATTGCTAATATAGAAGCGATCGATTCTATAGCTCCTGCAGCTCCTAATAGATGACCTGTCATTGATTTTGTGGAACTAATATTAAGATTATAAACCTCATCTTTGAAAATTTCTTGTATCGCTCTTATTTCTATTGGATCTCCCAAGGGTGTTGATGTGCCATGTACATTAATATAATCAATATCTGAAAGTTGTAAATTAGATTCTTGAATCGCTTTTTCCATAGCGCTCTTAGCTCCTAAACCATTTGGTTCAGGAGCGGTTAAATGATACGCGTCCCCTGATGTACCCGTCCCTTTTAATTCACAATAAATATTTGCTCCACGCTTTTTAGCATGTTCATATTCTTCTAGAATAATGGTCCCCGATCCTTCACCTAAAACGAAGCCATCTCTATCTGTATCAAATGGTCTAGATGCCTCTGTAGGATTTTCATTTCTAGTAGAAAGAGCCCTCAAAGCGTTAAAACCACCTAATGCAGCCTCATTGACGGAAGCTTCTGAACCACCTGATATCATAATATCTGCTTTACCTAATTTAATATAATGATACGCTTCAATAATTGCATTTGTAGAGGAAGCACAAGCAGAAACTGTAGAAAAGTTAGGTCCCTTGAACATGTATTTTATGGAAATTAAACCCGCTGCAATATCTGAGATCATTTTAGGTATAAAAAAGGGGCTAAATCTAGGAATTTTATTATTTAAAACGTATGATTCTACTTCTTTTGTCATTGTATTTAAGCCGCCTATACCTGACCCCCAAATAACTCCACATCGTTCTAAATTCAATGATTCTAAATTAAGTTTAGAATCTTCCATTGCTTCTTGTGTGCTGACTAATGCGTAAACAGAAAAATCATCTAATTTTCTTAATTCCTTTTTATCTATATAATTGCTAGCTTCAAAATTTTTCAACTCACAAGCAAATTGAGTTTTAAATTTAGAAGCATCAAAATTTGTAATAGGTGCAGCTCCACTAACTGAATTACTTAAATTAGTCCAAAAAGAAGACACATCAAGTCCAATTGGTGTTAATGCTCCAATTCCTGTAACTACAACTCTATTGAGCATCACTTATAAATTAGTTTGCGCTTTCAATATATTTAACAACATCAGCAACTGTTTGGATTTTTTCAGCATCCTCATCTGAAATTTGAATATTAAATTCTTTTTCAAATTCCATAATTAATTCAACGGTATCCAAAGAATCTGCACCTAAATCAGCTGTAAAGCTAGCTGACTCTGTTACTTCACTTTCATCAATTACTAATTTTTCAACAATTATTGCTTTTACTTTAGAAGATATATCAGACATAGTATATATTTTTAAATTTCTATTTGATTCAAATATATATATTTTTTAAAATGATAACTGAAACATCTTTTCTACTTATATACAGTGTTTTCAACAAAATGTATAATTTAGTTCTATGAAAAAAATTGCAATTTTCGGTTCAGGTAAAGGTTCCAACGCAAAAAATCTAATTAATTATTTCAAATCACATAAGCATATTATGATTGAATTAATTGTAACTAATAATCCTAAATCTGGAATTGTTGATATTGCTAATGAAGCCAAAATTAATTTATTTTTCATAAATAAATCTGAATTTATTTTAGGTGAAGCAACTATTAAAAAACTTAAATTTCATAAAATATCTTTTATTATTTTAGCAGGTTTCTTATTGAAGGTTCCAAAACTTATCATTAATAATTTCTCAAATAAAATACTAAATATTCATCCTGCTTTACTTCCTAAATTTGGAGGTAAAGGAATGTATGGAATACGTGTTCATAATGCTGTTTTAGAGGCATCTGAAACCGTGAGTGGAATAACCATTCATTATGTCAACAATGAATATGATAAAGGAAATATTATTTTTCAAGCGAAATGTAATATCTTACAAAATGATAGTGCTAAATTACTTTCTAAAAAAATTCAACAACTTGAATATCAATTTTATCCTATGATTATTGAAAAAGTAATTAATAATGAGTATTGAAATTTATACAGATGGTTCTTCTAAAGGCAATCCAGGGAAAGGAGGATATGGAATTGTTATTAAAAAAAATGATTCTTATACAGAAATATCAAAAGGTTATCGAATGACCACAAATAACAGAATGGAATTACTTGCAATTATAGTAGCTCTGGAAAAAATAGAAAAAATAAGTGATAATGTCATTGTAACTAGTGATTCTAAATATGTAATTGATGCTGTTACTAAAGGATGGGTTTTTAATTGGGAAAAAAAAGGTTTTAAAAAGAAAAAAAACCCTGACTTATGGAAAAGGTTTTTAAAAGTATACCCAAAAAATAGAGTGGTGTTTAAATGGGTTCCTGGGCATAGTGGGCATCTAGAAAACGAAAGGTGTGATCAATTGGCAGTTGAGGCATCTACTTACGATGAATTAGAAGTAGATGACTATTTTGAAAATATTCGAAAAGAACCTCCAAATTTATTTAGTTAAAATTTTTATTATACCTATTTAAATAGGTTTCTTTATCTAAATTTAATATGTTTTTTGTTCCAAAATCTTCAACACAAAAAGATGCCATAATAGTTCCCCAACATACTGCTTTTTTCATATTCTCAAATGAATGATTCTTTACTGAAGATATATATCCCATAAAGCCTCCAGCAAAACAATCTCCTGCACCAGTTGGATCGACAACATTTTTAATTTTAACAGCAGGGCAAATAAATTTTTCTTTTTGTGAAAATAATATTGAACCTTTACTTCCTAGTTTAACAATAATAAAAGACGGTCCAAGTAAAAACGTTTTTCTCACTGCTTTTTCTAAATCAAATTCATTTTGTAATTGCTGTATTTCTTGATCATTTATCATTAAAATATCAACTTGTTTAATTGCTGCTATTAAATCATCGTATGCATTTTCTATCCATAGATTCATTGTGTCCATTGCTATTAATGTCGCTTTATTTTTTATTTGATTTAAAACTTTTAATTGCACTGAAGGAATTACATTTCCCAACATTATATACTTAGAATTTAAATATACTTCTGGAATAATAGGATTAAAATATTCTAAAACATTTAATTTTGTTTCTAATGTATCTCTAATATTCATATCATCTCGATACCGCCCTCTCCAAAAAAAAGTCTTTTCTGTTTGATGAGTCTCTAAACCTAATAAACCAATATTATGTTCATGAAATTTTTTAATATGTTCTTTTGGAAAATCATATCCCACAATAGATATAATATTAGGAGAATGAAAATATGATGATGTAATACAGGTATATGTTGCGGCTCCACCTAAAATGTTTTCCGCTTTTCCTGAAGAGGTTTCAATTGTATCAAAAGCAACAGTCCCTACAACTAATAAGCTCATATTTTTTAATTTTGGCAAAGATATTGTTTAATTCGTTAATTGACTATATATTTGGGGTTCATTTATTCCTCCTTAGCTCAGTTGGTTAGAGCATCTGACTGTTAATCAGAGGGTCCTTGGTTCGAGTCCAAGAGGGGGAGCAACAGATAAAGCATCTACGAAAGTGGGTGCTTTTATTTTATAATATATTTTTTCTCTACAGAACCATCATCATAGATGTGTAATTGAAAACCTTTGTTAGTGGCTTCTCTTCCAAGGATGTCTATTTTTTTAATAAGTGATTTGTTTATAGTGGATGGCTCTAATATGTCAATGCTAGCGCAATCACCACCACCACTACAGCTAGACGCATAATTGATATTTACACTGCAAGACAATCCTTCTAATTCTTGTGGCCAGTCATTATTATTTTCACATAATTCAGGATCCCCAACCTCTATACATAAACTTTCAGAACACCCAGACGATGGAAAACTATTCAATGTCAGTTCCCAGTTGTATGTTGGTTCTCCATTATTTAGATTTATATAACTTAAGTTGGGGATCTCTTGAAACGCAACTTTTGTCCCAAAAGTAACACCCATTAAAGAAGATAAATCCACCGAATATAATTCCAGCTCAGGCCCTATGTAAATCCCCTTGATTTCTCCATTGCCATCTGAAGACAAGAACGCTAGATTACCGTTAAAACTAATTTCACACATAAGTGGAGATCCCCAAATGTGACAACTCATAAATACTAATTCATTTGAAAATTCTAAGTTATTTAGTAGGTAATTTTGTGACAGACGAATCTCTGTCACTGTATCCTTTGGAAGTATAACGCTTTCTAGATATTGGTTCTGTCTAATGGTTATAGATGGACTAAAAATCCAGCTCGGGGACAAAGGGGATGTGTTTATGAATTCCGTTTCACTCAAATTAATTTCAGATACATATAAACCATCTAACTCTAGACTAACTCCACTCATAACAAAATCTTCTATTCCGGTTAAATCATATATCGGAATTGTTTGTGTAATTGAAACAAAAGCCAATGTTGATTGTACTGGCTGAAGAGCATCTGTGAAGACATAATTATCATTAATATCACCATTGCTAGCTCCTTCAATATTGTTTTCTATCCAATATTCAAAACCATCATCAGGAACATATGTTAAGTCCTGCCCAAAGCTCAATAGTGGTATAATAAGTAGGAGTAGTAGTTTTTTCATATTACTTATTTAATTTATATAATGTTATCCCACCCATTAACCCACAAATTCCACTTAATGTATATATTACATTAATGATTACATCATCTATCCATTGACACCCCAATAGCGGTTCTTCGCAAACAATTAAAAACCCCCAATAAATTTGACCAATCAAATAA
>CACAKI010000027.1 GCA_902533035.1 uncultured Bacteroidota bacterium | reverse complement strand
ACGTTTAGAATAGTTTGGGTAACTAAACACATTCTCTTGTACAGACACATTAACACT
The DNA here is from genome assembly GCA_902533035.1 of uncultured Bacteroidota bacterium. GTDB lineage: Bacteria > Bacteroidota > Bacteroidia > Flavobacteriales > TMED113. The sequence goes on along the minus strand of CACAKI010000027.1, from coordinate 9,443 downwards.
ATTTTGTATAGAAATTGTTGTAGCAAAAAACTTTAATCCTTCAATTGTCACATTATTACAATTATCAAAAATAAACGCAAATTCTTGAGTTTTACCTTTGATATTTAAATTAGTTAAATCACTTCCATCTTCACTCCAAACATACAAGAATCCATTGTCATAAAACCATTCATTAGGATGATCTAAAAATGCTAACTTGCCCTCTAAAAAATAATAATGATGTTTCGTTCGATATTCATTACCAATTGGGGTATATTCAAATTTACTATTTGGCACATCTAAACCAGTTGACAACACTTGTTTCACTTTGGTCTTAAATGAACCAAAATTAGCAATCAAAATAGCACCATCAATGTCACTATTATTAAAATCTGATAAATTTTTACTTTCGTTATATAGCAATGAAATATCAGTAATATCATTAACTACCCCATCAATATCTTCTGGCTCGGAATGAGCCCAATCCTCTTTATTATATATTAAATCTTCCTCAAAAGTAGAATTCGGCCACCTTGCCATTACCATTTCAACATCATCAATAAATACTTGCCAAATTGGTTGATTAATTTCAGTCTTATAAATATTGCCTTCATGTTGTGTCCAAAAAGCAGAAACATTACCTGGTTCATTAATTGTCATAGTACCATCATAAACAACATTATCATCTAAATTTGGCTTAATAACTATATTTGAACCAGTAATTTGTTCTGAATTGGTGTAAATCCCTTCTAATAAAAGAATCTCCGATGCGCCATTATCAATAGCATTCTGGACTGTTAAAAATGGGTTAGAAAAAGTGCCCAAACCACTAATATCACTTCCAGAGGGAGAAATATACATTACTTGAGAGAAAGAAAGGAAAGGGAATAATAAAACTCCAAGTAGTTTGTTCATACTACAAATATATAAAAAAGTCGGGGTGGCAGGATTCGAACCTGCGGCCTCCACGTCCCAAACGTGGCGCGATAACCGGACTACGCTACACCCCGAGTATATTGTGCGGAGAGAGAGGGATTCGAACCCTCGATACCACGAAGGTATAACACCTTAGCAGGGTGCCGCTTTCGACCACTCAGCCACCTCTCCTTCCAAAAAAGGATTGTAAATATAGAATAAAATATTTATTTATTGATCGGGATATGTTATTCTAGTGTGATTAATATCTATTAATTTTAATTTTAATGCTTTCTTTATCTGATTAATCTCCTTAAATGTTAAAGAAGAATTATCATACTGATTGTGTTTAAATTGACTAGAAATCACTTTATCTACTAATTCAGTAATAGAATTCACATCAATTGTTTTTAAACTTCTAGAAGCTGCTTCAACAGAATCACACATCATCAAAATCGTTGTCTCTTTGTTAAAAGGCTTGGGGCCCGGGTATCTAAAGTTTTTATCATCTACATTTTCTGGAAAATTTTTTAAATATTCTTTATAAAAATACTGCATCAAATAATCCCCATGATGAGTTCTAATAAAATCAATCAGCTGATCTGGTAAATTATATTTTTTTGCCAACTCAATACCATCAAGCACATGATCAATAATAACCTTTGCGCTTTCATCAAAACTCAGATCATCATGAGGATTTAATCCGACTGATTGATTCTCAATAAAAAAATTAGGATTTTTTAATTTACCAATATCATGATATAAAGCTCCTGCTCGAACAAGTAAAGGATTAGCACCTATTTCTATAGCTACCGATTCACATAAATGAGAAACTTGAAGTGAGTGATGAAATGTTCCTGGAGCATCTTTTGCTAACCTTCTTAATAATTCTGTATTAGTATCAGCATATTCTAACAATGATAAATCAGAAACTAAACTAAAAACCTTTTCACAAACGTATATAAATGGAAAAGTAAGAAATGTTAAAACACCTGATAATAACAACATTATTACAATTGAAAAATCTATTTGATTTAAAGACCCTGAAGTTAATAATGAAATTGAAAAAAACACCATCAAAAAAACAACTACTATTCTAAATATTGTAAACAATAACTTAGATTGAGTATATATTTTTTGAGGACTTATGACTGCCACTAACCCACCTAAAAAATTAAGTAAAAAGAACAGAAAACTATTTTGACATAAAAAAGCTACTATAATTATAGAAAAGAAATGTACAAATAAACTAAGTTTAAAATCAAAAAATGCTCGTAATGTTAATGGAATAACACAAAAAGGAATCGCAAAAATTAAATTATCATCAAATGAACTCAATAATGTTGACAAACCAATAAATAATAAAATAATAAAATAAATTAAAAGGAAATTGGCATTTGAAATCAATAAATTTTTATAAAAATTGATCAAAAAAATATAACATAACGTTAACAGTAAAAAAGACAATAAAAAGTTTCCTAAAAATACAATTACATAGTCCTTTTTATGTATATATAAACTCAATTCTTTTTTATAAGAATCTAACTTTTGAAAAGATTCAGCATCTATAAATTGATTTTTTTTTATTATTAAATCTCCTTCTTTGACTAAACCTTTCTTGATAGATATTTTTTCAAAAGCTTTTTCTAATATTAAGTTTGTATAATACGAATTGTAAGTAATGTCAAAATCAAGTGATTTTATTAAAAAATTTTCCAAGGATTCATTGCCATTAAAATATAAATTAACTTCATTTTTTACAGTAGAAATAGCTTGATCCATAGTAAAAAAATTAGATAAATTAATTTTTTTAGCATTCTGAGAGTTAAACTTCTCAAATTCTGGACTAATTAAATAAATGATTTCTTTATTTTGATCTAACTCTCTCAAGTCAATAATTCCATTATTATAAATTTTAAAAAGAATAAGCTTGCCAATATCATAATATTTAGAAACTTTATTTTGAGAGCGGAAAGCGCTTTTTAACTCTAATTCAAAATTAGATAAAGATCGATATTTTAATAGCGTATCTTTTTCATAATATACATCAGAAAATAATTCTATAGCTTTTTTATTTTTCTCTATTTCTTCATCTGTTTTAAACAAAGAAAAATCAAAATTAGCATACAAATCATCATAATTCCATATAGAACCTTTTTGAAAATCAAAAGAATGAATAGTTTTATCAGAAACAAAAAATGCAATTATAAAAGAAAATAAAATAACAATGGAAATTTGAAAAATTCTATCATGATTTTTGATAATATTTTCAAAAAGTTGCTTCATTTAATGAATTTAAAACTTATTTTACATAAATAAATAAATGAATCAAAAATAATTTCTAAACTAATTTCAATTTATATAAATTGCGAAAAAAAATAAATATGAAAAATGTCGTTATCACATCATATGCAAGAACACCAATTGGAAGTTTTGGTGGAAAATTAGCATCTGTTTCAGCAACAAAACTTGGGGCACATGCAATAAAATCTGCAATAAGTAAATCAAAAATAGAACCATCTCAAGTGGAAGAAGTTTACATGGGAAATGTAATCTCAGCTGGATTAGGTCAAGCTCCAGCAAGACAAGCTGCAATTTTTGCTGGATTAGATCAAAATACACCATGTACAACAATTAATAAAGTCTGTGCATCAGGAATGAAATCAATTATGATTGCTGCACAAAGTATAAAAAGCGGAGAAAGAGATATTGTTGTTGCGGGAGGAATGGAAAATATGTCAAATATTCCTTTTTATTTAGAAAAAGCTAGAAAAGGATATAGATTAGGGCATGGACAAATAACTGATGGGCTTGTTTTAGATGGATTAACTGATGTGTATAACCAAACACACATGGGGGTTTGTGGTGAGCTGTGCGCTGAAGAAATGAATATAACAAAAGAAGAACAAGATAATTTTGCCATTCAATCTTATGAAAAAAGCAAAGCTGCTTGGGACGGAAAATTATTTGAATCTGAAGTTTCTCCAATTGAAATTCCACAAAGAAGAGGTGAACCTTTAGTTGTTAATGAAGATGAAGAATTTCGGAATATAAATTTTGAAAAATTTAAAAATTTAAGACCAGTATTTAAAAAAGATGGAACTATAACAGCTGGAAATGCTTCAACACTAAATGATGGAGCTGCTGCAATAGTACTAATGAGCGAAGAAAAAGCAAAAGAGTTAAACATAAAACCTATTGCAAAAATTATATCTTATGCAGATGCATCTCAAGAACCTGAATGGTTTACGACAGCTCCAGCTAAAGCTATTCCAAAAGCACTAGAAAAAGCACATCTAAAGAAAGAAGATGTAGATTATTGGGAATTAAATGAAGCATTCTCTGTTGTGGGAATAGCAAATATCAAAAAATTAGAGTTAGATCCTGAAAAAGTGAATCCTTTTGGAGGAGCTGTTTCTTTAGGACATCCACTTGGTTGCTCGGGAGCTAGAATTATAGTAACATTACTTAATATATTAGAAAAAAAAGGAGCTAAAATTGGTGGTGCTGGAATATGTAATGGTGGTGGTGGTGCATCAGCAATGATTATTGAAAATATATCTTAATTATGTATGGAATTTGCTTATTAACAGTAATTCCAATGCGTAAATTACCATCTCATAAATCTGAGATGATTAATCAAGTGTTATTTGGCGAGACATTCAAAATCTTAGAAAAAAAAGAAAATTGGAGCTTTATCAAACTATCACATGATAATTATATAGGTTGGATTAGTAATAGCCAATATAAAAAAAGAGTAAAAAAAAAGATAGAGTCTTATATCTCAAACAAAACATATTGCAACATAAAAATTAATCATATAAAACAACCATTGGTCTTAGGAAGCTTTATCCCAAAAAATGAATTAGAAAGAAGAGATCTAAAAATAGACTTTAAGTTAAATTTTTGTGACACAAATAATTTTGATATTTGGTTTCAAAAAATAGCCAAAAAATATTTAAACACACCTTATTTATGGGGAGGGAGAACACCTTTAGGAATTGATTGTTCTGGATTTACTCAAATGGTTTATAGATTTTTTAAAATTAATTTACCTCGAGATTCTCACCAACAAGCTACAAAAGGAAAGACAATAAATTTCAAAAATTGTAAAATAGGAGATTTAGCATTTTTTGAAGAAAAAAATAAAATAACACACGTTGGCATTATATTACCCAATAAAAAAATTATTCATTCATCTGGAAAAGTAAGAATAGATGTAATTAATGAAACAGGAATATATAATAGTGAATCAAAAAAACATTCTCACAAATTAAAATTAATCAAAAGAGTTATTTAATAATTTCTAATCTTTTATCATAAATAAACTCCCCTACCTCATTAATTAATCTTATAAAATAAACACCACTAGCTAAATTCAAATCATTAAATAAATATGTTTCATTATTATTTAACTTCAGTTGATCTTGATGCACAATTTCTCCTTGATAATTTGAAATCACAAATAATCCTTTAAAATTACTTTGAGAATCAGGGAATTTAATACTAAACTCTCCATTACTTGGATTAGGAAATAACTGTAAAGGACCAAAAGGACTAATAGATTGAATAAACAAATAACCTGTTTCACTGTCATCTGAGTCATTATCTATTCCATCTCCATCCATATCATCATCGTATTCATTAATAATACCATCACCATCTATATCGTCATCTTCCGCATTAATTATTCCATCTCCATCTACATCACTATCAACATCATTTAAAATACCATCACCATCTATGTCATTAGGTGGGTTTGGTAATTGGAAAAATATAGTGTCCGACAACCAAGAACATCCAAAATCATCTGTAGCTTCAAGCCAGAAATAACCATTATTATCTCCTATAACTGAAGAGCCAGTACCGAAAAATAAACCATTATAATACCAATCTATATTGTATTCTGTATCTGTTGTTAAAATTATATTATCCGAAACAAAAATAGAAGGTGAAAAATTATCATCACATTTAACGATATCAATAGGCAAAGAAGAACCCTCACATCCATCAGATGTAATAAATTGAACAAAATAAGTTCCAGACTCTTCGGCTATATAAGTAGATTGATCTGCTCCATCATCAATAGGTTCATTGTTAAAATACCATTGATAAGACAAGATATTCTCTAAATCCACTGAAAGAATTGAAAGATCTTCATCATAAGAAACTTCAGGTGTTGGAACATCAAAAACAGATACAATTTCAGTGTCTTCAAATGACTGAACTATTAAAAGTTCAGAAGAAATGCTATAATTACCTGCAGCACATCCAGTATTGAAAGTATGCATACCATCACTTAAATCAAGTGTAAAAGTCCCTAAATCATCATTTCCTGAAAAACTAAAATCTGTCCCATCCCATTCTTCAGTATCCCAAATTGCCACAGAATAAGGAGGGTTGTTCATATTAAAGTTAATATCCCAACTGGGAGTTTCGCTAGTAATATAGTCTGTTTCATATACCAAAAACCCATCCCCATCATATATCTTAATTAAAATATCTGGTGTTCCAGTACAAAACTCAATACCAAATATGGTTTCACAAAACTCTTCAATATCATTACCCCAACAGTCTGATGATGATGATGAAATAGAAAAATTATTTAAATTATAATTAAAACTTGTTACATCAGTATTCAAAGTCACAGTATAATTACCTGGCCCATAAGTTTGATTTGGTGGGTTTTGTTGATTGCTCTCAAAACCATTCCCAAAATCCCATGTATATGAAACATCATACTGATCAGAACTAATTAAAGCTTCAAAAGAAGCTTCCACACTACCACAACCACTACTAGGAGAATACACAAAAGAAGCATTTCCTCCTTGACCTTCATTTACTGTCATAAAAATATCAAAATTCACTAATTGGTCAACTGATATACCAACCCCAACAACAGTTACATTAGCCTGTACTGATATTGTAATGATATAATCTCCAGCAACTAATGGTGTTCCACTAATATTTGCACAACCAAACTCACTTTCAGCTGGATTATAAATACCAGTTTCATTAGATAAAATATAGCTTAAACCAAGAGGTAAGCCTACAATATTGGTAACAATAATTTCATCCAAAACTACTTCAAAACCTGTTTCTTCATCAGCAAACTGAGAAGGCATATAAAAAGTCATATCTTCTGAATAAAATTCACCAACAGTACCATCAGGAAAATTTGTTGGACATAAAGTTGGAAAAGCTGGCTCTATAGTACAATCCGTATCTACAACACACTGAGAATATAAATTAACCGAGCTTATAATCGATAAAAAAAGTATAATTTTTTTCATATTCTATTTAATTATTTGTTTTAACAAAACTTAATTTTTTATTTAAATCTTTATCCCCAAAAATATTAACGTAATAGATTCCGGGATCTAAATCTTGAATTATTATTTCTACATTATTTAAATCAAAAACTGATATCTCTGATACAATTTTTCCAAGATTATCAGTAACTAAAATCGTTACATTACCTTCTGAAAGAATTGTGTTATTCAAGTAAATTTTATCAATAGATGGATTTGGGAAAAGATATAAACCTTGTTCTACAAAAGAGTCTAATGAACTACTTTCATATTGGTATTCTGCATACCCTACACATCCATTTAAATCTGTAACTTGGACAGCATACATACCTGTTCCATTTTGAGGTGTCATTTCAAAATCTGTCTCTGAAAACAACATCTGCCCCATATAAAACCATTGGTATGACCAATCTGAATTATTAAACGTACTCAATCCTTCACCATCTTCCCATATAAAAGGCATTAATTCATCTGTATCAAAAATTGAAAATGAAATATCAAATGTATAACCTATCTCATCCATAACTGTAATTGAATGAAAACCTGGATAAATACCCTCTATATAATATTCTTGATTATCTATTGAAAAACAATCTAAATCACCACAGCCATTAAATTGACCACAAAAATCTATATCTAAATTGGAAACAAAAGAATACGGAGGGGCACCTCCACTTAACTCAAAAACAACAGCACCTAAATCATTATCACAAACAGGGTGACAAACTTCTAACAAATCAATTTGAACAGCAGAAATACATGAACCATCATCTACAGTAGCTAAATCATCATAATTACCTGCATTAGAATCTGTACAACCATAAATTATTAAAGTAAAACAAGAACCATCATCAAAAGTAGCATTTGGATTATACTCAACATAATTTACATCCATACAACCATAAAGATAATCACATGAACCATCATCAAAACATGCAAAATTATTATAATTCCAAGCTACAGGATCCGTACAGCCATCTAAATAACAACAAGTCCCATCATTTACATTGGCATTTGGATTATAGTTAAAAGAGTTCTCATCCATACAACCTAAGTAATTACAAAATTCCGGATCAATTACAACTACTGCAGCATTAGGATCATAATTATCTGCTTGAGGATCTCCACAACCTACAGGATTACAAGTACTATTGTCTCCATAAGGAACACCACAATCATCAGCACAAGTAGTATACTCACAAGTACCATTATCTAAATTTGCATCAGGGTTAAAGTTACATGCAGGAATACCATCTGGCCCTCCATCATCCATACAACCGGGTAAAATAGAACAAGACCCATCATCAAAACAAGCATTTGGATTGTATTCATTATACAAAGGGTTTGTACATCCGGAAATATAACAACAACTTCCATTGTCAACTGTTGCAATTGAAGAATAATTTAACGCACCAGGGTCTGTACATCCAAAAACTATAAAAATACAAGATCCATCATCTTGACAGGCATTTGGATCATAATTATCTGCAGAAGGATTAGTACATCCACCTAAACATCCACAAGAGCCATCATCTTCAGTCGCTAATGGATCGTAGTTTATTTCTGTTGGATCTGTACAGCCAAAAACTTCATTTTCATCACAAACACCATCTCCATCAGTATCATTAACACATGTAAAACAAGAACCATCATCTTCAGTAGCTAAAGAATTATATTCTAAATAAGTGGAGTCTATACAACCCAATATCTCATCATCATCACAAATCCCATCATTATCAGAATCATTATCTACTATTACACCATTAGCACAAGTGTCACAATTATTATTAATTAGAATACAAGACCCATCATCAACTGTGGCAGAAGAATCATAATTACAAGCAGATGGATCAGTACAACCTTGAATACTACCAACAAAATTAACTACTGTCAATTGGCCAAATCCATTCAAAGAATAAGTATTTGAAAACGGAGGTGTCGTACTCATAGTTGAACCATTTGAGTCGGGACTATAATCTTCTCCATTAATTTGTAAAAACCAACTATAGGTCTCTCCAATAGCAAAACCATTATCAAGCCCTGCCTCTGTTCCCCAAGCTGTCACAGAAATAGTTCCTGATGAATCCCAAGTATTATAACCACCACAAGCATAATCACCATTATTATCAACATAAAAAACACCTATCAAAGCACCATCTGGTATAGGGGAATTATTGAATGTTATATTAGAAAAATCATCTGAACTAATAGCAATTGTAGCATTACTTCCAGTATTCA
>CACAKI010000026.1 GCA_902533035.1 uncultured Bacteroidota bacterium | reverse complement strand
AATAACTGTGCAAGTTTATCACTTTCTTTTATATATTCCTTAATATCACGATCATAAACATTCGATTCTTTCACAATATTAGAAGAAAATAATCTTCTTTGAAAAAACTCATCAAAAGACATTCTTGCCATCATGTTTTGAGTGTTATATATTTTGTGATTAACTAATAGGTTTCTTATCTCTGGATAAAAAAATGTTCCCACTTCTCTTTCTACAACTTCTCCAGGAATAACTTCTCCATCTGGATCTGTTTCTATAATTTGATATTTAACAACTGGAGTAATTGAAACAATCCTAACATCCATTTTTGATCTCCTTTTATCAAAAAACCAATCCTCAATGACTACATATTTAATTACATCACTTGGCCTAAACAATTCTAAAACTTGCTCCCGAACTAATTCATCCTCATCAGGGTCCCAATATTCTTCATCTTCATCTCCATCTCCATCATTATAATCTTCATTTTCTTCTTCGTCTGAGCCTACTTCAACATTAGCAAAAGTCATATAACTAAATACTCCTACTTGATTATTTTCTAAATCTCCTAAAATCTCTGATATAGAAAACTGTCTAGACATTCTAGAATTATATACATTTATTTGACCAGATGTGGCAGCATCAAAAAGTATATTGAATAGATTTTTTCTTGCATCAATTCCAGAAAAAACCTCATTTTGTCTTGATTGCCCACCTAAACCAACATGATCTGAATATATAATATCAAATGGCATTTTAAGGCTTATATTTGCTGGGTCGTTAAGGTTAATTTCTCTTCTTAGTCGAGTTCCCCAAACAACATCATCTTCACTTACATAAGGAAGTTTTGCCGCCTCCCACATTCCTTGTTTCTCTCTTGAACTCCAATAAGAAGCATCTTGCCATCTTATTTTTCCATTATTATTTGGTTCTTTATCATATATAATATTTCCGTTCAAATCCCTTTCATAATCTTTCCAAGTAGTACTTGGATCATCAGGGTTTTGAAATAAGTTAGTTGGTGATACTGGTTCAATATTCTCTTGATTCTTTTCTAAATGATATGTATTAGTCATTAAAGAATCTTTAACTGTATTTTTTGATCTGTTTTCATTATTCCCATCATTTTGACCAAGCAAAATTGTTGAAAAACAAAGGGTTAATATTAAAAATACTTTTTTCATAATTTTTATTTTTATTTATTTACTACAATCCATCTACCTAACTGTTACACTTATTGATGTCGCAGGTGTTTTTATTCCTTTTACTAGTTTACCTTTTTGGTATACTTTAGTTTTTATATTAAAAAATGTTATTGTTTTACCAGATTTAACAGATTCTAAAACACTCTTTACCGTTGCGTTACTAGCAAATTTATTTCCTCTCACATCTTTAATAGTTTTCGTGTTTCCTCTAGGATCTGTATATCTAACACTGTACTGCGTCACCTTATAATCTAGATTATATACAAATGCTGGATCTTTCTTTGCATATAACCCCACAAATCTTCCAACAGCTCCTTTACTAGCTTCAAAATCTCCCTTATAAGCCTTGTCAATTGTTGTATAAGCTCCTGGTAATTTATAAATTTGAAATTCCATAGCTTGACCAATCTTACCACCTTTATTGGCTTTAACGTATAAACTTATCTTTTTTCCTGGTTTCACCCCTGTAACCGTTATCCCATAATTCCCTCCTCCTTTCGAACTTATCTTACATCCTGAAGTATTTGATCTTAAACTAATTTGACTAGGATCATATCCTGGAACTGCTATTCTAAAAGGATTTTCTATACCAATATAAATCGCATTTAAATTAGTTGCTGATATAACTGACATGGGTTGTTCTACAACAATTTTGGTTGCCCAAGGATATCTTAAATATCCATCATCTGCCATAGCTGAAACAACTGAAACAACACCTCCAATCCACACTTGTCCTCTCTTTGACATTTTCTTTTTATATATTGCCATTCCATCAGTGTTAGTACCTATATCATGTTTTAACCTATAAGTAGTATCCATGGTAAATACATATTTATCATCTACGACCTTGTAAGTGGTTCCTTTAGGGAGTGGTTTTCCAAAATTAACACCTGTAACAGGATTAGGATTTTTTGGATCTAATTCGTACACATCATAAATAGGTCTGGTCTTTGTATCTATACCTGCAAGTAAAAGTGACATTTCTAATTCATCACCTGTCATCATATACGATTTTGAAGGAAGACCATATGGGATTTGCTTATCTATACTTACAATACTTTCTCCTGTTTTTTGTTCAAGTAACTCAAGCATAACATCTTCTGCTGTTCTAACATCTAAAGCTATTTGGTTTAAAAATGTTAAAACACCAACAATTGGAAAATCATAATAATGATGTTCTTTCCACGATTTTATACTACCATCATCTTGTTTGACATCATCTGTATTAAATAATTCTTTCACATATATTTGATAAGTTGAGTCTTTCAGAGGAAAAACATCCATATCTAAAATAAAATCTCTATATCTATTAATTGCTGCTTTTAGTTTAGGGGCAACAGCTCCCCCCTCATGATTTTTGTTAGGATCAATCATCATTTTAGTAGGAGTTACAGTATTAGCTTTGTCCATTATTACTGGAATACCCCCTCCAAAATCCTTTGCAAACTGCTTAAGAGATTTTTGTTCATTCCATTTAAAATATTTCTCATCATTCTTAACATCTATAACTTTTCCATCTATTTCTGGTTGACCTGCTGCCCAAAGTTCAAATCTAATAGAATCAATTAAAGTAGTAAGTATTCCTGTTTCCTCTTTTAACTCCTGAGCTAAATCGTTCCATCTAGCTATTTTAGTAGGATTTTTTTGTGCTTTTGCTTCGAAATCTAAATAACGTAGATTGTTGTCCGCTTCTTTTTCAGCTACAGTTTGCGATAATGATTTATCTACCCTAAAAAAAGCGTCTAAAACTTCTTTTGAAACATTCAGTGCTAACAAAGCTGTTAACACCAAATACATCATGTTAATCATCCTCTGACGAGGACTCAATTCACTCATATGATTTCCAGCCATATTACTTTTGCTTTTTATTAGTCATTGCTGTGAGTATGTTTCCATAAACACCATTCAATGCATTTAAATTATTAGATAATGTAGATAATTCCGTTGAAAGTCGAGTACTATGATCTAAAGATGCTGTTAAATTATCTGTCATCTTCTCTGTGACTTTAATTCTTGTGTCAAATGCTCTAATTTGATCAACATATAAACCATTTATTTTTTCTAAATGAGTAGATGCTGTGGTCATCTGCTTATTATATTTTTTTGTGCCATCCATAACATCTCCCATTTGACTAGCAGACGTACTAAGTTTTTTCATTCCATCACCTAACTTCGATAATACTTTACTATCTATTTCTGCTTCTTTAAAAATATCATTTAATTGTTGTACAGCACCTCTCGTTTCCTCCGGCTTCTCTAAAATTTGTGGATACGCTTTTTCCCAATGATATTCTTTTGGTGGCTTTTCAAATGCTGAGAAGAAAAATATTATTGCTTCAATACTCATACCAACCAATAACATCTCATTTGCCATAGGGTAATGATTAATTTTGAAAAGAGCACCTAATATTACCAAAGAAGCTCCCCAACCATATAATAATGGCATGAGTGCTTTATAATATCTATTGTCTGCTAATTTTGATAAAAATCCCATATCTAAGTATATTTAAAAGTTTATAATTTTATTTTACAGAAGGTGTTGTTTGTTCTTCAAAAGTGATATTTGTTTTAGGAGAACCTATGCCCTTAACACATCTAAATCCTATATAGCATCTAGCACTATCTTGGTATTCATAATCTCTTGCTCCCACCTCTAAGAATGCTGCAACATCTTTCCACGAACCACCTTTTACTACTTTTCTTTTAGTTGCAGGAGAATCACCATCACTAACATTGGATTGAAAATCAGGATTTATTTCACCAATAACAACATCACTTAAAGGATTGAACGTAGAAGATGTCCACTCTGAAACATTTCCTGACATACAATATAATCCAAAATCATTTTTCCAGTAAGAATCTACTCTTCCAGTATATATATATCCATCTGCCCAATAATTACCTCTTAGTGGTTTGAAATTCGCAAGGAAACAACCTTTACTATTTCTAGAATATGGACTTCCCCAAGGATAAATTGCTTGTTCTCTTCCGCCTCTAGCAGCATATTCCCATTCTGCTTCAGTAGGTAATCTATACGCTGTTTCAAAAGCTCTCAATTCTGGACTAGTAGCAGATAATTTAAGTTCAGTTCTCCAATCACAAAAAGCTCTTGCTTGAGACCAACTAACTCCAACAACAGGATAGTCTCCATAAGCAGGATGCCAAAAATATCTATCAAATAATGGATCATTAAAAGTATATGTGAAATCTTTAATCCAACTTAGTGTATCTGGATAAACTGGAACTACTTCACTATTAATAATTCCTCTTTCATCGTTGTCCGCATTCACCCTATTATATTTAGATGGATCTGAAACTCGCCCTCTCAACTGATCACTATCCATCCAAGGATATGAATATGTTAAATTTCTAACATCAATTTTTTTATGTTGAAAATGAGGAAAAGGAGCTTCTCTATTATCATTATTAGAAAGTTGATCATCTGGTTCCATTCTTAATCTCGCAGTTTCTACAGCATCTAAATATTCAGGACTTTGAGGGTCTAGTGGTATTTCCCAATTTATAGCATAACCCTGCCAAATGACTTCACCTGGCCCCGTCCAGTTCCCAGCTTCTGTATTTTCTTCCGAAGGTGGCTTAGGTGGGCTTATTCTTTTGCCATTAGCATCCATTACTTGATTCGAAACCCATGCAAGATCAAGTTTATATTTAGAATATTTCCAAAGTGGTGTACTAGAATTATCTGGTGATCCAGTAGCTATAATGGTCTTTCGAATAATTGAATCCCTAACCCAATGAACAAACTGTCTGTATTCATCATTTGTGATTTCGTGCTGATCCATCCAAAAAGAACTAATCGTCAATGTTCTTTTCTTTCCAGAACTATAAGGTGTGTTTTCACCATTAGAACCCATAACAAAACTACCTTCCGGTATTTTTACCATTCCAGCAGGACTAGGTATCCTCCAATCTTTAATGGTAGTTTTAGAACCTCGTAATTCCCCATCAACGCCGGAAGAACCACAAGAATAAAAAAGGCATGTCGCCAAAACTAAGAAAACAAAAGAAATTAATTTTTTCATCATTATAAATTTTTACTTATAAACTAGAGAAACCTTACATTTTTATAACGCGTATCTGGCTTCCCTATTATATCTAAACCAAAAGAATATCGCAACATTAATTCATGCCCACCTGTAGTTTCAGAAGCTAATTTTGATGTCACAACATCATATGCATAACCTAAAGTTAGGTTATCCATTATTTCAAAACCAACTAAAAAGGCTATAGCATCCTCAATTCTATAAGAAAACCCAGCCCAATGTTTCTGTTGATAAAAAGCGTTTACATTGAAATCCATCTGAAAAATCACCCCATCTGTTTTCATATAATAAGATGGTCGAACAGAAAACTGCTCATCTATATCATAATCATACCCAGCCGAAACATAATAGTGACGTGCCGGATTAAAGGTAGCTATCCCATCAAAATTTGCTTCAAAAGGAACAAGATGAGTAACTGATAGACCAAGATAATAATCTTCTGAAGTGAAATACAAACCCAATCCTATATCTGGAACTGTTGCTGAACTTCCAGTAGGAGGTAAGCTAGAATCAATTTGTCCATCAGGCGTAATCCATTCTTCATCAAATCCAATTTGCATCATCCCAAAACTAATACCAAATCCTAATTTATTTTTCTCATTCAATCTTAATTGATAAGCATATGAAATGGTAGCCGTTTTAGTACTCAATGGGCCCAAGGCATCATTGATAATATTAAGACCAAGGCCACCATGTAATGCATCTATATAAGATTCAACTGTTAAATTTTGAGTAGTTGGAGCTCCCGGCACACCAACCCATTGTGATCTATGTAATAAACCAACATTTACTGAAGGTTGACTACCTACCACGCCAGGATTGTATAAAAACTTATCAAACATATTCTGCGTAATTTGAGGGTCTTGTTGCCCAAAAACAATGTTTGTGTATATAAAGAAAAGTAGACAAAGAGTCTTTAAAATAGTTCTATGCATGAGAAACCAACGTTAAACAAGGGTTAAATATAGTATATTTTTTTTTTTAGGGCAATTTATATTACCTAAATAATCTATTTTAAAAAAAGAAAAGAAATTACATCATATAAAACCGAGTTTTAAACTTTTAACATTCTCATCATTCTCATTGGAATTTTTCCAGAAACAGAATCTAAGTAATCCTGATATGAACACGGGAGAATTATTTCATGGTTTGATTCTATTTCACCTGAAGTAATTGATGATATCCACCATCTTCCACTTAATTTACTCTTATAAAAAACAAATTGAAAATCTTGATCATCTAAAGGGACTAAATACTTTTTGAAGTTTTTAGATATTGTTTTTTTATTAGGAAAATCTCCTATTCTTAGACTAAAGCCTTCTAAAAAATACCATATGATTTGTGAAACTAAATTAGAAGTTTGGTGATTTAAATCTTTTTCTGAATTTATTTCAAAAAGGCCAAAACTACTCACCCTGTCACTCATCCCAGTATATCGAGATAAAATACAAGCTTCGTGAGAAAATAAACCATTTGGAGAGGGATTTACAACACCAGGGGCGTCCGCTTGCCTTATCGATGAAGCGTCAAAAATAATTATATCCGAATTTCTCAAATATGGTTCTGACTCCTCTATGTTTTGTCTAAAATCACCTAATCTAAATGTTTCGAAAAACATTTTTTCCATTTCATGCACTTCATCTTTCTGAACAAAATAACTTTGGAAACCAATATTAGTAAAACTATTTAAATGATTCGGATCTTCCTTAATAATACTGCCTAAATAATTATTTGAATTTATTTTAATATTATTTGGTGTTATCATATCAAATTTAGCATCTATTGAAGAAATATTAACCCCTTTATTAAATGAATCATAAGCTTTATATACTGGATAACACAAATCTTGCCCTCCACCTATAACAATTGGGAAAACCCCGTCATTAAGTAAATTTGATACTAAATCAGTAATCGCAAAATACGTATCACTTAAATCATCTCCTATCTTAAAATCTCCTAAATCTAGGATACGCATTTTCCAATCACCCATATAAAGATTATATAACGATTTTCTAATTGCATCCATATTCATAGAAATATGCTCTTTTGTTAAAATACCTCTATGTTCATTAACGCCAAAAATAGCCACTTCAGCTTGTTGAAAATCTGGAAATTCGTCACCTGAAAAAACTGAAATAGATTCACCAATGGTCCCTGAAAGGGAATTTTCTTTAAGCTTTAAAATCTCTCTTGAAACAGGATGAAAATAATTTGAAAACATAACTGTGTCAAATTACTTTATTTTTTTTTGTCTTTTTTATTATTTGCAATTAAATCTAAACAATCTATTCTTGATAATTTTTTTGGATCAAGTGATTTAGGAATTTTGTGGTTTTTACCATCACATTTTATATATGGGCCATACCTTCCATTTAAAACTTCTATTTTAGGTTCTTCTTCATCAAAGATTTGAATGTTCTTTTGTTGATCAAATATTTTTTTTTGCTCAATTAAATTAATGCAATCTTCAAGTGTAGCAGATACTGGATCTATCTCTTTCAAAGAAATAAATCCATCATCAAACTTAACATAAGGACCAAACCTCCCTCTCCCAACAACGACATCTTTAGATTCATAAGTGCCGACTTTTTTAGGAAACTGAAATAAAATTAGAGCTTCTTCTAAAGTAATATTCTCTATTGATTGGGTTTTTTGCAAACTAGTAAATTTTGGCTTTTCTTCATCATCATTTTCACCAATTTGTGCCATTGGACCATAACGCCCAATCCTAACAAATACTTTTTTTCCTGTTTTTGGGTCTATGCCTAATTCACGAGTACCAACAAATTTTTCTGCAAACTCTATAACTTTAGATATCTCTGGATTAAACTTAGCATAGAAATGTTTGATCATGTCATTCCATTTTAAATTACCATTTGCTATATTGTCAAAGTCTTCTTCCACATTTGCTGTGAAATTATAATCTATTATATAAGAAAAATGTTTCATTAAAAACTCATTCGTAACCAATCCTATATCTGTTGGAAATAATTTTCTTTTCTCAACCCCATAGTTTTCTGTCTTCTTGTCTTCGATAATTTTTCCATTTTTCACAAGAAAATCTAAGTATTCTCTCTGATTTCCCTCAGAGTCTCTTTTTTCAACATAACCTCTTTTTTGAATTACCGAAATTGTTGGAGCATAAGTAGATGGTCTTCCTATACCTAAATCTTCTAATTTTTTTACTAAAGAAGCTTCATTATATCTTCCTTTAGATTTTTTAAATTTCTGTCTAGCAGAAATAAAATCTAAAGTCAATTTTTCATTTTCACTTACGGGCGGAATTATATCATTATTCTTTTTATCTATTGGGTCAATCTCTAAAAAACCTTTAAACTTAATAACTTCACCTTTGCAAACAAAAAAACCTACATTCTCATCAATTTTTTTTTGATTACTAATTTTAATTGTTGTTATCTCCGAAATTGCATCGGCCATTTGAGAGGCAATTGCACGCCGCCATATTAAATTATATAATTTTCCTTCATCTCCATCTAATTTTGAAACCTCCATGTTTGTTGGCCTTATTGCCTCATGTGCTTCTTGTGCATTTTTTGATTTTTTGGAAAAACTTCTAGAAAAAAAATATTCTTCTCCAAAACTCTTTGAAACAAATTTTTTAATAGCCGATTTTGCTTCATCTGAAATATTTGTTGAATCGGTTCTCATATATGTTATTTTTCCTGACTCATATAACCTTTGTGCTAACATCATAGTTTTACTGACAGAATAACCAAATTTAGTTGAAGCTACTTGTTGTAATGATGATGTTATAAATGGAGCTGATGGCGTTTTTTTAGAAGGTTTTTTAGTTACAGAATATATCATGAATTCTGTATTCTTATTGCTTTCCAAAAAGGATTTTAAATCATTTAATTTAGAGAAATCTTTATTAAATTGAGTGTGTATTTTTATGTTCTCTTTATTTAGAAACACACCTTGAACAGAAAAAAAATCTTCTTCTACAAAAGATTTTATTTCTTTTTCTCTTTCCGCAATTAATCGAACTGCCACAGATTGGACCCTACCTGCTGATAATCCTGATTTTACTTTTTTCCAAAGAACAGGAGATAATTTAAAACCAACTATCCTATCTAATATCCTTCGGGCTTGTTGAGCAAATACTAAATCCTGGTTAATCTCTCTAGGGTTTTGAATTGCAAAAGAAATAGCTTTTTTAGTTATTTCATGAAAAGCTATTCGCCTCGTGTTTTCTTTTTTTAAATTTAAAACTTCAAATAAATGCCAAGAAATAGCCTCCCCTTCTCTATCTTCATCTGTAGCTAACCAAACTACATCCGATTTTTTTGAATGTTTTAAAAGTTCATCTACAACCTTTTTTTTATCAATTGAAACTTCATAGTTAGGCTCAAAATCATTATCTATTTGAATTCCTAAATTCTTTTTAGGTAAATCTCTAATATGAC
>CACAKI010000025.1 GCA_902533035.1 uncultured Bacteroidota bacterium | reverse complement strand
CTTTAATGTTAATGGAAATTATCACGGGTTTTTCGTGTTTATTAAGTATGATAAATTTTTTCTTTCCTTTTTACGATTTTTTGCCATTTTTTGCCTTGTTTCTTTCTTCAGGTACATTACTCTTTCTTTTTTTAGGGCAAAGGATTGCAAAAGATTATCAAGGAGCTGTGTCAATTGCAGTTTATTTTGGGATTAATCTAATAGGTTTATGTCTATTGTTTTTTTACTTCTAATGATTAATTAGAGTTTTTCTTTTTTTGAAACTTAAATAAATGATTTTCCTTAATAATATTATCAACATAGTTTGGTACAAGTTTTTCCCAACCTGTTTTATTGTTTCGTATCATATGTAAAACTTTATGTGAAAATATACCTAATACATTAGAGTCAAAATTTTCGATGTCAACTATTCTTTTATTTTTCAGATAATATTCATAAATAGCTTTGATTTTTTTGTCAATTTTTAAATTTTTGGATTGTATTAAATCACTATTTTTATTTTCTTGATAAGGGTAAACATACACTTTTACATCGTTATTGAACATTTTTCCTATTCCCTCTAAAACACCACCATTTAAATTATAATAATATTTTGCGCTAAAAATATCTTTTAGATTCATGACTCCTAAAATAATACCCATTCTTTTATTTGTAAATCTGGAGAAGTAGTTTAATAATTTATAATATCTTCCGTAATTTGATATTAATACAGTTTGCCCTATTGAGCATAACACATCTACTCTATCTAAAAAATCTTGATCTTTTATTGCTTTAACATTTATGTTTTCTAGATTATTATTTGTATTTATTGGCTCTCTTTTTTTTGTTGCTAAATTTGTTAAAGTAATTTCAAATAAAACTTGCAAATCAGATTCTTGTACTTTTTTTTCTTTTTTAAATAGGTTGTAACCATTTTTTATCATATCGATATTTACTTTAGTCACAGGCCTAAAGCTACCTCTAATGGCTAATATATTTTTTTTATGTAGTATATCAGATGGTTGTAAACTATGTCCTTCAGGACTAAAAATAACAGCTTCAGTCATTTTATTTTTCACTAAATATAAACTTAGGAGTCTATTATCAATGTGATTAAATAATTTCCCATTCATTTGAACCATGTCAATTTCTAGTTGGGCTTTTGATAAGCCATCATATAAAGAATCAATTATTTTTTTTGGAGAGTTAAAAAAATTAAAACTTGCATGCATTAAATTAGCCCCTAATATCCCAACACATTCTTGTTGTGTTCTTGCTTCTCTATCATGTAGTCTTAAGTGAATAATAATTTCACTTGCTTTTTCCTCTGCTTCAGTTTGAAATTTAATACCCATCCAGCCATGTCCTGGATTTTTATTATTATATTTTGTGGTAGCGATTGTATTTGCAAAGGAGAAAAATGTTTTCGTAGGATGATTCTTTCTACTTAATCTTTCTTCTAGCAACAAATATTCCCGATTTAGCATTTTTTTTAATCTAGATTCGCAAACATATCTTTTCCCTTTTTCTTTTCCATATATTGCATCACTAACATCCATATCATAAGCAGACATAGCTTTTGCAATTGTTCCCGAAGCACCTCCACATCTAAAAAAATGACGCACTACTTCTTGACCTGCACCTATCTCAGAAAAAGTACCATAAATATTTGGATTTAGGTTTAAGCTAAGAGCTTTTTGATTAGCAGAAAGAGTAACTTTTCCCATTTACTTTTTTTTACTATTATGTTAAAGTTAAAAAACAAGTTTGTTAAAATTTAATAAAAAGTTAAATTTATTTAAATATGACAAATAATTTAATTTTTCTTGGAACAGGAACTTCTCAAGGAGTCCCTGTTATAGGTTGTTCTTGTGTGATTTGTAAATCAAAAGATAAAAAAGATTCTAGATTAAGAAGTTCTGTTTTAATAGAGCTGAAAGGAAAAAAAATCTTAATAGATTCTGGTCCAGATTTTCGTCAACAAATTTTAAGAGAGAGTGTAATAAATATTGATGCAGTTTTTTTTACTCATGAACACCGTGATCATGTGGCAGGAATAGATGATTTACGATCATTTTATTATTTAAACAAACAACCAATTCCGATGTATATGAGTAAACAAGTTCATAAAGCACTTAAAAAAGATTACTCTTATTTATTTTCAGAAAAAGAATATTTTGGTAAACCAAAATTAGATATCACAATTATAGATAAATCAAACCCATTTTCCATTTTTAAACAAAAAATTATTCCAATAGAAGTCATGCACTATAAGTTATCTGTTTTAGGATATAGAATATTAGATTTAGCATATTTAACAGATGCTAATTATATTCATAAGGATGAATTAGAAAAACTTCAAGATTTGGATATATTAATCATTAATTGTCTGCAAAGAAAATCACATATTTCACATTTTAATTTAGAGCAAGTTCTAGAATTAATTAATTTTTTAAAACCAAAAGTGTCTTATTTAACACATGTTAGTCATAATTTAGGATTACATAAAAAGATACAAGAAGAATTACCTGAGAATGTTTTTTTAGCTTGGGATCAATTAAAAATCAAGTTTTAGATGACAGCTTTTCTTATAGATTTTAATTTTAATAGTAGGCTTTCTAGTTTTCCTAATGGAAGCATTGTGCTTCCATCTGAAAGTGCATTTTTTGGATTAGGATGAGTTTCTAAAAAAATACCATTTACTTTTGTTGCAATTCCTGCACATGCTATAGTCTCAATAAACTCTGGAGTTCCACCAGAAACCCCATGTTCTTGATTCGGTCTTTGTAAAGAATGTGTAACATCTAAAACTATATTTTTACCAAAAGCCTTCATGATAGGGATGTTTCGCATATCTACCACTAAATCTTGATATCCAAATGAATTTCCTCTTTCTGTCACCATAACCTTTTCATTCCCTTGTGAGGTTATTTTTTCTATCATGAATTGTACAGATTCTGCAGAGCAAAATTGTCCCTTTTTAATATTCACAAAATTATTTACTTGTCCTGCTGCAATTAAAATTTCAGTTTGTCTGCATAAAAAGGCAGGTATTTGAATCATTTGTACATATTTGGAAGCTAAAAAAACTTCTTCTGGACTATGAACATCTGTTGTTACAGGTATATTTAATTTTGTAGAAATATTTTTTAAAATTTCTAATCCTTTTTCATCTCCTAAACCAGTAAAAGAGTTTACTCTTGTTCTATTCGCTTTTTTATAAGAAGCTTTAAATATAAATGGTATATTATTTTTTTGTGTGATATCAAAAATTTCTTTAGCTATATCATATGTTTGTTCTTCTTCTTCTATGACACAAGGTCCTGCAATGAGGAAAAACATATTATTTTTATTATTGATTAAATGTTCAATCACAACTAAAAGTTATCTTTTTTAGGTAAATTTAAGTACTATTATTTCTAATAAAGAATTTAATGCTATTTAAAACTAAACATATATTTTTTATTTTTTCTTTCTTATGTTTTATTTATTCTTGTGAAAGGGACTCTATTAAAACTAATAATTGGAATCCAGAGTTAATTACACCTTTAGCTAATGTTAAGTTAACTTTGGGTGATTTAATTCCAGAAGAAGGATCTGTTGTTTATGATGAAGATAATTTTATTAGATTAGCTTATAGGGATGATAATGTGTTTTCTTTTTCAACAGATTCAATTATTGATTTTTCAAATCAACAAGGATTATCAGAGCATTATGATTTTAATGAATTAGATTTAGATAATTTTAATGAAGAAATTGATTATACACTTGAGCAAGTTTTAACTAGTGATCCTACTATTCAAGTTCTTGCAGAATTTGCGGGTATCCAAATACCTTTTCCAGATGAGCAACAAATTTCAGGTGGAGTATTCAATATTTTAAGTAGTGAGCTTGATGGTCTTGGTCAAACCGATATTGAATTAAATCAGTTTAGTGAAATTTCATTTATCACAGGTAATTTAAGTATAGGGATTCAAAATAATTTACCAATTGACATTGAGAATATTGAAGTTGATTTATCCACTGGAGTTGATGATGTAGGTTTATTGCAGTTTTCTGATATACAAATAGGAGAGATTCAATATTTATCAACTAATTTATCAGGCCTCACAATAGATAATAATTTATTAGTGGATTTTGTAGATCTTACTTTAGAAGAAGTAGATCCTATGAATGAATTTAGTATAACTCCAAATACAGGAATTAAAGTATTTTTTCAAATTGAGAATATTAGTGTTTCAAGTGTTACTATGTCATTTAACGACCAATCATTAACTAATTATCAAACAATGATTGATTTTGAGTTAGATAATGGAGAACAAATACATAATTTAGAATTAATGACGGGTAAAATAGTTTATAATATTTCGTCTTCATTAAATACTGATTTAACATTTAATTTAAGTATTCCATCCGCGACTTTAAATGGTGAAGTTTTTGAAACTCAGGAAGTCGTTTTTGCTGGAATAGAACCTTCTTCAGGAGAAATTGATATTTCAGGCATATTGATTGATTTAACAACAGATATTAATCAGCCATTTAATAAAATACCTATCAGTTTTTCAGCATCATTAAATAGCGGAAGTGATTTAATTACTTTAACTAATGAGGATTTTGCAGATTTAAACTTTTCATTTTCTGATTTATCTATACAATATGCTGATGGTTATTTTGGGGATTATGAAATTGATTTAGGGGGAGATTTAGTTGATATTGATTTGCAAATTTTTGAAGATTTTGATAGTGGTCTTATTTTAGATGATCCAAAATTTATTATTAGAGTTTTTAATTCTGTTGGCGTTGGAGCTTCTATTAATGCTGGCCTTAATGCATTTTCTCCAAATCTTGAAACGGCTGTATTTGATTTCAATGAAGTTATAGAATCTCCTAATTTTATTGGAGATACTGTAGAGCAAGTCTGGATTTATGACAAAAATAATTCAACAATAGATGATATAATTGCTTTACCCCCTCAACAAATCGAGTATTTTGGTGTAGCTAATTTAAATGGAACGAATACAGGTGAAGTTAATTTTATTACATCAGATAGTAAAATGATGTTAGGGGTTGAAGTAGATTTTCCAATGAGTTTAAATATTGCAAATATTAGTTTAAAAGATACAATTATTATTGATGAATTAGATGATGCTGAAAAAATTGAAAGTATGTCTTTGTTTATGAATATAGATAATGGTTTTCCATTGGACACGAAATTAGATTTAGTATTAAGAGATTCTATTACAAATATTAACTATGACACTTTGGAAATTGCTAATTTTTCATCTGGCGTTATTGATCAAGATGGATATTTAATTGAAAGTTTTTTTTCTGAAAATCAATTTGATTTAAATCATGACCAAATATTAAATTTTTCAAAATCTAATCAGTTAGTTTTAGATGTGACTTTAAATACAGAACAAAATCAATCAATACGGTTGTACTCAGATTATGAATTTTTAGTGAATATAGGAATGAGAATAAAATTAAATTTAGATGAATAGACACATACTTATATTTTTATTTTTTTCATATCTGAATACTTTTTCTCAGAATAGTTCAAAGGTTGAAATTGATTTATTTAATTTAAAAAACACGTCTACTTTTTTAAATTCAGACACTATTTTAGGGGTTCCGTTTTTTTCAAATCATAATATTCATTTTTTAACAAAAAATAGTTTTAATGAATTTTCTTATTTTGATAACAATAATTTAGTTGTTGATTTTTCTGAATATATCGAAAAAGGAAACAACTTATCTTTCAAGTTTTTTTCCGAAAATGATTTATTGTTTTTTGGTTTTCCTAAAGCTGAGACTTATTATTCTTTTGGATTTAAATATTCTTCTTATTTGGATCTGAACATTTCAAATGAACTACTTGATCTTTTTTGGAATGGAAATAATCAATATTTAGATGACTTTACTTATTTTGAAGATAACACAGCCTCATTAATTCAATTTTCTTCTATATTTTTTCAATTTTCTTCTAAAATTTCAGATAATTTTCTTTTTGGAACTAGAGTGAGTCTATTACATGGTGTTAATTTTTTTAATTTAGAGAAGGGAAATTTTTCATTACAAGCTCTTTCTGATTCAATAACGCCTTTTTCTAATTCTATTAATACAGATATATTTTTCGAATCTTCTAGAGCAAATTTTTTTGGATTTTCAAATCCAGGTTTAAGTTTAAATTTAGGGGCTGAATATAATTTAAAAAATTGGCACTTTGTAATTGATTTCCAGAATTTAGGGTTTATATTTTGGCACAAAAGAAATTCTCAAAATCAATCAGAAGGATATCATTTTTTCGATGGAGTAGATTATACTATGGATGAGATTTTATCTGAGGAAGTGGCTGCTACTATAGATACTTTGGAAAACATATTTACTTTAGATAGAATTTCAACTAAATCTTTTTATTCTAGATTGCCACTTAGAATTAATTTAAGATCTGCTTATTCATATAATCTTTCTACTGATTTTTTCATTGATTATTATGCAATTGAAAATAATATTTCTAATTTTTCTCATCATGTTTTTTTAGGATGTTCGAAAGTTTTAAAAAAAGATATGGGTTTTAGTATGGCCTATAATTTTAACAATTACAGTTTTAATAATATTCAATTTGGATTCATTAAAAAATTCAAGAATTTATTAATTAAATTTAATACAAATAATTTATTGGCAATATTAGATTTTAGAGGTGTTAATACTTTTCATTTTCAAACAGGAATCTATTATTATTTTTAGTTTTCTAAATGGATTAGTCCATTATTAATAACACCTAATACTTTTCCAGTAAATTCATAATTTTCAAAAGGAGTATTTCTAGATTTTGACCTTAAGTCACTTGTTTTAAATGTCCATTTTTTTTCTGGGTCATATAGAGTTATATTCGCTTTATTATGTTCCTCAATTTTCGGGCATTCTATATTTAAAATTTTTCTAGGATTGATGCTTAATAGTTCTATGATTTTTTCTAATTTCACTTCTTTTTTTAGTTCTGAATGAGTAATTCCGAATGTGCTTTCTAATCCAAGTAAACCAAATTCAGCATTAGAAAATGAACATTTCTTTTTTTCATTTTCAATAGGAGTGTGATTAGATGAGATTGCATCTATATTTCCATTTTTTATATTTTTAATTAATTCTTTTTTTATTTTTTTATTTCTAATTGGAGGGAATGTTTTGACATTTGTATTAAATTCTAGTAACATATCATCAGTTAGAATAAGTTGATAGGCAGCAATATCATTTGAAATATTTAGTCCTTTTTCTTTCCCTTTTTTTATTAAATCAAATGATTTTTTTGTTGAAACTGTTGAAAAATGTAATTTTCCTTTGTTATATTCCACTAGTTCGATGTCTCTATTTATTCTTATTTCTTCTGCTATATTAGGAATGCCGTTTAATCCTAAAGTTGCACTTATTTTCCCCTCATTTAATAATCCATTTTTACATAAATTTTCTTCAAATGGAGTTACCATTATAGTGGTATTTAAATTTTTAGTATATTCTAGTGCGATATTCATAATCATCGTATTTTCTATTGATTTTAAATCATCAGTAAAAGCAATAGATCCTGCATTTTTCATGTCGTGTATTTCTGTTATTTCTAGTCCCTTCATGTTTTTAGTTACACAGCCAGTAGGGAAGACATCAATTATATTCTTTTCGAATTTCTTTTTTATAAAATTAATTTCTGACGCATTTTGAATAGGTGGCTTTGTGCTAGGCATATAAACAAGACCTGTGAAGCCACCACGTTTTGCTGCAGATGTCCCAGATTTCACATCTTCTCTAAATTCTAAGCCAGGCTCTCCAATTCTTGTGTGCATATCTAAAAAACCTGGACTTACATGTAGATTTTTTATTTTTACTTCTATATAATGTTTGTTGTAATTAATTTTTCTGGAAATTAATGAGATATTTCCATTTTCAATTAACAGATCACTAATTTTGCCATGATATTTAGATCTAGGGTCAATTATTTTTGCAGATCTTATTATGTAGTTTAATTTTTCCAAAATTTTAATAACAAAGTTTCAAATAAAAAAGAAACAATTCCAAGAATAATGAAATAAAAAATTAAATTTTTTTCTTTTTTATTTTTTCTTAGATTTTTTTTATCAATATTATAAAAAGATTCAGACGATGTTTTTTCTAAATCGTTTAAATAACTACTATTATTTTTTCCTTCGTTTCTATTGTAATTTAAACTTAAATATTGATCGATATTTTTTGTGGAGTATAGATTGTAAGTCCCATCTTTTTTTATTTTTTTACCTAATTCTAGAAAAATAGTATTGTTACTTATATTATTTTCTAATATTATTTCAAGTTCATTTTTCTTTTTTAAAGATATAATGGATTGTGGTTTACAATTAGGGCATTTAATGTTTAAATTTTGATCAATTATTTTATATAAATCACTTGAATTTGTATTAAATGCAGCATTATACATTATAGGTAAAAATATGGCATGTTTTGTGAAATTTGTAATTTTTAAATCTAAAGGAGCAGTACATAAATAAAAGCTTCCTGGGTAATTATTATATTCAATAATAAAAGGATCAGTATTTATAAAACTTAATATATTATTTTTTTGATTTAATGTGCTTGTTTTTAATTTATAATACCCTTTTGTTTTAGGTAGCTCAATATTTTCTTCTTCTTCTTTAAATACATTTTCAAAGATAATATGCTTATAATTAATTTTTTTCACATCTATGTTTTCATTATTCCAATTTAGTATTTCATTGCCTTTTAATTCTTTTAATAAATAATTATATGAAGAAAGATCGATAGTTTTATTTGGAAAAAGAATGATATTCTTTCGATTCTTTAGACTTTTTTGTATAAATTTTGAAAGTCCTTTTTGAATAGATTTTAAGTTATCTAGAATTATTAGATCATAATTTTCTATTTGTTCAAAATTTATTTGATTTTTTTTAAATACATCTAATTTAAATATTGAGTCATTAAAAACGGTCTTTATTGAAGGATTTATGTCATTTTCAGAAATAGATAGAATGTTTATTTTTTCTTTTATTTGATATGAAAAAAATAAATTATTATCGTATTTAAAATTATCATTAATGATTTCTAATCGACCACTTATATTACCTGTTTCTAAATTTGTAAATGTTAGTTTATTTTTAGATATAGAATTTTTTGGAATATCTATGTTTAAAAAGCCTCTTTTTTTATTATTTATGAATAATTCTACTTGGATGTTTTTTTTATCTTTATTACTATGATTTTCAATTTCAATAAATAGTTCTTCTTTTTGATTTAATTTTCGAAAAGGACTTTTAAAATAACAAGAATTTATACTTAAATTATTTATGCTTTTAGCATGAATTTTAATGAGATTATATTTTGAGATATTTTCAGAGCAGTTTTTGAATTCTTTGACAAAATTTTCTTGAAAATCTGATATTATAAATAGGTTCATTAATGAATCTTTATTTTGCATTCTTTTTTGTCTTTCAATTACTTCACAAATATTTAATGTAAATGGAGACAATTGAATATTTTGCACCAATTCTAAACTTTTTTCTTTATTATAAAAACGTTCATTTTTAAATTCAAAGTCATTAGTTATTATATTTACTTCAGTTTTTTCATTTAAGTTTTTTATTATTTCAGCAGCATCTATTTTGGCTTCTTCAAGTAATATAGTTTTGTTTTTAAAAGACATACTTAAAGAATTGTCAATATAGATACTT
>CACAKI010000024.1 GCA_902533035.1 uncultured Bacteroidota bacterium | reverse complement strand
TTCTCATTTATAGCAGATTGAAAAGAAATTTTCTCTTGAATAGCTAATTCTTTTTTGAAATTATCTAACTGCTCTTTAGTAGAGATTGTTGTTTGTGTTAAAAAATGATTTTTTATTGTGTTTTTTGTTTCAAGGTCATCTTCCGTTTCTGAAAATAAATCTCTTTGAACTCCTACTTTATTTTTAATATTCGGATGTGTAGATGGTACATGAGCGCTAATATTAAATGCCCTATTTATTCTATTTAAAATATTTTTAAATTCTAACTCTTCAAATAACTGTTTTACTTTTTGAAAATTCGGTTCTTTTATTTTAAAATCATCAAAAGAAAATTGTACAGGAGCATCAGTAGAAATAGTAACTAGATCTTTAGATAAAAATGCATTGTCTTTCGAATTTTCTAATTTTTCTTTTAACTTCCCTTTTATACTATCAATTCCTTCATACACCTTTTCTATTGAACCATATTCTGTAATTAACTTTTGTGCTGTTTTCTCACCCACTCCAAAAACTCCAGGAATATTATCGGAAGTATCTCCCATTATTCCCAAAAAATCAATAAACTGCCCAATATGGTTAAGGCCAAATTTTTCACATACTTCTTTTTCACCCATCACTTTTGGCCCACTAAACCTAGTTCCAGGTTTATAAATAAAAGTATTCTTTGTTACTAATTGACCAAAGTCTTTATCTGGAGTGACCATATAGGTTTGAAAACCTTGTTTGTCAGCATGTTTACTTAAAGTACCTATTACATCATCTGCCTCATACCCTTGTAATGAAACTTGAGGAATATTTAAAGCCTCTAAAGACAATTTAATATAAGGAATTGCCCCAGATATTCCCTCTGGCATCGCGTCCCGATTAGCTTTATAGTCAGGGTACTTTTCATGTCTAAAAGTTGGGCCTTTTAAATCAAAAACAGTAGCTAGATGAGTTGGTTTTTCCTCCCTAACAAGCTCAATTAAACTGTTTAAATATCCATAAATAGCCGAAGTGTCTAATCCTTTGGTGTTTATTCTTGGGTTTTTAATAAATGCAAAGTATGCTCTGTATATTAAAGCATATGAGTCTAATAAAAAAAGTTTTTTTTCTCCTTGAGTTATCATAGTGTGTGTGACTAAATTTAATTAAAAAACGATACATTAGTTATATAATTTATTTTAAATATTAAATTGAAAAAACTACTACCATATTTAAATCAGGAAACATCCGGTTTCACTTTATCTGTTTTTAGAATTCTTTTAGGTTTCATCCTTACATTACAAAGTATATATTGGATTATAACTGAGTTTATTAAAGAAAATATAATAGAGCCTACTTTTTTATTTCCATTTATTGAAGGTTTAAAACCTCTATCTGATACTCTAATGAATTTTGGTTTAAATGGTGTTTTATTAATTAGCTCTTTTTTAATAATGACCAATAAGTTGTATAGGCTTGGGTTAATATTATATCTATTTTCATTTACATATTTATGGTTGCTTTGCCAAGGTTTTTTTAATAATCATTATTACTTGATTTCCATTATTTGTTTTTTGTTGCTTTTTTCAAAAACTCCATTTTCTAAAATAGAAAAAATTCGAATTCCAAGTCTGTATCTTTATTCATTGCAAGCACTAATTGTTTTAGTATATATAATTGCTGGTATAAATAAAATAAACCCTTATTGGTTAGTTGACCTTCAACCTATGACTTATATTTTAACTAAAGCAGGGATAAATGAAGGGTCTTTTTTTATTGTTATTTTTTCATATTTAGGACTGTTTTTTGATCTATTAATCGGTCCTTTTTTAATGATGAAAAAAACTCGTTTTTTTAGTATTATTGCAGCTATTTTATTTCATCTAATAAACTTTATTATCTTTTTATTAATCGGTGGTGAAATTGGATTTTTTCCTTTTTTAATGATAGCCACTTTAATTCTTTTTATAAATTCCGATAAACTTGAAGGTAAAATTTTAACAAATAATGCCAGATTATTAAGTCGGCAATATTTTAATAAAAACATTGCATATGTATTGCTAATTTTTTTCTTTTTTCAAATTATGATTCCATTTCGATATGTGTTTTTTAAAGAACATGTAGACTATACAGGGATTGGTCAAAGATTTTCTTGGAGGTTAAAAAATATGTATAAAGAACCTAAAACATCTGGTTTAATAGAATTTACTGTGTTAACAGAAAATTCTGATACAGTATCAACCTTCAACCTTTTTAATATAGAAAATGCAAACATAATACTTACTAATAGGCAAAAAACAAATTTAATTTACTATCCAAATTTGATTCCTGTATTTACTAAAAAATTAGAGGAACATTTTAAAAAATTAATTAATAATAACGATTTTGACTTTATTATTAAAGGAAGGTGTGAAATAGGATTTATGGGAAGAGACCAGCAGTTATTATTTGATCCAGATCTTGACCTAACATCAATAAAAAACTATAACACTAACCTTTGGCTTGAGCCACTTAAACAAAAACCTTGGGAAATTAAATAAGCTTATTCGTTATACAATACAGCCAATACAGTTTGACCAACTGCATTCAAAGTTTCTTTTGAAATATTATTCATACCATCATCATGAGTGTGCCAAAATTTATTAAAGTGATTTTCTGTGGCAGGGTCATATTCAATAATGTCAATAGTGGGAATTCTCATTATTTGATTAATTGGTAAATGATCATCTATTATGCCAGGTGTTTTTTCAAATGAAAAATAATCTGAATAACCTGATTCTATTGCTTGATTCCAACATTTATCGACAACATTTTTAGCATATTCAACTGAATACTCTTCTTGTGTAAATATAGCTCCTGGGGCCCCCACCATATCTAATAAAATCCCATAATTAGCATTGTAATTTGAAATATGTGGGGTTTTTGACCAGTATTGCGAACCTAAGCACCAACTCAAAACATCACCCGTCCCACCTTCACCTTGATCTTCCAAATCAAAAAATATAATATCTACTCCAACACTTGGTTTTTTTATTGAAATTTGCCGAGCTATTTCCAATAAAACTCCTACTCCACTAGCCCCATCATTAGCCCCATCAATAGGCTCCTGGGTTCTTTCATTATCATGATCAGCAATGAATCTAGAATCCCAATGTGCACATAAAAATATTCTATCTTTTTTTTCGGGAGAAAAAGAGCCTATGATATTTTTCATATTCAATTTTTCTCCATCAAATCTTTTTTGAGTTGATTCTTGAATATAAATTTTAGCACCATACCTTTCCAATTGTGATTCTAAATACTTACCGCATTTTTGGTGAGCAGCAGAATTAGGAGAACGAGGTCCAAAAAAAACCTGTTTTTCTACAAAAAAATACGCTGTATCTGAATTAAAAATTGGAATTTCAATGTTCTTTTTTTCTGTTTTTTTTTGAACATTTGTTGTGTTCTGTTTTTTTTCTTTTACACAAGAAATCAAAAATAACACTATAAATATGTAATAACTACTTTTTATAACTCCACGTTGCACCATCTTTTGTGTCTTTTATTTCAATATTTAAATTATTTAATCCATCTCTAATTTTATCTGCTGTGGCCCAATCTTTATTTTCTTTGGATTGGTCTCTAATCTCAAGTATCAACGACATTAAACCATCCAAGTCCGATGCATTATTGTCTTCTTCGCTATTACAAAGCCCAAAAATAGTGATAGCATATTTATCAAATATTTTTTGAAACTGTTCAATGTCTTCACCCGATAAATCATGTTTTCCCTCTTTAGTTGAGTTGATTATTTTAACCATATCAAATAAATATGATAATACAATTGGTGTATTTAAATCATCATTCATCGCTTCATCACATTTTGATTTAAATGAAGATATATCTATAGTAGATTTGTCTTTTGGCGATAAATCATTTAATGTTTTTATAGCATTGAAGAGCCTGATCAATCCTTTCTCTGCCGCCTGAAGAGCATCATTAGAAAAATCTATAGTACTTCTATAATGAGCTTGCAAGAGAAAAAATCTAATAACCATTGGGTGATAGGCTTGTTCTAATTTATCATGTGTTCCATTAAAAAACTCATCAAGAGTTATAAAGTTACCTAATGACTTACCCATTTTTTGACCACTAATTGTAATCATATTATTATGCATCCAATATTTTGCAGCTTGCTTTTTGTTAGCTGCACAACATTGTGCTATTTCGGCTTCATGGTGAGGGAAAACTAAATCCATTCCTCCGCCATGAATATCAAACTCTTCTCCTAAATACTTACAACTCATCGTTGAACATTCAAGGTGCCAACCAGGAAAACCATTACCCCAAGGAGACGGCCATCTCATAATATGTTCTGGTGATGCTTTTTTCCATAAAGCAAAATCAACTGGGTTTTTTTTATCTGACTGACCATCTAACTCTCTACTATTATCCATTAAATCTTCTATTTTTCGTCTAGATAAAATTCCATAATTATTAGTCTCATTATATTTTACAACATCAAAATAAACTGAACCATTAACTTCATAAGCAAAGCCATTATCGATGATTTTTTTTATCATTTCTATTTGCTCAATCATATGACCTGATGCTGTTGGTTCTATACTTGGATTGTCTACATTTAATTTATACATAGACTCATGGTATTTTTTTGTATAGAAATGCGCCACTTCCATAGGCTCCAATTGTAATGCTTTAGCTTTTTCGCCTATTTTATCACCACCCTCATCTGCATCATTTAACAAATGACCTACATCAGTTATATTTCTTACATAACGAACTTTATAACCTAAGAATTTCAAATATCTAAATAAAATATCAAAGGTTATTGCTGGTCTAGCATGACCTAAATGCGGCTCCCCGTAAACGGTGGGTCCGCACACATACATTGTAACAGATTCAGCCTTAATAGGTTTAAAAACCTCTTTATTTCCAGTTAAAGTATTATGTATTTTAAAATCTTCCATTTAAATTTTTCCTTACTTATATCTATTTGTCAAATTTAAGATAATATCACTAACCATTTGCGATAAATTAAAATTTGGTTCCCATCCCCAATCTTTTCTGGCGCAATCATCATTAATTGACTCGGGCCAACCTTTGGCTAACTGATCTCTCTCATCTGGTTTATATATTATTTTAAAATGTTCAAAATGTTTTTTTATTTCCTTTTCTAATTGTTTGGGATTAAAATGCAAAGAAGATAAATTATATGATGTTCGTATTTTTATTTTTTCAAAAGGGGCCCCCATAATACCAATTGTTGCTTTTATAGCATCATTCATATACATCATCGGAAGAGTTCTGTCTTCAGATAAAAAACATGTGTACTCTCCGTTTTTAATTGCTTCGTGAAATATATCAACAGCATAATCAGTTGTGCCTCCGCCTGGCATTGACTCCCAGCCAATAAGTCCAGGATACCTAATGCTACGCACATCTATTCCAAATTTATTATGATAATAATTACATAAACTCTCTCCTGCCAATTTACTAACGCCATAAATGGTAGCTGGTTCTGTAATAGCATTTTGTTCAACATTATTTTTTGGTGTAGTAGGGCCAAATACCGCTATTGAGCTTGGCCAAAATATTTTTTGAATTTTTTTATCCTTTGCAAAATTTAAAATATGTAATAACCCATTAATATTTAAATCCCA
The DNA here is from genome assembly GCA_902533035.1 of uncultured Bacteroidota bacterium. Taxonomy (GTDB): domain Bacteria; phylum Bacteroidota; class Bacteroidia; order Flavobacteriales; family TMED113. Next base: position 4,968 of record CACAKI010000024.1, on the reverse strand, counting down.
TGCCTTTTCAATATTTTGCTCACCTTTTGCAGATAAGTATGCTGCTAGCAAGTAAACATCTGTAATATTATGTTTACTAATTATTTTTTCTAAACGATCCTTATCTAAAACACTACATTCCTCAAAAATAAATTTAGTTTGGTTTTCGGGTGGCCTTAAATCACTTCCTACTACGTTTTCAAAACCATATTTTTCACCCAATCTATTTGTTAAAACAGTTCCTATTTGACCATTTGAACCAATAACCAAAAAATTTTTTTGTGATGACATAAATTTTAATATAGTAACAAATATATAATCTATTAATTATCTTTGATTTAAGATGAGTGAAAAAAATAAAATTTTACATAATAAGTTTGGGAGAGAAGATCTGGAAAAACAACTAGCTCAAGAAGATTTTGAAAGAACAACCCTCTCTTTTTATAAGTATGTTATAATTGAAGATCCTGTCGCTTTGAGAAAAGAACTTTTTATTAAATGGGACGAATTAAAAGTAAAGGGTAGGATTTATATTGCTCATGAGGGTATCAACGCACAATTATCTTGCCCTAAACCAAACTGGGAAAAATTTGTAAAATCAGTTAGGTCAACAAAAGGGTTTGAAGACATTCCATTTAAAATTGCTGTTGAAGAAAATCAAACATCATTTTTAAAATTAGCAATTAAAATAAAAAAACAAATTGTTGCAGATGGATTAAATAACAATGAGTACGATGTGACAAATGTTGGAAAACACCTGTCCGCTAAAGAATGGAATGAGTATATGAACAATGGCGCGATAGTAGTTGATGTTAGAAATCATTATGAAAGTAGAATTGGTCATTTTAAAGGAGCTATAAAACCTGACGTGGATACATTTAGAGAGGAACTCCCGTTAATAAAAGAGAAATTAAAAAATAAAAGAGAAGAAAAGGTTTTACTTTACTGTACAGGTGGAATTAGATGTGAAAAAACGAGTTCTTATTTAAAACATCATGGTTTTAAAGATGTAAACCAACTACACGGAGGAATTATTGATTATGCTAAACAAATTAAAGAGTATAATCTAGAAAATAAATTTATTGGTAAAAATTTTGTCTTTGATGATAGGCTGGGGGAAAAAATATCAAGTGATGTTATAGGAACATGTGATCAATGCGGTGGGCCATGTGATGATTACACAAATTGCAATTATGTAGACTGTAATCTACTTTTTATACAATGTGAAAAATGTGAGGAAAAATATGAGGGTTGTTGTAATAATAACTGTCAAAAAATGTCCAGGCTCCCCAAGGATGAGCAGAAAAGAATTAGAAAAGCTAGAAAAAGAGCTTCACTAACTTCATTTAAAAAAAGCATTCGGCCACAAGAAAATATTGCTGAAAGAAATAGAAACACTTGATAATAATTATATTTACAAATAATAATTAAACTATGCCTTTTTATCATAAACTTGGTGATATACCAAATAAAAGACACACTGTATTTAAATCGGACTCTGGAAAACACCGTTACGAAGAATTATTTGGAACGATTGGTTTTGTTGGAATGTCATCACTGGTATATCATACACAAAGACCAACCCAGGTAAAAGAAGTTCTTAAAAAAGAAAACATACAGCCTGAAGTTGCTGTGGAAAATAATATAAAATCAAGACTATTAAAAGGTTTTGATTTACCTAAAGGAAAAAGTTATTTAGAAAGCAGAACCCCTATACTAGTCAATAATGATTGTCATATTTCACTGGCTGCGCCTAGTGAATCTATGACTCAAAAATTTTATAAAAATACTGATGCAGATGAATTGATTTTTGTTCATAAAGGTTCCGGAACATTAAAAACAATGCTTGGTAATTTAGATTTTTCTTATGGTGATTATCTTTTAATTCCAAGGGGAATTATTTATCAAATAGAATTTAATGATGATGATAATAGATTATTTATTGTTGAATCTTTTCATCCTATGTACACGCCAAAAAGATATAGAAATCATTTTGGACAATTGTTAGAGCATTCGCCTTATTGCGAAAGAGATATAAGAAGACCTAAGGATTTAATAACAAAAGATGAAAAAGGAGATTTTTTAATGATGATCAAAAAGGAGGGAATGATGCACCATGTTGTATATGGATCTCATCCTTTTGATGTTGTTGGTTGGGATGGATACAACTATCCGTATGCTTTTTCAATTCATGATTTTGAGCCAATTACTGGAAGAATTCATCAACCGCCACCTGTGCATCAAACTTTTGAAACCGATGCATTTGTTGTTTGTTCATTCTGCCCTAGATTATATGATTATCATCCTGATTCTATTCCTGCGCCTTACAATCATAGCAACATAGATTCTGATGAAGTTTTATATTATGTAGATGGAGATTTTATGAGTAGAAATCATGTTGAAAAAGGGTATATAAGTTTACACCCTGCGGGTATTCCTCACGGACCTCATCCAGGAGCCATGGAAAGATCTATAGGTCAAAAAGAAACGCAAGAATTAGCAGTCATGGTAGATACTTTCAGGCCACTGAAATTAACTAAAGCAGCAATGGGTTTAGATGATGGAGAATATTATAAATCTTGGATAGAATAATGGGCGAAGAATTAAAAAAAATATTTCCTAAAGCACAGGATTTTCTTCCTATTAACGGAACAGATTATGTAGAATTTTATGTAGGAAATGCTAAACAAGCAGCTCACTTTTATAAAACTGCATTTGGCTTTCAGTCTTTAGCCTACTCAGGCTTAGAGACGGGTGATTCAACTAAAACTTCTTATGTTTTGGTTCAAGACAAAATACGATTAGTGCTTACAACTCCCATGTCAGGTAACACTGAAATTGAAGAACATATTACCAAACATGGTGATGGAGTTAAAGTCATTGCACTTTGGGTTGATGATGCTACAAAAGCTTGGGAAGAAACTACTAAAAGAGGTGCAAAATCATATATGGAGCCAAATAAAATTGAAGATGAAAATGGCATGGTAATGCGTTCTGGTATTCACACTTATGGCGACACTGTACATGTATTTGTAGAAAGAAAAAATTACAATGGTGTTTTCCTTCCTGGTTTTGAAAAATGGGAATCTTCGTATAATCCAGAGCCAATAGGATTAAAATATATTGATCACATGGTTGGTAATGTCGGTTGGAACGAAATGAATGTTTGGGAGGATTTTTATCGTGATGTTATGGGTTTTGCAAACTTAATTACATTTGATGATAAAGACATATCTACTCAATACACTGCTTTGATGAGTAAGGTTATGACTAATGGAAATGGTAGGATTAAATTCCCTATAAATGAGCCAGCTGAAGGTGCAAAAAAATCTCAAATAGAAGAATATTTAGAGTTTTATAATGGTCCCGGGTGCCAACATATCGCCATTGCAACTGATGATATTATTGATACCGTAAAGAAAATGCAAACAAGAGGAGTAGAGTTTTTACATGTCCCTAAAACATATTACGATACTGTACTAGATAGAGTTGGAGAAATTGATGAAGATATAATTAAACTAAGAGACCTAAGTATTTTAGTAGATAGGGATGAAGAGGGATACTTGCTTCAAATTTTTACAAAACCAGTAGAAGATCGACCAACCTTATTTTTTGAAATCATTCAAAGAAAGGGAGCTCAATCTTTTGGAAAAGGAAATTTCAAAGCACTTTTTGAAGCTATTGAAGCGGAGCAAGAAAGACGAGGTACTTTAATATAAAATATCTTTTAATTTATTTTTTAAATCTATTTGAACTGGTTCAAATAATTTTTGTAATTGAATTTTTGAATCTACAATCTGATTATTATTTAACAGTTCTTTATTAATTATAGGTACTTGAAATACTTTTATTTTAATCACCTTATTTGCTAATTCATCATAAACTGTCAATTCAGTTGAATTATCTTTTTTTTGAGTTAAAACACTAGGGTAAAATAAAATTACATTTTCCACATTAAACCTGATGGAATACGATAATACTTGATATAAGTCATTTTGTGAAATTCCATATTTTGAATCTTTTGTGTCTTTATAAATCATTTTATATTTAGTGTCCGCAATTAATTTTTTGCCATTTATTTCAATTAATAAATCTGGTTTTAATTGGAATTTTTTGGGGTTGTCTACTAAATATCTCTTTGTAATTTGAGGCGCAACTTTAATTTTATTCAACTCTTTTTTTAAAAATCCAAAAATAAAGTCTTCAAAAACATATTCCATTCTCAACAAAAAAGCAAATAATTTTAAATCATTCTTATATTCAAAAGAAATACAGTGGTTTAAAAATAATTGACAATAATCTCTTACTATTTCAAACTCACTAAATATTGGATTAAATTTGATTCTACTACATTGTTCGGCTGTTGCTCTTTTATCAGAGACGCTGTCTAATAAAAATAAAATTTGACTTAAATTTTTTTTATTCTCTAAACTAGAAGATGCTTTTAATAATAAATTTACAACGTATTTAATAATTCTGTTAAATTCATTGTCTACTATAAATGAATCATAAATGCAATTTAATTTATGCCATCGCCCTGTACACAAATTTTTACTTATATAATTATTAAAATCAATCCTTCCTTTGACAAAAGGTAATTCATCATTAACTTCTTGATACTTCTGATATATTAATGAATTAAGTAACTCTCGAGTATACTTAGAAAACAAGTATATTAAAGCTTCAAAAAAATTACTTTTTGTACTTCCTAAATTAGTTTGATAATTTGGGAACTTTATTTTTCTACAATAACTCAGCCACCAAAGAATATGATTGTGCATTTGAGAAACTTGATTGCTCAATTCACCTGATTCTGTTTCATAATTTTTATTTTTATCAAAAAAAATTTTTGGAAGAAGATTAATAGTTGTTTCATTATAATGAATTACCCCAACATAATTATTGCATTTTAAAGTTTTAGATTTTCGAATAACTTGAATAAATCTTTGATATTCTATTTTATTTTCGTTTTCATCTTTTTCTGAAAAA
>CACAKI010000023.1 GCA_902533035.1 uncultured Bacteroidota bacterium | reverse complement strand
TGCTCTGGTGAGCCAACAGGACAAATAGATATTACTGTCAGTGGAGGTAATGGTAATTATTCATACAATTGGTCTAATGGTGAAACTACCGAAGATATTTCAAATCTTTCAGTTGGAAATTACTCAGTTATAATAACTGATGAATACTGTTTAGAAATAGAAGAAGTGTTTGAAATAGAAGAAAATGAAAGTTTGAGTATTTTAGTAGATAGTTATTTTAATCCATCAGGTTGTAATGGTAATGATGGTCAAATAGCAGTGTTTGTTAACGGTGGGGTTCCACCTTATACAATTAGTAATAATGAAGCTATTATTACTAACTCTTTTGATGGAGAGGGTACTTATGAAATAAACAATTTAGCAGAAGGAAATTATAATATTAGCGTTACTGATAGTTATAATTGTGATCCAGAAAATACCGCACAAGAATTAATTGCAGCAGATCCTATAGTTGTTGTTGAAGAAATTATTTCTAATGTCACTTGGTTTGAAGGTAATGATGGTTCTATTGATATAAGTGTATCTGGTGGAACTCCAAATTATAATTTTATATGGTCTAATGGAGAAACCACAGAAGATATTTCAAATTTAACTATGGGGTTATACTCTGTTTCTATTACTGACTTAAATGGATGTATAGAAAACTTTGAATTTGAAGTAACTGAGCCTGAAATTTTATTTATAGAGCTCTCTTCACCATCTACAGACTGTGGCAATTATGAAATAAATTGTAATGGCGAAGAGGATGCATTAATTAATTTAAATGTAGGAGGAGGTACCCCGTTTTTTGATGGTGACGGAAATCCGTATTATGAATATAGTTGGGATGGGAATATTCCTAACGGACAAGCTGAAAATGGAATTATAACTCCAGGTATTTTAAATAATGCTTTAACCAATTTATCTGCTGGATCATATAGTATAACAATAAATGATGCAAACACTATCAATAATGGTCAAAATGTAATTGAAACAATAAATATAGATGACCCAGAAGAATTAGTATTTTCAAATGTAATTTCTGAAAATATAGATTGTTTTGGAAATTCAAATGGATCTATTGATATAGAAATTTCTGGAGGATGTGGTAACTACACTTATGAATGGTCAGGTAATAATGGTTTCTTTAGTAATTTAGAGGATATATCTAATTTAGAAGCAGGAATATATTCATTACTCGTAACAGATGAAAACGAATGTCAATTAGATACAGTTATTTTTATAACACAACCATCTGGTATTTCATTGGTTTCAGTTGAATTATCTGATTTTAATGGATATAATGTCTCATGTAATGGAGGGGGAAATGGATTCATAAATGTAGATATAGAAGGAGGTGAACCTTTTATTGATGAAAATGGAAACCCTTATTATGAATACATTTGGTCTAATGGAGAGATTACAGAAGATGTTGCAAATTTATCGGCAGGAAATTATACTTTAGCAATAACAGATGCTTCAGAATGCCCTCAAACATTTGATTTTGAAATAATAGAACCAGAACCTGTTAGCATTTTATGTAATAGCACTAATGCAATTTCATGCCTCTCAAATGGAACTGTTTCAGTAGATGTCTTTGGAGGAGTTTTACCATTTAATATCATTTGGTATGAAGATATTAATGGAGATGAATTGTATGATCCTAATATAGATCAAGCAATAAACAATAATAATGTTCCGTCTGGTATATATTGGGTTGAAATAATCGATGAGAATGGCTGTATAAATAATTTTAGTTGTTCCGTTGGTCAAAGTGATGACCCTTTAGTAAATGTCACTACATTTAATGATTTAGAAGGCCCCAGTTGTTCTGGTCAAGCTTCTGTATTTTTAAATGGTGGCGGTTGTGACGAGGGTTCATTTGATGAAGTTGAACCAGCTCCTTTCGGTTATTTGACTTGGTATGAGGATATCGATGGTGATGGCGTTGGTGATGGAAATCCAATTGGATATGGAGATCAAAACCCAATCAATTTAGAGGCAGGAAATTATACAGCAGTAATCCAAGATATTTGTGGATGTTCAACAGAAGAAGCATTTACAATTGAAAGTTTTGATGAATTAATTATAAATTCAGAAACATCTATTGATTCATATAATGGATTTGCTGTTAGTTGTTGTGGCGTTCAAGATGCTTTTATAAATATAGATGTAAGTGGAGGATCTGAAACAACAAGTGCAAACGGTTGTAATATGTATACAATAGAATGGTTCGAAGATTTTGATGGAGATGGGATATTAGATTCAAATGAAAATATTATTTTAACTCAAACAGGTGGAAATCCTATTAATCAAGGTGGAAATACTATTTACCAGTATAACATTGAAGACCTAAGCCCTGGAATATACTCTGTAATAGTAACTGACTGTACAATAACACAATGTCCTATTGTACAAACATTTAACTTATTGCAAGAACCACCTTGTATAGAAATTACAGATTTGTATGTAAGTAATATGGACTGTGACTCGGAACCAGTCATAGGTGCTGAAGCAGGAATTGAAGTCATTGGAGGAACAGAAAATTATTCTTACAGTTGGGAAAATAGCATTACAGGTCAAGTTATTGGGATAGCAGAATCAGTGAGTAATATTCCTCCTGGAGAATATACAATAACAGTAACTGATGAAAATTCTCAATTTAATGATTGTGTTGCTGATACTTCATTCACTATAGATAATGTTATTGGTTTTGATTATTTAGCAAATGGAGAACTTAATGTTGATATAGTATTATCAGATTATTCATATGGAAATAATATTCCTTGTTTTGGAGAAACAGGTTATGTAGAAGATTTTATTGTTTATTCTGATGGTGAACCAATTTATGAAGATGATGGAATTTACACTATAAACTGGGGTGAAGTAGACCCTAATAACTTAGTGGCTGGAACTTATTCTATAAGTGTAACAAATATAACACTAAAACCTCCTTGTACTAGTTTACCTATTCAATTTACAGTAAATCAACCCAATCCATTACAAGTATTGGTTCCTGATATTGAAACTTGTGGAGGTTGTCCTGGTATTGCTACTGCAAACATAATCGGAGGGACACCACCTTACTCAGATGTTTGGATAAATACAGAAACAGGAGAAGAAATTGAAGAACTTGATGAAAATAGTTTAAATGGATTTGGTATTGGAGAAAATGGTTTTATTAATATCTTATTACCTGGCTCATATCAAATTCAAATAACTGATTATAATGGTTGTGAGAACTCTTGGGATTTCAATGTTTTAGATAGCCCTGAACCAATTGAATGGGCTACTATTAATAGTGTAAATACGTGTATCCCTGAAAATTGTGATGGAAGTGCAGAACTTGAAATTGATTTTGATTTAATTCAAGATGCAACATATATTCCATATTGGTTTAATTGTGATGGTGAATCAATGATGAATAATGTAAATGAAAACAATCCATTCTTAATTGAAGGTTTATGCCCAGGAGAATATACTTGTCAAATATTTGATGCGATAAGCAATGAGGCATATTCTATTTGCTTTAATGTTAACGCAGGAAATTTTGAAATTACCTTAGATGTAGAAGATGTTCAATGTTACGGAGATAATAATGGATCAATTAATGTTGAAATTAATGGGGGAACACCTCCATACTCTTATGAATGGAGTACAGGCGAAATTACACAAGATATAGAAAATCTCAGTCCAGATTTGTATATAGTAACTGTAACTGACAACCTTGATTGTGAAGTCACCGATTCTGTATATGTAAATGAACCATCTTTACTTGATGTAAATCATCAGGTATTACCTTTAGAATGTGGAGATTGGGATGTTTCTTGTGAAAATGCTTGTGATGGATCTATGCAAATAAATATACTTGGAGGAACGCCTCCTTACAATTATATGCTAGTTCAAAACAACTTAGAGATTAGTGGATCAACAAGTTCTGAAGTATTTATTATAGATCAAATTTGTGAAGGAAATTGGATTTTAGAGATATATGATTCAAATAATTGCACCAATCCAAATGGGCCTATTGATTTAATATTTGAAGCTCCTCCACCAATGGAAGTTACTGTATGGGCAGGAGATCCATATCAAATAAGTTGTTATGAAGAATCTGAAGGTAATATTCAAGATGGATGGATAACGGTCAGTGTAAATGGAGGAACACCTTTCTTATATGGACCTGATGGAATAGAAAATACAAATGATGACAATACATACTATTCATTTTATTGGGAAGGAGAAAATGGGTTTAATAGCAATTCCCAAAATATTTATGATTTGTTTGCTGATGATTACACTTTAAATGTAAATGACTGTAATCAAAATAGTGATTGTATAGTAACAGAATATATTGAAGTAGATTCACCTCCTGATTTACAATTAGATTGCTCTCTAATCAACCCAACATGTGTCGATGCAAATAATGGAGCTATTGTTTTAACGGTAACTGGTGGAAATTCCATTGGATTAGAATACTTTTACTCAATTAATGGCAATGACTTTATACCTTTTGAAACAGAAGGCAATGAATATATAATTGAAAATTTAGAAATTGGGGAATATAATATAGTTATTACCGATCTTTTAGGATGTGAAGAGTCTTGTTTCATAGTATTAGAATCTTACAACGAAGAATGTCTTGATATACCTACTTTAATTACACCTAATGGAGATCAAAATAATGATTATTGGGAAATTGAAAATATAGACGATTTCTATCCAAATGCTCACATCAAAATTCATAATCGTTGGGGGCAACTGATTTATGAACATAATAGTGGTAATTATGTGGATAATATGTGGGATGGAACATTTGAGGGGAAAAACTTGCCTATGGGAGCATATTATTTTATTATTCATTGTAATGATGAAGCTAATAAAACAATGCATGGAGCAATATTGATAAAAAGATAACTAAATGAAAAAAATATATCTACTTATTTTAATTACTTATTTGTTTTCTAGTAATGGCTCTGCCCAACAACTACCTCTATATAGTCAATATATGTTTAATCCTTATTTAATCAACTCAGCAATATGTGGGACCAATGATTATTCAATTTTATTACTAAACTATCGAGATCAATGGTCAGGTTTTGGAAATGGATCTGTAAACATGTTACAAGATGGAGTTGATCCAGCGCCAAAAACATATTCATTATCATTTGATAGAGGATTAACTGATCATAGCTCAATTGGATTATTTATTGGTCAAGATCAAACTCTTGCTACTAAAAGCTTAAGTTTTCAATTAACTTATGCATACAGATTTAAGTTTAGTCAAAATTTAAATCTATCGTTGGCTTTAAGTCCTGTTTTTAACTCTATATCTCTAAACAATGCTGATGTATGGGCATTAGAAGAGGATATACTTTGGGATGATATAACTATTGAAAAAGGATCTAATATAGATTTTAATTTTGGTGCCTACTTTTTTAATGATAGATTTGATTTAGGTTTTGCTATAGCAAACCTTGCTGAAACAGAATATACTAGTATTGGGAATAATGTTTTAGGAACAGATCCTCAATATTATATTAATGGATTAGATACAATAAATAGAAGGATTCAACATATATTTCTACACTCTTCATATGACTTTCAATTTGATTGGGCTCATTCATTATCCATTGTGCCATCTATTTTACTTAAATCTACTTGGGTCACTAAACCTCAATTAGATTTTAATATAAAATTTATTTACTGGGATTATTTTTGGGTAGGCAGCTCATATAGAACGAGTGATAATGTAATCGCACCCATGTTTGGAATTAATTCAGAAAATATATTTTTAGGATATAGTTATGACATATCTAACTCTGCGCTTTCTTCATTTCATGATGGAACACATGCAATTAGTTTAGGAATATATTTTAACGGTCGTAATCAAAATAAACATGTACGAAAAAGAAACAGATTTGATGAAGTTAGACAGAATAAGCCTGGTGGTTGGTTTTATTGGTATCGTAAATCAAAATGGTGGTAAACAATACAAATTTTCTTTTTGACATAGATGGAACTCTCACCCCAAGTCGTTCTGTAATAGATAATGAATTTAAAAACTTTTTTTTAAAATGGATGGACAATAAATCTATTTATCTAGTAACTGGATCAGATAAAGAAAAAACAATTGAGCAAATAGGAATTGAAATTTGGAAAAAAGTAAAAAAAAGTTACCAATCTTGTGGAAATGCGGTATATGAAAATGGAAGATTAATTAGAAAATTGGACTTTATAATTAATGAAAAATTAGAAAATTTTCTAATTGATTTATTACACACATCTTCTTGGAAAGAAAAATATAGTTTACATATAGACCAAAGAATTGGACTTATTAACTTTTCAACTATTGGAAGGAAATGTCCAAGAGAAGCAAGAAAAAGATATTATGATTGGGATAACAAAGAAAAAGAACGAGAAATTATTTGTAAAAAAGTTGAAAAAGAATTTCCTCTATTAGAAGCAAGTATTGGAGGTGAGATATCAATTGATATTTACCCAAAAGGCAAAAACAAAGCACAAGTATTAGATGAAATTAATGGTCCCATTTTTTTCTTTGGAGACAGATGTCAAAAAGGAGGAAATGACTATCCTATTGTAAAAAGACTAGAAAAAGAACAGCGGAAATATAATGTATATAATGTTTCTGGTTTCCAAGAAACTTGGGAAATATTAAAAACTATTTAATTTACTACTTCCTTTACTTTTTTTGCAGCTTCATCAAGCATAATTACAGAATGTACTTTCAAACCACTTTGATCTATAATTTCTTTTGCTTTTTCAGAATTAGTTCCTTGTAACCGAACAATAATTGGAATAGATATATCACCAATATTTTTATATGCATCAACAACACCTTGAGCAACTCTATCACATCTAACAATGCCACCAAAAATATTTACAAGTATTGCTTTTACATTTTTATCTTTCAAAATAATTCTAAATGCATTCTCTACTCTATTTGCATCAGCTGTCCCACCTACATCTAAAAAATTAGCAGGACTGCCTCCAGCAAGTTTAATAATATCCATTGTAGCCATTGCTAAACCAGCTCCATTGACAATACATCCAACATTACCATCTAATTTTACATAATTTAAATTAAAAGAAGATGCTTCAACTTCTAATGGATTTTCTTCTCTAGTATCTCGATAATCTAAAAAATCTGGATGCCTAAATAACCCATTCTCATCTAATGTCACCTTTGCATCAACTGCAATAATTTTATCATCTGAACTTTTAATAACCGGATTAATTTCAAACAATGATGCATCAGACTGTTGATAAGCTTTATATAAATTAGTTATAAATAATTTCATTTCGAAATTAGCTTGTCCATTTAAATTTAAATTATTTGCTATCTTTTCACATTGAGATTCTGTTAAACCTAAATTTGGGTCTATTTCTTCTTTAAATATTTTATCAGGTGTTTTATCTGCCACTTCCTCAATATCCATACCACCCTCACTAGAATAAACTATCATATTCTTACTAGTAGACCTATTTAAAAGAATAGAAACATACATTTCTTTTATTTCACCATCGCCAGGATAATAAACATCTTCTGCAATCAAAATTTGATTAACTATTTTTCCTAAATTATCAGTCTGAGGTGTAATTAAACTCATACCCAAAATATTATTTGCATGAATTTTAACCTCATCTAAATTTTTTGCCAATTTAATACCTCCTCCTTTACCTCTTCCTCCAGCATGTACTTGTGCTTTAATAATAAAAAAAGATGTCCCTGTTTCTTTTGATAATTGTTTAGCACAAGAAAGTGCTGAGTCAATATTGTCAGCTATATATCCACGTTGAATACAGACATCATGATTAGATAATATTTCTTTAGCTTGATATTCATGTAAGTTCATATGACAAAATATAAGATGAACAAAAATAGTTTTTTTAGTTAAAATATCTACTCTTTAAATTATATTTATAGAATATAATGAAAAAAGTAATCTTACTATTTTTTATGTGTTCATCTATTTTGTATTCACAAAATAAAAAAATAGTTACTGCTGAAAGAATTAATACCCAACCAAAAATTGATGGAATTTTAGATGAAGATTTTTGGGGTTTAATCAAACCTGCAAAAGAATTTATCATGCTTGAACCATATAATGGAAAGTTAGAGCGAATTACTGAAAAAACAGAGGTGTTAATTGCATATGACAATAATGCTATTTATTTTGGAGTTAAATTATATGACAAAAATGTACATTTAATTTTAGAAGAATTTGGATCAAGAGATGATAAAAATAAAAATGCTGATATGTTTGAAATTTGGCTAAATCCTTTTAATGATGGAATAAATCAATTTAATTTTGGTGTTACTGCAGCAGGTATACAATTTGATGGGATTTTTAATGGCCAATCTTTAGATATGAATTGGGATGCTGTTTGGGAAAGTGAAATAAAAAAAAATACTGATGGGTGGTTTATAGAAATAAAAATACCGTACTCTGCTATCAGATTCCCTAAAAAAAATATACAAGAATGGGGATTAAATATGGTAAGAGGAATTCGAAGATATAGAGAGTTTTACTCATGGAATTTTGTTGATATCGAACAAGAAATCAAATCAAATCAAGATGGAAAATTAATGGGAATAAATAATATTACCCCACCAATAAGACTATCATTCAATCCATATACTAGCTTTTATTTAGAAAATTATCAAAATAACAATGAAACTTATTTTAATGGAGGGCTAGATTTAAAATATGGAATTAGCGAAAATTTCACATTAGACATGACTCTTATCCCCGATTTTGGCCAAATAAGAAGTGATGATTATATATTAAACACATCCCCTTTTGAAATAAGATATAATGAAAATAGACCATTTTTCACTGAAGGAGTTGAGCTCTTTAATAAAGCTGGTTTATTTTATTCAAGAAGAATAGGAGAAGTCCCTTCAATTGAAATAAATAACAATGAAGAAATTATTAATAACCCTAGTTCAATTGGAATATTAAATGCAACAAAAATATCAGGTAGAAATAAAAATGGATTAGCAATAGGGCTATTCAATGCAATAACTAATAAAACATATGTCACAATTGAAAGTGGCGAATCCAGTAGAGAAGAATTATTGCAACCATTAACAAATTATAATTTATTTGTATTAGATCAAACTTTCAATAATAACTCAAGTCTAACTTTCACAAACACCAATGTAAATCAATTTGAAAAAAATTATAAAAAATCAAATGTAAGCTCTCTATTAGTTAAAGCTGTAGATAAAAAAAACCAATATGAATTAGGATCGAAAATAAATATAAGTCAAGTAGAAGAAAATACTGAAAAACAAATAGGATTTAATTCTTCATTATCTTTTAGAAAAATTGATGGAAGATTTAGATTTTATTTAGGGAGTAATATAGAAAGTGATACATATGACCATAATGACATGGGTTTTCTATATGACAATAATGAAATTAGCAATGCTTTTTCATTGGGTTACTATATCTTTCAGCCAACTAACTTAATGATAAAAAGTAATTACACATTAGATATAGATCATGAGATGCTTTATAAGCCAATTGCATATAAAGAAATTGCAATAAAAGGACAAGCGCATGTAGTATGGAAAAATCATTTATTTACTGGATTAAACTTAAGATATAATTTTGAAGAGCATGATTATAATGAAGCAAGAATAGAAAATCAAGTTTTTATAAGACCTCCTAAATTAAATTCTTCATTATATACATCAAGTGACTACAGAAAAAGATTCGCTCTTGACACAAGAATTGGAATAAAGTATACAGAGAAAAACCAAAACAATAAACTATATTTAAGATTATCACCAAGATTTAGATTAAATGATCATTTATCTTTTATTTATATATATGTTCAAGAAAATGAGCAAAATCAGTTTGGATATATTAGTGAAGAAAATGAGACTACTTTTTTTTCAAAAAGAAATCAATCAACCTTTACTAATAAATTAATTATAGATTATGCAATTAATAAAAAAATATTTACCAATATCATATTAAGACATTATTGGTCTAGATTTGAAAACAAAGATTTTTATACATTAAATCAAGATGGCACATTATCTCCAACTAACTCCATTATTACAGACTCTGATATTAATTTTAATTCTTGGAATATAGATTTTACTTTTTCATATGAATTTTCACCTGGATCTTTTTTATCATTTGTTTGGAAAAACCAATTGCTTGTGGAAACTCACGAACTAGAAGATAGCTTTTATAATAATATTATGAATACATTTGAATCACCTATGTTAAATTCATTTTCATTAAAAGCAACATATTATTTAGATTATAATAATTTTAAAAGAAAAAAGTGATAGAACTAAAAAATATAAATAAGTCTTATAAAGAACTTCATGTACTGAAAAACATTAATTTAAAAGTACATAAAAATGAAATTATTGCAATTGAAGGTAGTTCGGGTGTGGGAAAAACCACTTTACTTAAAATTATAGGAACGCTTGAAAAACCTGATTCAGGAGAAATTATTTTTCAAAATAAAAACATAACTAACTTAAATAAGTTAGAATTACAAAATTTTAGAACTAATAATATCGGTTTTATTTTTCAATTTCATCATTTAATGCCTGAGTTCACTGCTCTAGAAAATATTTGTATCCCCGCTTATTTAAAAAGGAAAAATAAAAAAGAAACTGAAAAAAAAGCTTTAGAATTAATGGATTTTTTAAAAATAAAATCACAAAAAAATTCATTTCCAGAATACATGTCTGGTGGAGAGAAACAAAGAGTTGCAATAGCAAGAGCTTTAATAAATAATCCGGATATAATCTTAGCAGATGAACCTTCTGGTAATCTAGATACAACTCAATCAATAGAAATTTACAATCTATTCAATAGTTTACGAACAACATTCAATCAAACATTTATAATTGTAACTCACGACAAAGAACTATCTAAATTAACAGATAAAAAAATAACTCTTAAAGACGGAGAAATTATAAAAAATGGCATTTAA
>CACAKI010000022.1 GCA_902533035.1 uncultured Bacteroidota bacterium | reverse complement strand
GTATTTTTAAATCTAGCAGCTTCTTCTATTCCAGAAAAAACAGGTTGATTATTATTAAATTTATCAGCTAAAATAACAGCACTTGCTCCATTTTTTAATAATGGTATCTCTATAATAGGAATTCCTAAAATAGCCCTAGCATGCAATTCAAATTCTGAAAAATTCTGAGTATTCGCTAATGTTACCATACCCGTATCATGTGGTCTTGGAGATAACTCAGAAAAAATAGGCCCATTTTTAGAAATAAAAAATTCAACACCCCATATACCAGCACCACCTAAAGCTTTAGTTATTTTTTGTGCTATATGTTGAGCATGATTTAAATGGTTTGGATCCATTGGCATAGGCTGCCAACTTTCTTGATAATCTCCTCTTTCTTGACGATGACCAATTGGAGGACAAAATAACGTTGTACCATTTTTTTGAGTAACAGTTAATAATGTTATCTCATAATCAAAATCTATAAATTCTTCTACAATAACTTCTTTTAAATCACCTCTAGAGCCCTCAATAGCATAATTCCAAGCTTTTTGAATATCATCTTTTTTATTTATAGTTGATTGTCCTTTTCCAGAACTAGACATTAAGGGTTTTATAACACAAGGTACACCACAAAAATCTATAGCCTTCTTTAGATCTTCAATAGACTTTGCATAACGATATTTAGCAGTCTGTATATTTAAATCAATTGCTGCTAAATCTCGAATAGCTTTTCTGTTCATTGTAAAATTTGCAGCTTTAGCAGAAGGAACAACCTGTATTCCATCTTTTTCATAATTAAAAAATTTTTCTGTTCTAATTGACTCAACTTCAGGGACAATAATATCTGGATTATGCTTTTTTACTATCCGATCCAAAGCATCACCATCAAGCATATTAATAACTTCAAATTCATCTGAAACTTGCATAGCAGGAGCATTCTCATAACTGTCCACAGCTATAATATATTGTCCTAATCGCTGACATGCTATAACAAACTCTTTTCCTAATTCTCCTGAACCAAGAAGTAATATTTTTTTTTTCATTTTATTAAATTTAAAAGTGTAAAAACATTTTTTAAAAAATGTGATTTGAGTTAAAAATTATTTTATATTAAATGTCATCAATTTTTTATTAACTCTAAAACTATAATAGTGAAATTTACTCCTTTTTTTTTAACATTTATTCTACCTATTTTAATCCTTTCTCAAGAAAAATCAAGAACATTTGAGGAAAAAATTCGTTATTACAAAGAAACATTTAAAATTGACTGCGTTATTGAAAAAGCAACTGACAACAAAGGAAATGGTCAGGAAATATTATATGGAACAAGAAATTTTAGATCAATTCTACATGGCATCGCATATAGAGGTGGAGGAAACAACTACTACCATAGAACAAATAAGCGAGGGAATAAAAACCCACTTCCTCAAGATGGATTAAATAATTTATTAAATCAAGGCTTCTCAAATATTGTTTATTTATATAAAACAAATTGGGAAACAGCTCCCCGCTTTGTGAGTGATGGAACCAAAAAACTAGATTATTACCAATTAAGTGGAAATGATCAAGAATCAAGAGACTCTATCCTGGAAATGGTGTATCAAAGTATTCAAAATAATGAATTAGGACCTGTTTATTTACATTGTTGGAATGGGTGGCATCAATCTGGATATATTTCCGCTGTGTTATTAAAACAATTTTGTGGTTTTTCAACATTAAAAAGCTTACATTATTGGGAAGATTGTGCCGATAGTTGGTCAAAAGGATATGATAGAATAAAGGAAGCAATAATCAACTTTGTTCCTCTAGAAAAATATAAAATTGATCAAAAAACAGCTGATTTAATATGCCCTTGTTATGAAGATCTCAGAAAAGATGACACTATAAAATATGTCAGTCAATCAATGGAAGTTTTAGATTTAAACCTTCCTTTTCCTAGTGGAGGATTTGATTTAGAACCATCTGTTTCTACTTTTCTTGATGAATATGGAAATATGTTGAAAAAAAGACCTGAAATATTTATAGAAATTCAGGGGCACTCAGATCATGTAGGTGATGAAGAAGAAAATCTAATTCTATCTACTAAAAGAGCAAAAAAAGTTTATGAATACTTAATTAAAATTGGTGTAGATTCAGAAAAAATAGATTATAAAGGATATGGAGAATCTATACCTATTATTTATTGCGATGATAAAAAAAATAAATGCTCTAAAAAAGAAATAGCAAAAAATAGACGCGTTACCTTCAGAATAAAATCCATTGAATGTAATATACAATTTGATAAAGAAAAAGATAATATTCCAAAAAAAGATAAAGAATGGTTAAATGAAATATTTGACTTTTTATCCTCAGACAAGGATATAAAAATTGAAATACAAGGACATGCTGATGGAGCTACTGGAAGTGATTTTGTTAATCAAGAAATTTCTGAAAATAGAGCAAAAAAAGTTTTTGAATACTTAAAAAACAAAGGGTTTGAAATCAAAAACATAACATGGAAAGGATATGGTTCAAAAATACCAAAATATAATAATGAAAGAGACAGAAGAATAGAACTAAAAATAACCTATCCAGAAAAAACAACATTTAAAACAAAAAAATATCATACAATTAAAAAAGGAGATACACTAGGAAAAATAGCTCTGAAATATTATAATGATTTAAATAAAGTGTCGAAGTTAGTTAAGCTAAATAAAAAAGTATTAAAAAATGGAGAAAAAACTATTTTGCAAGTAGGTGTTAAACTTAGAATAAAATAAATGAAACAAATATTTGTTTTTTTATTTATTTGTATTAATTCTGTTTTCAGTCAAGATATACAAATTAATAATGATTCATTAATTAATAATAAAATCCTATCTGATTCTTTAAAAATTGCACCAAATTGCTTTCAATTATCTCATGAACCTTTTGTTTATGATTCTATTGTAAATTTAAAAGCAAGTATTTGTGAAGGAGAATTATTTTATATTACTAACAATCTAACCGAAAAAAGAAAAAAAATATTTCCCGATTCAATTACAGTCAATAAAACTACTTCTTTTTGTTTTTATAAAGAAATAAATGATTCTTTTGAAGACCTAGGTTGTTACACTTACTTAATTGATTTTAAAACAGATTTTCATATTGTATCTCTTGTGATAAATCATAGTGATTTTCTTGGAGAAAGGCGTGGTATATATGCAAAAGGACCTAATGCCGTTTGGGACACCATAGAAAAACGTCACTTAAACGCTAATTTTTCAAAAAAATGGGAAAGAAAAGTAAACATTGAAATATTCAATCCTGAATCTAATCAAATAATTAATCAAAATGCAGGAATAAAAATATTTGGAGGAATGACAAAATATGGAAAAGAAAAATCTTTCAGACTAATTGCTAGAGAAAAGTATGGTAAAAAAAGATTTAAAGCAGATTTATTTGGAATGGGAAAAATAAAATACAAACAATTTATTTTAAGACACTCTGGAAATGATCATAATAACACAAGATTTAAGGATGCCTTACTTACATCTATAATCTCAGAAGAAGGAATAGATGTTCAACAATCAACTCCAGCGCATTTATTTATAAATTCAGAATACTGGGGGGTTTTTAATATAAGAGAAAAAATAAATGAACATTATATAAAAAATAATTATCAAATAGGTTCTGATAGCCTAGATATACTACAAGGCTTAAAAACTGTTGATTTTGGAAGTAAAAATGCTTATACAGAACTAAGAGAGTACGTAAGAAAAAATAACTTAAAAGAAAATATACATTATCAAAAAATTCAACAAAAAATGGATACGAGAAATTTTATAAATTTCTGGATCTTTCAAATGTTTATCGCAAATCATGACGCAAGAGGAAATATTAGATTTTGGCGCTCTGGACTTTTAGATAATAGATTTAGATGGATAGTATATGATACTGATTTAGGTTTCCAATCAAGCAGGTATAAAGAAAACACGATAAAAAAATTCACATCTCCATATATGACTGATTGGTATAATCCAAAGTGGGCTACTTTTCTAGTAAGAAATTTATTAAAAAATAAAGAATTTGAAACAGATTTTGTAAATCAATCTTTTTGGATGTTATCCAATAAATTAACCACTGAATATATTACTAATAGGATTGAATGGTTTGAAAAAATATATGACAAAGAAATGAAAATTCATTTTACAAGAACTACAAATAAATCCTTACAAGATAGATGGTATCATTTAGGTAGAATTGGAAGAAGCTATGATTACTGGAAAAAAGAAGTAAACACATTAAAATTATTTGCTCTAAAAAGACCTAGTTATTTTTTAAATCATTTAAAAGAAAAATTCAATATAAAAACATATTTTCTTAAAATTTCTATTGAAGGAAAAGAATATGGTAAAGTAAAAATTAATGGAAACTTACTAGAAAAAAATAAACTCACTAGTTTATTTTCTAAAAATCATCCCCTACCAATTGAGGTAATTCCTAATAAAGGTTATGAAACAAATTTTCATCAAGCATTTATTCAAACAGAAAAAGATACACTAGATATAAATATTACTTTCAAAAAAATACCAAAAAAATATTGGTGGAGAGAAGATTAAAAAAGGGGAATCCAATAGACTCCCCTTTCAAAAAATTTGAACATTAAGATTCCTATTCTATTATCATAGGAATCTTAATAAAACTATTATTTGTTTCTAAATTAAAAATATAAGTTCCTTTTGTTAAATCTAAATCTATAGTTTTAATAGAATTTTTTACATAACTATCAACTGATTCAAAATACACCTCTTTTCCTAATATATTAAATACTCTAATATTAAATTCAATTTGTTCTTCATTTAAAACTATATTAAATGAACCTTTATTAGGATTTGGATAAAGATTTACATCTAAAGTAAACTCCTCTTCAATATTAACATTATTGTAAAAATCACCACATATTTCTATATTATCATAATAAGTAAATCCAGAACATGGTGTTCCTGTACAAAAACCATATAAATTTAATGCATCTAAAACACTTGATGCTCCTGCTGAACCACTACTCCAAGCCCAAGAAGAAAGCATTTCACCATTGTAATAAAGAGTAATAAGATCATTATCAATATCTATTTCATGACGAACTTCAACCCACGTATCATAGACAGCATCAAAATATACTGGCTGATCTAAATCTATATAAGATTGATCTCCAGAACTAGCAGAAGCAAATAAAACCTGAAATGCCCAATTAGAATTAGCAGCATTATAATCATGTAACATGTTATAATAAGCTCCTGCATCATCTGTAGAAGGTATATACATATAAAAAGTTAATTCTCCACTACCAGTATTTAAACCATCCAAATCCCAAACTAAATCATCACCCTGTTCAACAAGAATTGATTGACCATCACCTAAATAAGTATTCATTGAAAAGTCTACAACATCAACACCTGAGTTGCCATTATCCCATCCAATCCAATCACTAGATTGAGAATCAATATTTCCAAGATTATACCAGGGAGCATCAAATGTTACTACATCTAATGGACTTGCTGGATTATCACAATCCTCCCAAGCATATTCACAAGACCCATCATTATCTGTTGCATCTGGATTATAATTAACTGCATTTAATTCTGTGCAACCGGTAATAGGACCTTCTTCACAATCATTATATATAAGTGTTCCATCACCATAATACCAAAGAGCACAACATCCTTCACAATAATCATCTACACAATATGCGCCATCAATACCAGGGTCTTCCGAAACAGAACAAGGTGACACAAAACATTCAACACCATAATCACAACTACCATCATCTTCTGTAGCATCTGGATTATAATTACATGCTTCCATATCTGTACAGCCTACAGTACCTTCACCACAATCAGTACATGATTCTGGACAAATTTCATAAACACTAATACCAAAAGGAATTAAAGGATTTATAGAAGATAAATCCGCATCGCAACCAAAGGTGATAAGTTCAGAACATGAAAATCCATATTGTGCCAACATACCGTCTGGGTCATCTACACAATCCACACCCCCTCCACAATCAGGTATTTCAATCCAATCAGACCAGTTATTTGGGCCTTCACATTCAACATAAGTACAATCATCTATAAATAACTCACATCCTATGCAATAAAACTCTCCTTCTTCCCAACAACCTGGTCCTCCGCAATCTTCTATTTCAATCCAATCTGACCAATTATTTGGCCCCTCACACTCAACATAAGTACAATCTCCTATGAAGAATTCACAACCTATACAAAAAAATTGTCCTTCTTCCCAACAACCTTCTTCTTCTTCTTCGCCTTCACATTCACCCATAGTAAAATCAAAAATGTTATAACATGCAGCTTCTCCAGAATTACTATATGTAACACCATCACATCCACATACAGGATCCACAACAGCCATAAATGAACAATCAGGATCAGTTATCACTGCAACACAATCTCCCTCTTCATCACATTCATTACATGATTCTGGACAAAGATCACCTATAGTCCACATTCCTGAAGGGGCCCAAGGAACTGCAACAGATACATCATCAGCACAATCCCATGAAAACCATTCACCAACTATATCATTACATTGATACTCAAATCCTGCTAATAGACCCTCTGGGTCATCTATACAATCATCTCCACCTCCTTGATTACAATCCCAATCTAAGTTTGTTTCATTTCCAAATAAATCTACATAACTAGAAACACCAGCAGCTTCAGCAACACAACTATTTGAGTAAGTTTGGGAATTACATCCTACAACAGGATTCATCTCCATAGTACACACTGCCATCGGATCTATCCATTCTGGATTAATACAACAATCTTCTCCTCCTTGCATTGCTATGACAAAGTCATCCCAACTAAAATCTAGACCCAAAGAAAACATGGTTTGGATATAAGTAATTAAATCATCTGGAAAAATATTTAAATCTATAATATCTCCCCAAGGAATATTATCCCAATCTACTACATTTCCTAAATCATAATCAGACCAAATAGTTTCCCAATCAAAATCTGACCAATCAGAATCTACCCAATCTATATCATTCCAATCTACTCCATTGTTTAACGGAAAGCAACTACACATCTCTGTAATTAAACAATTTACCTCATCAACTTCTTCCCAAAAAATCATTTCTTCATTATCTGCACAAGGAGCACAATCGACTACAACCATTGCATAATCTTCACAACCACCTAAAGAGTTTTCACAATCATATGCTTCATATAAATACATTGTAGCATCATCTTCATCAATATCTCCGTCTCCATCCCAATCCATATAAGCATTTGGATTATTTATAATTTCTTCCCAAGAAACAGCAATAATCATATTATTACATTCAAAAGTTATAACCTGAGAAAAAGAGATTTGAAAAAAGAATATTGAAATAAAAAGTAAAATATTTTTCATAAAATTTAATTTTAATTAATCTGCCTAAAGTTAAATAATATAAATAACTTTATACATGTCTTTTATCATTCATTTAAGAACCATATTATTACTTTTTCCATTCATAATTTCCTCTCAATCAATCGTTTGGGAAAAAAATTTCGGTGGAATTTTGTATGATCAAGGATATAGTATCCAACAAACAAGTGATAATGGATACATTATTGCAGGAAGAAAAGGGGCTGTAACAGAAAGTGTAGAAAACACACCTTCCATTTCTGTTAATGGAGATGTTTTTATTATAAAAATAAATGAAAATGGTGATTTTGAATGGGAAATCACATATGCACATGAAAATCCCAATGAATATTCATATGCGAAATGTATAAAAGAAGATCTTATAAATGGTGGTTTTATAATTGGAGGAAGCCATATATTAAAAATAAATAATAGCATCCCTCCAGAAATAGAATGGCAAAATTATGACATAAACTCTGAAGATATTATTATTACTCCAGATGGAAATTACATCAGTGTTGGTGGGTCTAGTTTAATTTGTCAAAATCCAAATAATGGATTTCAAATTTCTAAAATAAGCAACCAAGGAAATCTAATAACTTCAGAATGTTTTGGTGATAATAGTACTGGAATAGAAAAAGCTTACTCAATAGACTACATAGACTCAAATAATTACATTGTTGTTGGTAATGTTTTTAGTGAAGAATGTAATTTTATAACCCCTGAAAATTGCGGGCAAATCCCTGAACCATCTCCCTCATCTAATTTTGGTTATCATGGTGGTGGAGATATCTGGGTCGTAAAAATAAAAGATAATGGAACTTCTTTAACACATGTTCCAATGGAAAGCGGAACACTTGGAAAATGTTATGGAGGAGCAAATTTTGACCAAGCATATGATGTGCAATGTGTTAATGGGCAATATGCTATATTATGTGGTTATACAGAATCTAATGGGGATGAGTTTTATAATGATTTTATTACTTCAGAAGGTGGTGGTGATTTTTGGATACTTAAGATAGATTTATCCGATGGAGATTTAATTTGGCAAAAATCAATTGGGAAAGAATATAAAGATCATGCATATGCATTCGATATAGATAATGAAGAAAATATATATGTTACAGGTTTATCTTTTTCAGATTATTCTGGCCAACATGAAACATTATTTAATGAACAAAATAGTGGAGATTTAGTTGTATTTAAATTAAATAGCTCAGGAGATATAATTAATTCTCCTTATTGTTTTGGGGGTTCTTCAATTGATTTTGGATTAGATATAAAAGTATTAGAAAATAATATGTGTATTATTAGTGGACAAACTGATTCTCAAGTTGAACTTTTACCATCATTTATAGACTTAGAAATCAATGGGGATGTTTCGCAAAATAATGGATCAGAAGATATTTGGATTTTAAAAATAGATTTAACTCAAAATTTTTCGTCTATAAATAATACATCTAATCTAAAAAAACAATTAGTAAAAAGAATTGGAATTTTAGGTCAAGAAAATAATGAGAGTGAATTTTATATAGAAATTTATAATGATGGAAGTTGTGAAAAAAAATACTTATTAAAATGAAATATTTTTTATTATTACTAATACCAATAATGTCTTTCTCTCAATTAGATACTGTAATGTACAATGGAGAAGGGCGTATAAATATACTATATCTAGGAGATGGATATAGACAAGGTGAGTCAAACTTATTTGTTTCTGATGTAATTTCAAGTACAGAATTTATGTTTCAACAAGCACCTTTTAAAGAATATAGGGATTATTTTAATGTTTTTTATTCTGTTTGTCATTCAAATGAAAGTGGAGCTAGTCATCCAGGAACATACTCAAATATCTCTAACGCAGGATATGAAAGTTCATGTGAAAACACCCCACTCTATGATACATCTATTGATACATTTTATGTAGAAACATATGATGAAAATCTAAATCAATTTATACAAACAACCATGATTGATACAGTATTTGTACCTGTAGATAATTGTTTTGGAAGTAGATTTGATCTAGGTGTTCATAGATGTATAGCTCCTGATGGAGCATTATTATGGCCATATGTTGATAGTGTGGCAAATAATATGAATGTAGAGGTTATAACTATTGTGAATACACAAAATGAATCACATGGAGGATGTGCGGGAGGCTCTGGAGCATGTTCAAGTAGAGGGTCAAATGGAACAATCGTACATGAATTTGGACATTCATTTGGAGGTCTTGCAGATGAATATTGGGAAGTTTTAAGAAGTTGTTATGGAGGAGAAGCTATAAATAGAACCAGTGAATACTACACTAGTTTAATTCCTAATACTATTACAACAACAAAATGGATTAATTGGATGGATGGCACATCAGATGTAGGTTTTAAGCAGCATTTAGGAGGAACAGATAGTAATGATGATGAGATTTTTACATCAAACCCTACCCCATCCATACAAGATGTATGTGATGTTGATAATGATGATAATGATGAAGAACCTTTTCTTGACTCTGATCTAGATTTAGATGGCATTTTAAATATTTATTCTGATGCAGGTGATGGAGATGAAAACATGGACAATGATGGATTTAATAATTACCCAGATGATGGAACTATTTATAATGTAAATAATTTTCTTTTTTACTATATAGATGATTTAGATAATGATGGCATACCTACTTATGACGAAAATGGTAATGTTTTAGATTTAGATATAGATGGTGATGGTTGTAATAATGAAAATGATTTTGATGTAGATAATGATGGATGTAATAATGAAAATGACTACGACATAGATGATGATGGAATACCTAATGATGAGGATGAAGATATTGATGGAGATGGAATTTTTGAGGATATAGACAATGATGGTATTCCTAATTATGAAGATAATGATATTGATGGGGATGATATTGTAAATTCAGAAGATGAAGATATTGATGGAGATGGAATTTTTGATGAAGAAAGCAATTGTATATCATCTTGTAATGATGATGATCTAACCCCTTATGGATTAAGTTGTATATCATCTTGTAATGATGATGATCTAACCCCTTATGGATTAAGTTGTATATCATCTTGTAATGATGATGATAACGATATGGATGGTGATGGTGTTCCAAACTGGAATGATAATGATCCAAATGGAGATGATGACATTGATGGAGACGGTGAATTAAATGATATTGATGAAGATGATGATGGAGATGGTGTTCCAGATTTAGATTGTGATGGAAATATATTAGATGATGATTTTAATAACGATAATGATGATGACAATGACGGTGTTCTAGATGAATTAGATTTAAATCTAAATTTAGATAATGATATAGATAATGATGGTATTTTAAATATGGATTACTCTGTTTTAAATACTAATAATAATCCAAATGTGGAAGTTTGTGAAGATTATTTATGGTATAGACCCTCTCCTAACGGATGTATAATGGGTTCTGGTGGTGATAATGGTGGGTTTTGTTCAATATGTACAGAAGAATTAATAGAAGTTATTCATGACAAAACAAACCCAATTAATGAATTCTATTATTCTCATCAAAATTCAATGGGAGAAAATATCGTATTAAATGAAACAATTTTGAATTTATCTGATCAAGATCCATCTTACTTTCCTTATACCTTTACAACTAATTTAATACAACCTTCTCCAAATACACTAAGCGTTTCTTGGAATATAAATGGCACATCTATAAATGAAACTATTAACACTGATAATTTCACATCGTCCGTAAATATAGATTTAAGTGATTTAAATTATGGTGAAAATATACTAACAATATGTGTTGAGGATACTACTAGTTTTTTAAGAATAGATAGTCATCAAGAAGATAATCATCCTCATTCTGATTCTGCACCGTCTTTTTTTAATCATAATCATTCTAGTCATTTATTCTGCCAGTCTTGGGAAATCAACAATACTATTACTGTAGGTTGTATGGATCCTCTTGCTTGTAATTACTATTCTGATGCTACAGTAAATTATGACTGTCAATATTTAATTGATGAATGTGGAGTTTGTGGAGGAGATGGATTAAGTTTTACACCACCCGAATCTTATTACGATTGTGATGGGAACTGCTTGAATGATGCAGATAACGATGATGTTTGTGATGAATTAGAAATTTATGGATGTACTGATTTAAATGCATGTAATTATGATATAATAGCAACTGAAAATGATAATTCATGTGAATACCCAACAGACTATCCATCAAATTTATACAACTGTGAAGGTGAATGTATCTTAGATGTAGACAATGATGGAGTTTGTGATGAATTAGATAACTGCCCAGAAAACTATAATCCTAATCAAGAAAATTCAAATGAAGAGGGTTTTGGAGATGCTTGTTTATGTAATCTTTTAACATTAGTTCCTGTTAATGAAAATTGGTCAGGTTTTACTGTTGGAGAACCACAATCTTTTTATATTTCTACCCCATCTGGAGATTATTTAAATGATTTAATTCCTTCTTTCAATATTAATGAACCATACAATAGTGATGATGAAATGTGGGAGAAAACATATACTTTTTATGATGATGGTCCAGATATTTTAGAGCTGACTTTCTTTTCTTCTGATTACGTCATATTAAACATTCATTTTTTATCTGGTGTTTTTGAAAATCCCTGTATTGTTTCTCAGGAATTTGATATATGGACAATTGGTTTAAATGGAGAATTATATCTTAATGAAAAAGAGTTAGTTAAAGTTTGTGATGTGTTAGGGAGAGAAGTAGAAAAAACAACAAAAAACCAAGCACTTTTTTATATATACAATGATGGTAGTGTAGAAAAAAAATATTTTACAGAATAAAACCCTAATCTTGTTCAATTAATTCAAAAAGAAAATAATCACTTTTATCAACTTGTATTCTTTTTTCTGATTTTAATCTGTCAGATTTTTTAAAAATTTCAATTAAAATAGGCCGATTACATCTATAATCCACCTCATCATAATAGTCGCCATAACAAGATGACCAACTACATTCCTCCCAATCAGAAACATAATCATCAGTTTTATATTTGTATTCAGCATAAATTCTTCTTTGCCCAATAAAAATAGCCCCATCATTATCTGGATCCCCTATAGGATTAACAGTCACAAAATTAAATCCTAATTGTAACTGATCTAAAAGTGGGTTATTTAAAATTAAATAAACCCTATTTTGAATTACAATTAAAGGAACAAAAATAGGAGGATTTTTATCATTTAAATCCTCACCCTCTTTTGTAAAAGAAAAATACATACCATCATACAAATCATTTTTTGTGCTTTCTAAATCACTTATGCTAAAAAGAAAATCTACTGAAAAGTTTTGCTTTTTATAATCATTGGAAATTGTTACTAATTTACCTTTAATAAAACTTAACTCTGGTAATACTCCGGTTAAAAAATTATTCTTCTTATAAAGAACAAATTCATCTACAGTATTACAATTAGACACCCAATCCCCCTTGATGTTTTTGGTTGTTTCTAAACGTGGAGGATATACTTTTAGAAAAAGCTCATCTGTAGGATGAAATCTTCGAATTATAGTATTTTTTTTAAAATATTCGCTAAAATTATTAGCATCTAAAACCCCTTCAAATCTTAAATTAAAAGTCTGATTTTTAATTTTCTCATCTCCTTGATATAACTTGGTAATAAAAAAATCAGAATTAACAGAATTACCTTTTTCCTGATTTTCTATTTGATTTTCTAAAGATTCTATTAACTCATCTTTTATCTTAATAATACTATCTCTATAAAAAACATCCTCTTCCAATCTATTGACATTAAAAATCAACGTCTCATAATTATCAATATCAACATACAATGAATCAAGTTTTATTTTTAAAACATCAATTCTGTTTTGCAATTCTGTTTTGATATTGTTTTTTTCAGTTTCTAAAGTAAAAGCTTTATCATTACATAGATCTAATTCATCATTACATGTGTCTAATTCTATTTCCAACTCAGCTTTTTTAACCTTAGTGTTTGCCAACAATCTTTCAAGGTTTTCAATTTGATCTTTTTTAGACTGAGAAAAAAGAACTAACGGAAATAATAATAATAATAATAATCTTAGTATCATAATTCAAAGTTAATTATAATTTTCATTTCATGAACTTACTTATAAGACGGTGAAAATGATGAACTCCAGTTTCCATAGATGGTGAAAATCTTCCTTTCTTGTAAAATCTTGAATTAACTCCCTTTTGAACTAATTCAACAATTTCCTCATCCTCTTTTTCTACTTTATCTAAATCTGAACCAGCACCAACTTTTAGTTTTTTTTCATCCCAAACATAAGAACGAAATTCAATTTTTGTTAAATTAACAGATATAGGTTTTACAATATTTAAAGATAATCCCCATGGATAAAAATTAAACATCATATTAGGAAAAACCCAAAAATAATAAGCTATTATATTCTTTCCATAATCTTCAGAATCTCTTGGTAAATCAAAACAATCCTCTCCTTTTTTTCCAATACCTAACTGTAAATTAGAAAAAGGAAATAGTTCTACGGCATATTCATCATATTTGAATTGCTTTGCTAAATCATAATGAACAAAAGGAATATGGAACCCTTCTAAATAATTATCACAATACAAGGCCCAATTAGCTTTTACAAAATAATCTTTAGATAACTCAGGTTTAAACACAAAATCTTCAATTGGCATCCACCCAATTCTTTTTTCCATATCAGAAAAAAAATTATTTAGTTTATGTTGACTTTCTAAAGAACAAAATATAAATTGACGCCATTTAGAAAATGGAATTTTAGGTAAATCATCCGATTTACAAGGAAATCCCTTCACATTTTCAAATTTTGGCATAAATAGACAGTTCCCTTTTGTATTAAATCTTCGCCCATGATAACGACACGTTAAAGAATCGCTCATTTCAGAATGCTCTTCAACTAAAATATTACCACGATGTGTACAAACATTAGAAAAACAATTTACTTGCCCATCCTTAGCTTTTACTAAAAGTAACGGTTCATTTATATATTCATCAAGAAAAAAAAATGGAAATGCATTTTTTCTACTTAAAACACAATCATGAGTAACAAATTGCCAGGTATTTTCAAATATCTTTTTGGATTCAGAAAAAATAGATTTAGATGTATAAAAAGAACTATCAATAGTACTAGCCTCCTCTATTTTTTTATTTACTAACACAAAAATTATAAAGAATCAATAATTTTTTTTATTCGTTTTGTGTTTTTAACATCACCAACACTATAATACATTTTCTTTAAATAATTAAGCATAGTGATATTGTCAGGTTGTAACCTAACACACTCTTCCAAATGAGGAATAACTTGAGTGTATAAAGCATCTCTTTTCTTTTTTAAACTATTATACTTTTTTTGTGCACTAGAACTAGATCCTAATTTATTCATTTGATCAATTAATAAATTAGACTCATCAATATACATACTAGCCAAATTGTTATGAGCATCAAAATAATCAGGATTTAACTCAATTGCTTTTAAATAAGCATTTTTTGCATCTTCATTTTCACCTAATGACTGAAGAGCTGTTCCTAATGCAAAATATAAAAGAGGATTTTTTGGGTCTACCAATAAAGCCTTATTTATACTATTTTTCAAACCTTCTGCGTCTCCAGTAGATAAATAGTAATTCACTTCTTTAGTAATAACTTCAATAGAATTTGGAACATTAGATCTTGCAGAGTTTATTGCTGATAATAATAACTCATTATCACCTTTTTTCTCCAAACAAATTAACAATCTTATTTGAAACTGTTCATCTTTTGGATTTATTCTAACCAATTCCTCAGCCTGTTCTAAAGCAATTAAATCAGTTGTAGGATCATTGATATCAGAATATAAAACACAAGAGTAAAATAATGATGTTGTATCAATTATCCCAATAGCTGGATTTTTCTTTATATCATAAGTTTGATAAAATAAACCTGCAGATTCTGTTAAAATTTCTTTTGCAGCAATTTCATCGGTTTTCATTAACTCAACTGCTTTCTCATAATTTTCATTAGCTTTATTCATACAAGAAATAGCACACAGGTTTAAAGCATTTGTAGATTTTTTCTGAAACCCTCCTTTTGCATTTAAATTTATATCTTCTAAAAAAGATTGAACAGCAATATCTAAATCACCTAATTGGAAATAAATTTGACCTCTATAGTGCCAAAATTTTGACATTATTTTTGGTTTATCTTGATTCCCATCAGCTATTTTTTTCATATACTTATCATAAGCAATATCAATTAACTCCTTAGCAGTTTCTATATCTTGTTTATTGAAAGCTATAATACCACCTGTTAAATCAGATTTCTGAGCAATTAAAAAATTAACCAAACAAAAAAATAAAATTGTTAATCTCAT
>CACAKI010000021.1 GCA_902533035.1 uncultured Bacteroidota bacterium | reverse complement strand
CTTTTTATACTTTTTATCTTCAAAAATTTCTATTTCTATATTTTTTATTTTATAACCAATATTAGATTTATTATAAAAATCTATTAATATTTCCATATTAATTTTAGAAAGAGTAAACTCTTTTACCTTAAGCTCCTTAACCTCTATAGAGCCCTCCGACAAAAAATCCTTTAATAATGGTTTAATATAATCTGAAAAAGAAAATTCTTGCTGAAAATGAAAATGATATTTTTTTGGATAAAAAGAAATACTAGCAGAACCATAAATATCTGCTAATAAAGAATCTTTAAAAGATATATCACTTGAAAAGTTTAAATTATTAATGTTTATGGAAGAATTAATTACAACCGTATCTCTTTTTGGTATTAAAATTTCATTTTTAAAAGAACCATATCCAAAATGAAGAGTATCTATATAAATATTAAAATCTACATCTTTTGCTTTTATATTAAACCAATTTGGATTATATACATTAAGATCTAAATTTAAAGTAATACCTTTAGATTCATTACCCCCTAATTCAACATCATTAACACCAATTAATACTGGATTTTTAATTGTAGAACAAGCAACAAAAAAAATTGAAATAATAATTAAAACAAAAACAAGACCTATATTTAAAATGATTTTTTTACTCACAATTCATATTATAATGTTTATTTAAATGCTCACCTATACAATGAGACCTTTTTTTAGGAGCTGGATGTGTAGAAAAAAAGTCTGACAATAAATCTGATCTCCTGTTTTTTGACATTCTATCCCAAAGATCCATTGCCGCACAATTTTTATAATTAGTTGGAAAGATCAAATCCATACCAAATAAATCACATGCAGCTTCATCTTTCTGACTAAAAGCCCCACCTATTGTATGCCTAAATATTTGATCTAATTCTAACACACCTGCTTTATGTTTTTTAGCCATATCTTTTATATGACCAAGTTCGTTATGAGCAATCTCATGAGACAAAACTGCAGCTAATTCTGAATCATTTTCACAAAAATCATACATACCTTCATGGAAAAAAATATAACCACCTGCTGTAAAAGCATTAACTTGTTTATCCTTAACAAAATATAACTTATAATTAAAACCTCTAGGGCTTGCTAATTTAGATTCTAATTCTCTAAGTATACGCTTTAACTTATTGTACTCATAACCTGAAGAAAGAATAGTATACTTTCTTTTATATCTATTATAAGAAGATTTACCTAAAGCAACTTCATCAGAACGAGACACCTTAATATTTGATAATAAAATGTTTTCAACCTCCTCACCAATCTGAACTGGACCACGATTACTCAATAATTTTCCATAACAAGAAAAATCATATTTTTGATAATTTATTTTCTTTTGTTTTGTTGGCTTTGGTTTGGTATTTTCTCTCTCTCCATCCTCTTTATCATCTTCATCACCTTCTTCATCATCTTCTACCTGCTCAGTATCATCATTATTTTCATTTAAATCTGCTATCTTATTTTGATTTACCCAAAATATAATTCCCACAATCAATAAAGCAACACAAAGTAAAATTAACACCCCAACCAAAATAGATGTCAAAGAAATTTTTATTTTTGAACGATTTTTATGTGAATTATTGTCACCTGAAATTATAGAATCCGATTCTATAACAACGTGCCTGTCCCCCTTTAAAGGAACAGAACAAGAAGTGTTTTTCTTTTTCTCAAATTCATACTTTCTAACTGAATTTAGTATGTTTTGTTTTTTGGTCAGAAACTGACCAAACTTTATAACATCATTATTATTCTGAATTTTTGTTGGACTAACAACTTTTTCATTATTAATAAAAGTTCCATTACTTGATTTTAGATCTACTAAAATCCAAGTATTCTCAGAAAAAATAAGCTGAGAATGAATTGATGAAACAGAATCATCATTAACATAAATTTGATTTTTAAACTTATCTCTTCCTATGTGATATATTTTATCTGCCATTATTCAATGTTTTTAAAAAAATAATTATTATTTAATTCAATAGATCCATCACTTTCAAAATTATAATTCCACTCAAATATATTCTGTAACAAACCATATCTTACAGAACCTCTCCAATTATCCGAACCTCTACTTTTTACACAACGGTCATTTACGCCATATTTAAAACAATCTTCTACTAAAACTTTACCATTATACCTTCGATTGTTTTGAAAAGTAGCTTGACCTTTTGAAATCTGTAAAAAATGATCTTCTGAATTAGTATTTGTTACATACATTCTTTCAGTATCACGACTAAAACGATTCAGTCCTCTTGAAATAATTAAAAAACCAAATGATTGACCGGGTGCTATTATAACAGGATCTAAAGAAACCTCTTCTTTATTTTTCACTGAGCCAGAACCTATTTGTTGCCAACCTTTAGAAATATCAGTGAACTCTCCTGTAAAAGTATAATAACCTTGTGTAATAGTTTTGGTAGCAACCACATTTCTATAATTTTCAGCAGTCACATAAACCTTTGTTTTTAAAGCACGACTTGTTTTAAATCCAGATGGAGAAAAACCTAATATTTGTATAGGATATGTATACGAATTTGTCATATTAAATAAATTACCATAATAAGCATCTTCAACTTCACTTCCAGTCAATTGATTTCTATTGTACTGACTATTAACAAGTTTTTTAATATATATAGGCATATCATTTTCATTATATTGTAATTCTATTTTTTTAACATTTGAATCTTTAAAGACCACCCATGTTCCATATTTAGAAAAACCCAAAGAATCATAAGAAAATGTTCCATCCTCAAAAAACTCATATGACACATTATAATTATTCTCAGAAATCCATTCCCCAGTTAATTTCTGTTTATCACCAACAGATAATAAAAGAGCAGTAATCGCCGCAACTAAAATAATAGCAATTAAAACTATGAAAAAAGTCTTTAAACCTTTATTAGATCCTTGAGAAATTTTTGTTTTTTCAAAAAACTTGGAATCCACTTCTTTTTCAGACTGAACACCTTCATTTTGAACAATATCCCTCCAATTAATTGTTGTATTCCCTAGTTTAACAATTTCATAACCTTGCAACATATGAAATGATCCCTTTTGTAATTTTTTTCCATTTATAAAAGTTCCATTTGTGGATTCTGGTTTTTGTTTACCTGGAATATTTTCAGTGATAAAGACTTCACCCTTTTCATTAACAAAAAGCATAACATGAAGACCTGAAACAGTTTTATCACCTTTGATTTGATAATCTGCTTTTGGAGATTTTCCAATTACATAGTTTTTAGAGTCAAGTTTTTTTTCCATTTTTATAATTCTTCTAAATCAATTAAAAACTCTTCACACGATTGATACCTATCATTTGGATTCTTCTCTACAGCTTTATCAATAATTAATTGGATATTTAAATTATCATTACCTGAAGATTCTGAAATAGGTGGTAAAGTTTTATGTTTTATCCAATCTCTTATCACATCAGTATCTCTAACTACAGACGGTATCCAAGTTTGACCCGTTACCATTTCTCTAAATAAAATTCCTAAAGCATAAATATCTGTTCTTTTGTCTAAAACTGAATCTAATGATAACTGTTCTGGAGCAGCATAAGGTAAACTATACATCATTCTATTAGACCTCTCAGCATTACCCCCTTGCGAAATTCCATAATCAATAATCTTAACACCCGAAGATGTTACTAAAATATTGCCTGGTTTTATATCTAAGTGCAAAACACCATCATAGCCATCCATAGTTAATTTACGATTATGTGCATATTGAATACCTTCTAAAATCTCTCTCATTAATGGCACGGCTATTTCAATTGGAATAGCGGTATTATTCCATGCTCTTTTCATCCAATACCTCATATCAATACCATCAACTAACTCAAGTATTGCATAAGATCTAAAATTAGTTTGTTCATTACTTATAAAATCTTTTAACTTTACAATATTAGGATGATCTAATTCCATGTAAATATTTGCCTCAATTAAAAACTTATTTATTATGTCTCGATCTTGTATGTATTCATTCTTCAAACATTTTATAGCTACTTGAAAACCTGAATATCTTGAAAAACCTTTATATACTGAACCCACACCTCCTGCACCTAAACTAATAGGCGCATTATGTTCATCTAAGATAAATCTATAACCCAAAGGCTTTAAATCCATCTTAGCTAACCTAATCTCTTCAGATTTAGATATATTTTTTCTACGAGTAGTCTTTG
Organism: uncultured Bacteroidota bacterium; assembly: GCA_902533035.1. Lineage (GTDB taxonomy): Bacteria > Bacteroidota > Bacteroidia > Flavobacteriales > TMED113. The sequence continues at coordinate 14,559 of CACAKI010000021.1, read as the reverse complement.
ACATTATTTTTTTTAAAAAATGATATTATTATTGTCCTTCACAATTTTGTAATGTGCTAGAAGCAGTATCTTTTTTTATCTTATACATCACAAAAGGAGCTCCTGTTCCTCTACCCCTGACGCTTGTAACATCAATACCTTCTTCCTTATCGTCTTTCATCTTTATTAAGCATTTAAATCTTTTTATGTGTTCATTCTTGTAACACGCTTCATAACTTTTATTTTCCCAACATGTTTTCCATGCTTCTAGATCACCTATGTCTTCACAATTAGTCTCGTTATTCTCTGGAGCATCATTACTATCACCTGCTGATTCGCCACCACCAGATGTGTTACCACTTTCACCATTAGATTCGACATCACCAGAGTCACTGGATGAACCAGAACTAGATCCTGATGAGTTATTTTCATTGTTATTATTTGATCGGTTTGATTTTTTTGTGTTATTAAGCTCTTCAAATTTTTTTTGATTGATATATAAAACCTTTATTTTAGAAAGGTCATGGTAATCTTGATTTACTCTTAATATATCTTTGTATTTTTTACCATTATCATTTTTTGTGTTTAACCATGCTTTTCCCTGAGTATAACTCCCTTTTGAGTTCTCTTTATATTTAGATTTAGCGTATTTATAGTATAAGCTTTTCCAATTACGATCACTCTCATGGTCTTTCATCCATGTTATCTGTTGGTCTTTTTTTGCATTTGCTATATCATCTTTTTGTTTTTTTGTAGTTGATTTATTTGAATTTTCAATATTTTTAGATGAACCACTATTACTTTCTTCTTGTTCATCTTCTTCTTCCTCAATTGTTTTTTCTGTTTTTTTCGATTGGTTATTTGCAAATGGACCATTGTCATTGTTCTTTGGCATTAACATAAAAACCCCGATACCTAAACAAAAAACCGTTACAAAAGATGATAGTAATAATAATTTCTTAGAATTGAAGACAAATAACATTTTTTGTGAAAAATCATTAAAGCTAGAATTACTTTCTGGAATCACATGTTCATGAGTTCCTGAAATCACAATTCTTTCATTACTTTTATTGATAAATTGTGTGTTTTCATAAGGACTACCAGTAATAGTTACTAACGATACTGTAATATTATCTTTACCTCCAGCATTATTAGCCATCTTAATTAAATCTTTTATTACTTTAGAAGAATCGTGATTATTATTTAAAGTAGCACAAATATTTAAATCATTAACTAAACCTGTCAAACCATCAGTACATAAAATAAATTTATCTCCTTTCTTTGCATGAATAGGAGTAGGGCAAACCTCAGGTTCTACATGTTCCCTTATACCCATTGCTCTAGATAATTCATTACTTCTTGGATGAGCATCCATTTGTTCATCAACTGATAAACCATCTTTTTCTACAATAACTCCTTGATCTACTAAACCCTGAACATAAGAATGGTCTTTTGTTAACCTAAATATTTCTTTATCTGTTTGAATATAAATTCTACTATCTCCTACATGCCCAATATATAAATCATTATCTCTTTGCAATAAAATAACACAAGTTGTACCCATGCCTTTCAGTTCTGGCCTTTCTTTAGATAATTGAAAAATCTTTTGATTTGCAAAAGAAATAGCATCTTTTATAGCACTAATTGGATCTGGACGATAATCAGATTTAAAAAAAGAAATAATCGAATTTACTGCTGTTTGTGAAGCCACTGCTCCACCAACATGTCCTCCCATTCCATCACAAACAACAAATACAGAACCATTTCCATTACTTTCATCACTGAACAACTGACCATGAGCATCTTCATTGCCTTTTCTCACTTTTCCTATTGATGTTCCTGCATTATATTTATATTTTAACCCCATAGTTTACAAAAAATAAAATTTAACCTTAGCTATTTGAATGACATCACCTGGCTTAATAAAAGCTTCTTTAATCTTTTTACCATTAAGAAGTACGCCATTTGTACTTTTATTATCTATTATCTTATACTTTTCTTCGAAAAACCTAATAGAAAAATGTGTTCGTGAGAAATTTGGACTTGGAATAAATAAATCATTTTGATCTTCTTTTCTACCTACTTTTACAATTGGCTTATTTATCAAAAATTCTCTTGTTTTACCTTCATATGTATATTTTAAAATAGGAAAAGGCCCTATGTTTTTCATTTCTTTCACTAATCTCTCTTCTCGTTTTTTCTTTTTTTCTGCCTCTCTCCTATTTTTTATTGATTCTTGTTTTATTGCTTCTTTCTTCTTAAATGCTTCTTGTTCTTGATTTATTCTATCTTGTTCAACTTTTAAACTTTGTTGTTCCTGAATTAAATTTTGATTTAACTGTTGTCTTATTCTCTTTCTCTTTTTAGCTGAAGAAATAATAAGTATGATAATCAATAATAAAAAAATGAAAATCAAAGCAGAAACAATAGAAGCTAAAAGAGTATTAACCTGAAATTGTTTAACAACCCAATTCCCAGGAGCTTTATATTTAAATGAAACTGAACCAAGTTCAGCAATATCTAATTGCAATCTATATTTCTTACCATCTTTGAAGTTATTAGATAAGTCTGCACTAACTTTATAGTTAATTCCTTTAGAATGCTTGACAGCATTAGATAATGTTTTTTTAATAAAAGATTTAATTTCTTTCTTTTTCTCATTATGAACATTTAATCTACCTGAACTGTAAGTTAAAATTTTACTTTCTCCAAAAGTTCCTTTTGAAAGAACAGAAACATCATGGCTACTATTGTCAGCTCTATTGTATTTAATATTATTAATTACCACCCCACGTTTATTTGCATCTTTTATGATGTCATCCCATAATTTTTTAGCTTCTTTTTTACTTATATTATCATCTGAAAGTAAAAAAATAAATTTTGGAAGATCAGTATCAAACTCTGAAAGCATTTCCAATCCCTCTTCTATAGCACTGAGAATGTCACTAGATCTATTATTATAGGAAGATTTGGGTTTGAAAGTACTTTTGATTTTGTCAACATTATCTGTAAAATTTTCATTCAAAGAAACTAAAACAGTCCCATTCTTTTTATGAGAAAATGTACAAATTTTAAATTGATCACCAGGCCTAATTATATTTTCATCAAATAATTCATTTAAAGCCTTTTCAAATGTTTTGTTTTGTTCTCTTTTATCACTATGCCTCAAGCTTTCTAAAAGAATTAAAACACATTTATTTGCATCTGAATAATCTACCGTATCCTGAATAACTTCAAAAGCAACATCTAAAACCTCTTTTTGATCTCCCCCTAAAAATTCAGATAGTTTTAAATTAGAATCTTGAATTTTGTTAGGATCTCTAGAATGAAAATTAAAATCAATAGTCGGAAATCTATCCTTACTAATATTAACCGGAATTTCTGATGTTATTGTTAGTGGTTGAAATTCTTCAAAGTCTTGTGAAAAAGAAGTGCTCCAAAAAAAAACACATAAAAAAAAGAAAGAAACTCTCATTTTAAAATGCTTGTCTAAACAAGAATACAACATCTCCAACCTTAATTTTATCCCCATCTTTTAATTCAGAAGCCTGATCAGGAGGAAGAGAATTTCCGTTCAAAAAAGTTCCATTATTAGACATATTATCTTTAATAAAAAAAGTTTTTTCAGCATGACGATATAAAATCACACAATGTTTACCTGAAACCTTTTCATCAGGAACAGTAATATCATTCACAGGAGATCTGCCAATATTATTATTTCCCTCATGTATTTTAAAGTCCCTACCGAAAGACTCTAAGTCAAATGTTACTATCCATCCCTTTATTTTTCTTCTTGGAGCAGAAGTAGAATCATCATCATCATCCATTTTTGTGTCTCCAGAAATTATAGTTCTATCTAAATCTCCTAATGAATTTGTTGTGTCATCAGAAGAAGGTACATCTGTCTCCCCTGAAAATTCTTTTGTTTTTTCACCAGTACCAAAAACTAATGTTCCGTCTGTATTACTACTATCAGTAGAGGTATTTGATTCAGTAACTGGAGCGGTTTGTTCAGTCGATTGCTCACTTGTTTTAACAGTTCCTTCATCTGTTCCTGAATCACAATAAGGGCAAGACGAAAGTGTTTCTTTATAAAAATGACCTTGTGAACAAGGTTTAAATCCTTTCATAATTAAATAGTTTTTAGGGGTTTAGGAGCTAAATTTACAAAAAAAAGTTAAACAATTAATCTCTTTCATAAATCAAATCACCTGGAGTTGAATTTTTTAAACTTTTAGTTAACTTAAATAAAATAAAAAGGAAAGGAACTCCAATAAATATACCACACAAAGTATATAATGAATAAGACTGATAAATTATAGCACTAGTATCTTTTATATTAAAAATATTTGATGTTAAGTATTTTATGAGCAATGTGCCTACTAATTGACATAGAAAATAACTAACAAAAAATGCAATGAACACGATTCCTAATGAAATACAAGAATAAATGAAAGTGATGTTTGAATTGGATAAACCAAAGGCTTTTAAAGTACCTAAATTCTTCTTATTCCTTGAAATATGTGACGTTACTAAGTTAGTAATATATAGTATGACTGAAACTATACTGAAAAAAGCAAGAATAGCAGAAAGAGAAATTGCCAGCTTATTAAATAAATCAAAATTCTGCTTAGACTTCACAATTGACATATCAACCTCTTGATCCGAAAAATTTCGCAAAAAAAGACTTAGTTTTTCGATTTTATCTAATTGCGTATTTTTGAACTTGAACTGTACTCTCCCAGCTTCTGAAGCATTAAAAGCATCAATTCTATAATAATCAAAAAATTGGAAAAATTTATCTGGATACTGCTCTATTATTTTTTTTAAACGAGAATATTGAAGTGTATCAGGATTAATTTCAAAATAACCACTTTTATCAAAATTTTTGATGTTTTCCTTTGGATTTTTTTGGTTTAATCTTTTTGGAGAAAAACCTGTAATATAATTTGGGGTTAGCTCAAAAAGAATACTATCTGGAAAGTTTTCTATAAAAACAGAATCTGATGTATTTGAAACAAAACACCTGAAAGAACCTCCACTTTTTCCTAGTAAAGAAAAGGCATCAGTATCTTGTTGTAATAAATCAAATAATGGCTCTTGAACTAAAGCCCCTACTCCTTCAGGTAAACGTTCAACAACACCAACAACTGGTATAGGATAATAAATCTCTTGAGTGTTCACTCCATATTTTATAAATAATAAATACTGAGGAAAAACCAGAGTGCTAATATCATCTGTTGGGTTTTCTCTTAACCAATCAGCAGAAATAATAACACCAAAATCTTTTCCAGAACCTTTGGTGAATTTATTATAATCAGATAAAAATTTATTTTCCTCTACTAAGAATTGATATAATTTTGATGATAAATCTATTTCTTGGATTTTTATATTTTTTGTTAATCCAGAAATTGGATTTTTAAAATCTTCATAAGATTGAAAAATATAACTTGGCGCCTCTTCTAAACCATAATTATCAAGAAATAATTCTTCAATAGAAACTTCTTTATTTTGATTGATAGAAGCAAACTTTTTATAATACTCTTGAATAGAAAATCCTTTTTTAACAGCTACATCTACAAAAGAAACAAAAGGATCATTCATTTTTTTAGATAAATGAGAAATCAAACCATTCCCAAAACCCATTGCAAATAATGAAAGAGAAATAATACAAAATAAAATAAATAAATTAATATATTTCTTTCCACATAAATAAAAAAACTCAGGAATAATAAACTTCTTATAAAACGGAATTAAACGTTTGTAAGAAAATAAAGAATACAGAAAAAACAATAATGTAACACAAATAATAAAAAAAGAAAGATATTGAATCATGTTTTCCATAAAAAAATATATTAAAGATGTAAATTTTGCTTAGAAATTTTTTCTTTGAAATAAAACTCTATTTTTTCAGTATTCATAAAATCATGTTTATCATTTTTATAAACCTCTAGATTATACCAATTCCCATCTGGGTTTTTGCAATAAGTCTCGGAATCAGATATAAAACCAAAAAAACTTCCATCAGTTTTTTTTCTTTTATCTATAAAAATAATTTTATCAGCATGTTTAACAGCAAGTGAGATATCATGAGAAACGATAATAGCGGTACTTTTTTTTTGTTTAACATCCATAATTAAATAACTCATTAAATTGTTTGCATTAGCCCAATCTAAATTACCAGTAGGTTCATCAGCAAACAAAACATTATAAGTTGAGCTAATGGCTCTTACAAATGCTAATCTTTGTCTTTGACCACCGGACATTTCAAAAATCATTTTTCCATGTAGAATCTCTTTGTATTCTTTAGAAAATATTTTTTTAAAAATAGGATAAGAAATGTTTTTTGACTCTATTAAACTTTTTCCCGAAAGCATACTAGGAAGCAGTACATTATCTTCTGCAGTTAAAGTTGAAAATAAATTAGTGCTTTGAAAAATAAAGCTCAAATTTATTTTTCTAAAATCAGCCAAATAACTTTCAGGTTTATCCCAAATTTTTAAAAAATTTTCTGAATTTGAATTTTTATCAAGATACTTAAATTCAGTTTGATTATTTGAGAGAATAGTGTTATTCATTAAACCTAAAGTCTCTAGTATAGTACTCTTTCCAACACCCGAAGCACCTAAAAAAAACACCACTTCACCAGTATTAATTTTTATATTTTTTATTTCAAGTACTGGAGGTGATGTTTTATACTTACACTTTAAATTTTTTACAACAAAACCCATATTATTAATTTGAAGTTGCTGGAAGATCTTTTAGTGGAACCCAGTAAAAAGTACCTTGCACACCATATATTTTAAACTGTCTTCTTTCATATTTATTTGTAACGACATAACTTTTTGTCTTTCTAATAAAATCTTCACTTTTTTCATAAAAATACTCTATAAATTCATCTAAATCTTTTTTTACTTTTCCCTTTTGTGTAGAAAGTGTAGAAAGTTTAATTGTTTTAAGATGTTTATACTGATTCATCTCAAAAGGTGCTCCAAACAGGACTTTCCATGCATCGTCCATAGTTAAATTTTCGACACCAGTTGAACCAATTATTGTTTCAACCATTTTGATTAAGCCTCTTTGAAAAGATTTTCTTTTATTTACATAATCATCTTTTTTTGAGCCATATTGTTTTCCAATCATAACGTCTATTGCATTAACTAATTCATCTAACTCATCTCCTGTCAAAAAAGCAACTCTTTGTACAGCTTTTTCATCTGAAAGATAGTTCTCAAGAACTAATGCTTCAACTGTAATTTCTTGCTGACGCACCCATGCTAAAGCTTCTTCTTCAGAAAAATTAAAAAGCTCCATAAGTTGAGCAATTAATAATGGAGATGGCTTTTGTCCACCAATATTAGTATTTATTAAATCATTTAAAAGTTTAATATTCGTAGATAAAGCTTCCATGTACTCACTAAAAGATTTTTCAATTAATGTTTTTAGTTGATTAGGATTAAACTCTGTCTTTTTAGGAGCAAGAACCAGTTTAGAGAAAATAGGTGTAAAATTCTCTGATCGTTCGTTAACTTTAGCATTGGCTTCACTATAAAAATCTAGTTTGTAAATTTTTTCACTATTATTCTCTTCTTCTTTTTTCCACTTCACTCTTAATTGTAAGTTTCCACCTTCTTTTCCTTTTATCCAGTCTTCTCCAACATCCGTTCCAACTTTCATTGCTTGAAGATAGAATTTAGAATATGCTGGTGTTCCATCATTATTTACCTGGAAAGTAATAAGATTAATGTTATATTTTTTAAAAAGTTCTGAAACCTGATCTTTATTATAATTATTAATATCATCTGAATCCTTATAATTCCCACAATCTCCAATTAACACTACAACATTACTCTGTTCTTGATATTTTTTTTCTTGATCAGAGCCATCATTTTTAAATATACCTGACAAACCATTTATCAAACCGTTATATAAAGCTTCTGGTTCATTAGTAGCTATGTCTGTATCAAATTGACTGCCAAAGTCAGTTGAATTAATTATTGATTGAAATGCCTTCATGTTAGATTTAGTTGCAGGATAGAGTGGTAGATATTCCAAAGCTACCTGCTCTCTATCAGATTTTTGAGAGTTAATTGAAAGTTTTTTTCCTGATTTAGGACCACCATCCTTATAATCTCTATAAAATATAAAACCAAAAGATAAATTAGCATTTTGATTAAATTTATTCAATTCATCAATTCTTGATAAACTTTCTGCAATTTTAGATTTGAAATCTATCATACTTCCAGTAGCATCAATAGCAAAAATAATATTAACATCCTGTTGGAATTTAAGTAATACATCCTTCTTTTTTTCATAGATCATCTTTTGATTTTCATCAAGGCCACTATTATCTTTAGCTATACTAACTACGTTATATATTGTTCGCTGATCACTTGGTTCTTCGGGATTTGTCCAAATGCTTGTTTTTTTATCATTCAATAACGGCATTCTCATTCTATCATTTGGAATTTTTTCGGCTCTGAAAGATATAATATAAGTCTGACTATTATCAGGATTAAATGTATCAAGAAAATTTGGATAAAATCTATTTTCTAAACCTGTTATTAAATGTCTTTTATCTTCATAGCCAGGTATTAAACCTGGTTCACCTTGAATAAACTCAACATCATTATAAGATGGCGCTGATACTGGCTCAAAACAAACTCTAGTAGACCAGGGAGTTACAGTATATTTTACAGTCCAACCCAACATATTTGTTTCCTGATTTGACTTTCCTGTTAATTTATCTTTTCTACCTAATAACCAAGATTTATTAAAAGAATCATACTTATAAACAAAATATATATTGAATTTTCCTAAAGACTGTCCAGTTGAGGTAGAGTTCTTAATAAGCGGCGTTTTATAATAAAACTTTTCTGACAAAGTTTTTTTCTGCTTCAGCAATTTGATTGGGGCCTACCACTTTCTTTAATTCACCTAAGGACACCAAAATCATTCCTTTTTTAGGAACAGGAACTTTAATGCCAGAACCCTTTATTGATATATCAGTCAATAAACAATGTTGCGATAAAACTAATGTTTTTGCATTCACCCAACCATAAATTTGATTTTCATAACCAATCTTATGTATTTTTAAATAATTTTGACCAGATACATATTTAATTTCTCGCACATAAAAAGCATCAAAAAACCCTACCGTGATTGATTTTCCTGAACTATCTGGCATTTTTGGTTGATCTGGGCCAGGATTACGATATAAATAGTTATTTTCCCTATCCGAATAAACTATCCAACTCCCACTAGAATTAACTGATTCATTTTCTAAATTACTTTTACCATTATAAAATTTTTGCATGTCTTCTTCTAATGTTTTTTTAGTAAAAACATCTGGGGTTTTTAAATTTTGAGAAAAAATAAAAAAACATGAAAAGAAAACTAAATATAGTGTCGATTTAAAAATTTTTAAACTCATAATTTTCATTTATTTTTGATTTAATATTTGCTTTTAATGAATTGTCTTTATCATCATATAAAAGAATTACTTTACAATTTTTAATAAGGTTTCCATCTCTTTTTAATAGTTTATTAGATAATAAAAAAGGCTTTATTATCATTTCATTAGGCGATCTACTAAATCTTCTAGTTAAATGTTCACCAGGAAAAATGAAATAAAACGTAAAACGATTATTTGAAAAAAAATCATCAAGTCCATTTAAAAGACCATTATTAGAAAAATGATTATTTATATTTTCAGAATCAGTAAGTTCATTTAAATCAGGTGAATAATATCCACCTGCCCCTTCCATTAAACTTAAAAAACTATCATAAGAAAAATCTTCTTTTTTAAAATACTCAGGATTGTTTCCATTTGAAATATACACAATAACATCCGTATGAGAATTCATAATAAAATCAACTTGCTCTGCCACTGAAATATATCTAGTAATTTTAGAAAGATCCAAATAAACAAAAGCCGGGTTCTGTGAAGACAAAAAATAAGAAAATAGAAATATGACAAAAAAAAATTTCATAAAAACTAATTAAAAATGATTTTTTTTATTTTATTATTATCAGATAAAACTTCACAACCACCATTACTTGAGTATACTACATCTGCAACTGAATAACTAGAAACATCAATCAAGCCCATGCAAGCCTCTGCAACAAAACTATCTATATCAGTTGTTCCACCTGGATAAGAAACATCAATATTATCAGAACTAGAAGAGCATTTCCCAACACTAGAAAACTCAGAACCAAGATCATCATTACAAACATCTTTTTTCCATTTACTAAAGGTACTTTGAACAAAATCTATACAATTTGGTTTACATCCCTGAGGTTTACATTGAGCTACTTTTTCATAAGGTGTTGCTTTTATAATTATATTGTTATCATACCTCACGAAAACATCAAAAGGTTGTTTTACCTGATCAAATTTTTTCTGCAATACATTTTTTTCCCAATTATTTTCAGAACCCCATGATATTTCTAAACCTTTTGTTTCTTTTTTATTATTCTCATCTGTAACTACTACAATATAACGACACTTAGATTTGTCATATTTAACTTTTGCTCTTAATTGACGAGGAGCTTCTCCACAACCAGATTCCGGATGATATTTTAAATTTCCATTTATATCTTCTTTTAAAGTATAAACACCTATAGATTGCTCTTCAATAATTTGAATATTTTCAATTTCTTCCCCAATTTTAAAACTAAAAATAATTTCACCACTTTCACATGGATATAAATTATTTTCTATTCGTTTCACTTCTTTATCAGTAGTTAAATTTTTAAATGAAAAATCAAATTTTTCAAAATCATCAATTTTTGGTTCGGTAATAACCTTAATGACGCCACTCTCAGTTCTATCGTAACTTACAATATATGTTGTTACAGATGTTTGTATTGAAAAATACCACAATAAAAACCCAGAAACAGATAGCATTAAACATGCAATAATAAAAATTAAAGCTTTTTTACCTTTGACTTCCGAGTCAATATGAAAATCTTCTTTTTGACATTGTGGACATTCCTCAGGATTTAAATCTTTCCATTTATTTCCACATGAATCACATTGATATATATATTTTTTCATAATTAAAATTTAAATTTAAAACCAAAATTAAAAGTAAAAAACCTTAATTCATCATCTTTTATGATATTATTTAATGAATTTAATTCACTATTATCACCACTCAATAATGGTTGGCCTATTTCAATATTATCAAATTGAAAAACGTCACCCGAGTATTTAGAATTTTCCAAACCAAATTTGAAAGAAAGTATTTTATTGAATTTAAAAGAAAAATCCAATCCATAAGAAATCATAAAAACTTTATCATTCACAAAACCCAAACTTTCAAAATCACCTGAATTAATTACGTATCCACCAAAATTATGAACTCCTAGATTATGAGAGTCATATATTTCTTCATTAAAATAATTATCGCCTAATATACCTGAATAATATCCATCGGCAGTACTTTTATAATCTATTGATTTAAATTTTAGCTGATTAAATCCTACAAAAAACGAAAAAGATGGCTGAATCTTACCTAATATTTTTTGTTCAAATTTATATAAAAATTCAAACTTTGGTAAAATTATTTTTTCAATTTTTAGAACCTGTTCTTCATTAATATTTTGCAGTCTAACATTTCTTTGATATTCTCCTACCTCTGCATAGTCTGAAGCATAGTAAGTTTGCTCATTATATAATCCACGATTTATTTCATAATGATACTCTCCATCTTCGTATCCAATACCCATAAAAATTTTAAAATTATTTGGAATTTCGAACATATCACTAACTGTGTAATATAATGTAAACTCTTTAGATGCATTAATATGATTTTTTTTATTAGAAATATTAAAATTATTATCAGAAAAATACCTAATGGGCGATAAATTGTATTTATACTTTACATCAAAAAAATATTTAATATTCCAGAAATTTACTGGAATGTAAGCAAAAGACACCCCATCTGATTTGTTTCCTTTTTTTAAAATTTAGTTTATCTACATCAATCACTATTGTTCCGGCCAATTCATCATCATCAGCTGAAATTTTTATTTTTCCATCACTTTCCTCACAGAAATCTGCATCTAGAATAGAATACCCAGTTTTTGGAGATTTAATTGTATCCAAACATTCTTGATTCCTGCCATTTTTTTTGGAAATAAGTAAATCGAGTTGTTTCTTCTTTTTAGAAGCAAAAATACCCACCACACTGGGTTTATAAATAATAGGGCCCTGTTTTTTGACCAAATCTTTAGATTTGGCAGAATAACCAAAATCCAGACCTTTCTCTTTTTTTGAAAGACTTATATCTTTAATTTCAATATGATAGGAACCTGGGTTTTTTATCTTATCTGTTAAATTATCTTTTGCTTCGGAAAGAGCTTTAGTTAATAAAGTGTATTCTGGATTGTAAGACTGTTTTTCTGACTCTGAGATTTGACTGATGCTATTTTCAATTCGATCAATTTCTTTTCGATAATATTTTTCTGAATCTAAAAAATATAATTCAAATTCTAAATCTAAATCATCATTAATCTCAATAGCGTGTTTATTACCATTTGCAACATTCATTTTCCATCCATCTCTCTTTTTAGTAGCATAAACAGTTACAAACCCTTCTTGATCACCAATTAATTCTAAATCTCCAATCTCTCTAATTATTAAATCAAAGTATATACTTGACGGATCATATCCATAAAAGTCATTAATAATCAATTGCACATATTTTCCAGGATTTATTTTACTAGAATTTTTATAAAAACCACCAAAACCAATATGCAAAGAAGGAATATCATTTAATATTTTTGCATCTTCACTAAAATTGTTCAAAAAAGACTCTGGGTCTAACATTGGATTTGCATTCTGGAAAACGTATAACTTTTTTATCACAGCTAAAGACACTTCTCTATATAATTTATCGCTAACTGTTTGCTGAGCAGTTAAATTAAAACACACAAAAAAAATAAGTAATATTTTTAAAAAATTCTTCATCTACTTAAAATGAATTTTTTAGTTACTACTTGATTTGAAGATTTAAATATTAAAAAATAAACACCATCATTAATCAAATCATCTAATTTTATAAAATTAGAATTGTAATTAATTTCACATTTTATTTCTTTTCCTGATAAATCAAATAATGTTATTTGATCAATATTTTTACCTGAAAAATATAATTCACCTGAAGTTGGATTTGGAAAAAGAGATATAAGGTTTTGCGACTCCTCTTCTAAAGAAATTGTATTAGGCGATGGTAATGAACTTGGATTCCAATAAGACCTAGTATAACAAAGAGGCCTAGAACTTTGGCCTGGTTGATCATCAAACCAGGTGTCAATAAAATATCTAAAATTTAAAGCGTCTAAATGAATGTCTGCATTTACTGGATCTCCATCAAAAACATCAAAAGCATCTGTATCAAATATCTGACCATTATTAGTATAATTTAAATAATTACAATATGAAAGAAAGGCTGAGTCACACAAGGATTCTTCTAAACCCCAAAGTCCACCACCAATATATTCAAATCCCCATTGAAAATCCATCAAACTTTCATTAACATTAGCAATAAGAACATTCGTTCCGCCAGCAATTTCTAAAACAGTAGTCGTGTCTGGAACAAGTGTGTTTAAAACTTCAATAGAAGCTGATTTTATTGTATCACAACCTGTATTAATATCTTTGATTGCAAAACTAATATTAACAGAATCCTGAATATTCTCATTCCAATTTACATAACAAAAATAATCGTTATCAATATCAGATTCTTCATCATAAGTTACAAACGATCCTTGTTCTTCATTTATTTCCCAAGTTATTTCAAAACCTCTTGGTGGAATATAACTCCAAGCAGTAGAGTCTAATTCAATATAATATTTAGCAAATTGTTCATTTTGACAAACTAACAAATCACCCTGTATCTCAATACCTTGAACCCAATTATTAAAATCAATTGAAGGTTCAGTTAACTCAATAGAATCTGTATAAACACAATTGTTAATAGTTGTTAACTCTAGAATATATAAACCAGCCATTAAATCCTGAAATCTATTATTATTTAATTCAAAAGTAGAACCAGAGTCATTATGTGTCAATGAAATAGAATTTAAATGATTTCCATTTTCATCTATAGGTAATTGCAAATTACTTAATAAATTTAAATCAATTTCTACATACCCAGTAGAATAATTAAAACACTCAATATTATACGCTTCTTCAGTTACAGGATCTATTCCAAATCGCGGATTCGGATTCTCATTTAAATCGTTAAAACTATAATTATCTGGATAATCATAATTATTATATTGATTTAAACTATGAATAGATTTAGTAGAAAAATTAGCTAATAACCCAGAATTAAAATCAATTTCATCAGGTTCTGTTATTTGTAACCCTGGAAGAGTATAAGAAGAACACTGGGTTAATTCATAGTTTGCATCAATAACAGTCACTGAATAAGTTCCTGGTCCTAATAAACTTACCGATTGAGTTCCTTGACCCTGATTAGTGGTAAGTAATTCTCCTGTTTCTGTATTTTGCCAAGAATAAATATAAGTATCTGGAACCCCACCCGTTACTGTTACATCTATGGT
>CACAKI010000020.1 GCA_902533035.1 uncultured Bacteroidota bacterium | reverse complement strand
AAGACCAGTTCATTTTGAAGAGCCAGCAAATACTGGAAACAATATGATTATTGGTTTACCATTAAACTCATGGGAATCTACTCCAAATATTGGAGATGAGATTGCTGCTTATGGAGAAGATGGAGAATTATCTCCATTAGGGACTCCACACTCATCTAGACATGATGTGTTATCATCACACGCGCCACATACACCATTACATGTGTCACCGTTTCCACCAAGTACACCACAACAATCATATTCTTGAAGCTCATCACATATACCATCAGAATTAATGTCTGTATTACAGTTTCCACACACGTCTGATATAGCTACATCCCAAAACACCAAATCACAAACTGGCATGTAACTTAATATAATACCATTATCTAAATGTATCTTAGCATTATTAGAAATCAATTTTACCCATTCAACATCATTAAATAATCCTTCAATATTACTATCACCCCAAAAACCGTCCTCAATAACAACTACTGAGCCATTAGAACCAATAATAGTCAGATTCGGGAGAGCAGGATTTTCACAATCTACTATATATTCACACCAAGGGTAATCTGCTTCCTCTTCGCAACAGAACAGGTAATCATAGAAATCCACTCCATCTCCCCAAGTTTCTATATAAGGATTTGGAATATCAATTAAATTAAATAACCCACCGTTATCTAAAGTCAACATAATCTCCGTACCATCTTGAATTTCAAATGAACCATAAAATAAGTATGAACCTATTGTTGGTGTCAATATGAATGAACCTTCTGTGTAAGGAGTAGTATAATTTGTTAGTGGCTCATAATCTGTCCCACATGGAACGCCATTATTTCCACAGAAATCATTAACTAAAGTAGTTTGTGTTAAAGTACCTTCGCAATAGGAATCAGTGTAATATACTGTAAAATCATTTCCCTCACAATCACAAGCCCCTTCAGGAATACCATCTCCGTTTGGAACTCCACACTCATCTAAACAAGTAGAATTATCACCATTAACAACACCACATTCATCAGTACAAGTAGAATTATCTCCATTTGGAACACCACACTCATCTAAACAAGTAGAGTTATCTCCGTTAGGAACACCACACTCATCTAAACATGATGTGTTATCATCACATGCGCCACATACACCATTACATGTATCACCGTTTCCATTAGGAACACCACAACAATCAGAACATAAGCTATTATCTCCATTAGGAATACCACACTCATCTAAACAAGTAGAATTATCTCCATTAGGGACTCCACACTCATCTAGACATGATGTGTTATCATCACACGCGCCACATACACCATTACATGTGTCACCGTTTCCACCAAGTACACCACAACAATCATATTCTTGAAGCTCATCACATATACCATCAGAATTAATGTCTGTATTACAGTTTCCACACACGTCTGATATAGCTACATCCCAAAACACCAAATCACAAACTGGCATGTAACTTAATATAATACCATTATCTAAATGTATCTTAGCATTATTAGAAATCAATTTTACCCATTCAACATCATTAAATAATCCTTCAATATTACTATCACCCCAAAAACCGTCCTCAATAACAACTACTGAGCCATTAGAACCAATAATAGTCAGATTCGGGAGAGCAGGATTTTCACAATCTACTATATATTCACACCAAGGGTAATCTGCTTCCTCTTCGCAACAGAACAGGTAATCATAGAAATCCACTCCATCTCCCCAAGTTTCTATATAAGGATTTGGAATATCAATTAAATTAAATAACCCACCGTTATCTAAAGTCAACATAATCTCCGTACCATCTTGAATTTCAAATGAACCATAAAATAAGTATGAACCTATTGTTGGTGTCAATATGAATGAACCTTCTGTGTAAGGAGTAGTATAATTTGTTAGTGGCTCATAATCTGTCCCACATGGAACGCCATTATTTCCACAGAAATCATTAACTAAAGTAGTTTGTGTTAAAGTACCTTCGCAATAGGAATCAGTGTAATATACTGTAAAATCATTTCCCTCACAATCACAAGCCCCTTCAGGAATACCATCTCCGTTTGGAACTCCACACTCATCTAAACAAGTAGAATTATCCCCATTAACAACACCACATTCATCAGTACAAGTAGAATTATCTCCGTTAGGAACTCCACACTCATCAGCACATGAAGTGTATTCACAAGACTCATCATCCGTATCAGCTGTATAATCATAATTACATGCCGTCTCATCCATACATCCAGGTATAGCACATAATTCCATTGGATCTAAACAATTTATTTCCATAATAAAAGTCGCAGTTGCATCATTTTCCCAATCGTTCCAAGTTCCATAACTAGTCATATGAGAATAAGATTCACCATTTGGTGGTGTTGATGCATTATTTGGTTCACCTGTACTCCAATTTTCATAATCTAAACACTCACCTGTCACCCATTCCCAACCACCATTAGGTTCAGCATAAGAATTAGAATTTTCATTTTGATATAACCCTATCCAAGGAGAATTTTGTCCCATTGAAAGAGAGACAAAAGTATTTTCTTCTTCTGAATTAATAGTAACTAAGTGACCACCTTGTGCAATAGCAAGATCATTTGCTTCTTCCCAAGTATAACTACCACTAGATAAATAGTAATTACTTCCATTAAAAGACATACTACTACTAAATAAACTCATATCAACATTTCCACAATCATAAGTCCATTGATTACAAACACCATCACCATCAGTATCTGCTTCTAAACAATCACAAGAACCATCATTATCTGCATCATTTGTCACAGACAATCCCGTTATAGCTCCTATTACAGTATCATGAAACCAAACTCTATATTCCATAGAATGTCCTTCAGTATGATAATATGATAAAGTAAATGATTGAGGTGTAACACCACCATTAAACCAATCTTGATAGATATCAGAAACAGCTAATTGTTGTCCTGTTGTAGCATCCCATACATCAATGGTGTAAACCAAATTATTACTATTATTATCAGCTACTAAAAGCTCATAAGTAACTTGTCTTAATCCTTCAGGTCCAGAGGAATCATAAGGACCGTAAGTCAAAAAACCTGCATTATCATTATCAGTAAATGCAGCCCATCCTCCAACCTCATCATTAAGCCACCATTCAGAGCCTACACTATGCCCTAAGTCAGTAATTACATTATAAGATGTATTATATAGAGAACATTCTTGAGCATTAATAGAAATTGCAGAAAACAGTAAAGCTATTACTGTTAACACAGACAATTGGGGTTTTTTCATATATTTTATTTTTGGGTATGCGTAAATTTACAAATAAAAAACTATTTATTTATAACTTGTTTTTCGATACCAATCTGGTTTTAAATTTATCTTTTCTTTTAATCTTTTTTTTATAATTTTTTGGTCTTCTTTATTAGGTTTCCAATCATTGTATAGATCTTCTGGAAATACTTCTTTTGGAAATTTTCTATTAGGGTCTGGAGAAAAACCTCTTTTTTTCATTTCATCTATTATTTCTTTATATCTATTATTAAGGTACTTTCCTTTATCATAGAAAAAATAAACATGACCAGAATTAAGAGTAAATTTTTTTTTTACTTTTTCTTTTTGAAAACCAATTTTACTATTGAGTGTACGATTTAGGGCAGCAGGAACCATAGTTATTTCTCTATATTCTGCGATCAGATGTTGATCTGTTAATTCAGAAACAGGAATGATATTAATTCTTGTCATTTTTAGCAGCAAGAACAACCTTGAGCACAACAACTACATTTTTCACAACCACATTGACAGTTACATCTTTCTGTTAGACAATTTGGTCCACAAGTACATTTTTCACAACATTTTTCCATAAAACAAATTTAAGTAATTAATAAATTATTATCATTTTATTTTATATTTTTTCTTCACACTTCCATCTTCAAAAAGTTCTATTATAAAACCTCTTGAAATAGATTCTTGCCCTAATATATTTATTGTTTTAATTAATAATTTATTTAACTCAAGTTCTTCGTTGGATGAATTGTTTTCACATTCATTTTCACATTCTTGTAGTGTCCAAAAAGGAACTACTCCATCACAACCACCCCATGTTGTTTCCTCACATTGTGAAGTTTGTTGATTAAAGAAATATACTGGTATAGCTGCAAAGCAAGGGCCTGGACTTGGGTATTGTTCACAAGGATTAGTTTCTAATTCATCGCATATTCCATCTTCATCAAAGTCATTTATACAAACACCATCACAATCTACATAATATGGATCCGCGTATTCACAACTAAAATCATCTATATTAGCTTCACAGTTATAATTACAAGCCGTAGAATCTGTACATCCATACACATTTTGACAGGAAACAGAATCTCCAATTTGGATATCTACACTACAATAGTTTCCATCTATTAAAGTTCCAGAGCTAATTAATTCATTAGTATTTGAATAAAAAATATAATAGCTTGTTTCAAACCAACCATCTCCTCCATTTCCATCATACATATTAAACGTCCAACAATCATCTTGAATACAAAAATTAGAATAGGAATCCAATCCTCCTGATAAAACAGCCCAACCATTTGATTGTGCGATATTCCATCCTATTTCTGAATCTGAACCTGCTATATTCACAGAAATTTCATTATACAAACAATTATCAAATTCATCACAAACCCCATCGCCGTCTATATCATTTAAACAGTTTCCATTACAATCATATCCAGATTCAGGAAAATTCCCATCACAATCACATGCTCCTGCTTGAATATATTCACACTCCCCTATTTCTCCATAATTACAAGCATTTGGATCTTCACAATAATTAGGTGTTTGTTCTTCACAAGTACACCCACAAATATTTGCTAAAGTTTCATTTGGATTAGAGCCCCAAAAAGGATTATTAAGTGTACTTAAACTAGTGTTACAAGGATACCCAGCATTTTCTAAAAAATCTATTCCATCTTCACAACCATTAATTCCAGATGTCCAAACACTTAATCCAACTTGCATGGTATAATCATCATCTATACAATCTTGAGAAATCACCATTAAAGGAATTAAAATAATTAATAAAAGTTTATGCATTCTAACAATGTTTATTTAATTAACAACAAATATAATAACCAAAATTATTTATTGTATAGATATAAGTTATTATCTAACTTAAGATTTAGTAAATTGAAGAAAAAAAGCATGAGAAATATACTTTTTCTAATCTTTATTATTCTATTTTCTAGCTCTTGTTCAATCTCAAGTATTAGATTTAATGCAATAAAACCTGCAGACATTAATCTACCAGTTGAAATCGAATCTATTGTAATTGCAAATAGAACTACTCCCACAAAAAATAATAAAGCAGAAAATATTTTAGATGGTATTCTTTCGGGAGAACAAATTGGGGTTGATAAAAGAGCTTCAAAAGATTGTATTAATTCTTTAAAATTTAAAATGTCAAATTCTCCTAGGTTTACATTAATTTCAACAGAATCAATTGAATTTAAAGGATCTGGAACAGCTGAAATGTCTCAACCATTGAAGTGGAAAAAAATAGAAAAAAATCTTCAAAATTATGACACTGATGCTTTAATTGTTCTAGAGTCTTTTGATTCTTCTTCTAGAGTTATAGATCTTGGAACTAAAGAAAAAAAGAGAAAAATAGATGGAGAATGGCAAAAAGTTATTGAATATGTTGCCGCTTTAGATGTAGAAGTTCAAGCTGGATGGAGAATTTATGATATAAAAAATCAAAAAATAATTGATGAAAAAAGATTTTTTGATAGAAAAGTTTTCGAAAGTACAGGCGCAACAATGTTATTGGCAAAAAAAAGTTTACCAACATTAGATTTTGCAATATCTAAGGCTGCTATTTATTCTGGAGAACAATTTTTTTACAGAATATCCCCTCATTATATTACTATTAATAGAGAATATTTTAAAAACTTAAAAAATATAAAAGGTTTTAAAATAAGAAGTGATAACTCAAATAATTTATTTATAAAAGCTTCCAAACATGCTTCTAATAGAAATTGGAAGGAAGCTGTGCTTATATGGAAAATGTTCGTTGATCATAAAAATCTATCTATTGCTTCTAGAGCTTGTTTTAATATGGCATTAGCTTCTGAGGCAAATGGAAATATTGACATTGCATTAAACTGGATCCAAAAATCTATAAATTTTGGAAATAAAAAAGCTAAAAGTTACTACTTGAAATTACAAAAACGAAAATTAGATATTGAAAAACTAGAACAACAAATAATTGATTAAAATATGTTAATCTAAATCATTTGTTTGAAAGGCAATTTTTGAAATTTTCGGAAAAGTATTTAAACCATTCATTTCTATTTCTATCCATCCAAATTTATTATCTTTTCTAATTCCAATATAATAAGTTCCATCAGCTGAGTACCAGGGGCCAAAAGGAAAAATATAAGTAGGGTTTTCTTGAAACAATGCGGCATAATTTTCTTTCCATAAAGGTAAGTTGTCAATTCTATCTTGGTAATTTATTTTATGAACAAAATCAGTACTACTGTAAGAACCTAAACCAGCATAAAACCCCACCTCTATAAATGCAAATTCAAAATTATCGTAAGGTGTAATACCTGTACTAGGAAAATAATATGGAATAAAAGGAGAAAACACATCTGGTTCTTGTAATTTTTTAAAATAATCATTATTGTAATTTGAAAGATTAAACACTAAATCATCTATATCATTACCATCAACATCTAATGATAAGCTTCCAAAACCATATATATTATCTTTATCCCAAACAATGTCTATATTAAGAGGAGGTGAAAATTCAGTAACTATAAAAGTTTCATCATAAACACCAGCATAAACATAATTATAAATACAACTCTCATCATCTATATTAGCTAATTCATCATAATTTGTCGCATCTATATCAGTACACCCCAAAATAATACACTGGCATAATTCACATCCATTTTCATCTAACATATATCCAGTTTCACAAATTAAATCACAGTCCACAGGATCACATAGATCTTCTTCTACTTCATTTGGCTCACAGCCAATAAACATGATGAATAAGATTAATAATATTTTTTTCACTCTATGAAATAATTTTTACTTGTACTTCCGTCTTCATAAATTATTATAGTGAAATTTTTATTTAAACTGTTTCTACCCAATATATCAATTCTTTTAACAATTTTTTTATTGTTATATAACTCTTCTTTTAATTCAACAATCTCATCACAATCACCAATACCATCACCATCTGTATCAATATCAATTAAATTACCTGAATTACCCCCAGAAATTTCACCTGTTAATGTAAAATCAACTATATCAAAAGATGTAATAGTACTAACAGAAGAAACAATAGTAACATTTTCTTCTAAATTATCATAAATTTCAAATGAAATCTCTCCAACAATTAGTCCTTCTATATCACTTATATATGTTGTTGAGACCTTTACAGGTCCTGTGAAACATAGTGAAGTTAATAAAGATTCATTTTCATCATCGGGCCCATACCAAGCTGTAGTGGTTGTGGTTCCATCATTGTTAAGTTCGCTGTCTTCTCCAAGATATCCCGCTGATGATAATTCCCAATTATCTCCTGAACCATATATTATTGGATTTATTCCATTCATCCCAAAAGCATTTGCATTTGTCCATAAACCTGATGAAAACATACAACATTCATCACAAAGCACACCTTGCTCATTTGTGCTAGGTATATTACACGAACCATCATCAATTGTTGCATTAGTATCATAATTACATGCTGCTTTATCTGTACATCCAGTTAAAAGATTTCCTTCATAATCAAATATATCTCCATTAAATGATGTAATATTAGAACCATTTAATTCTGCCGCTTGCATAGCATTTTCTAAAGAATTAAAGTATGAAGTAATATCAAAATTTTGTCCTTCATATTCTATTGTCCCTTCTACACTCCACCATTCTACTAATTCATCTAAGTTTATAGAGTTTGTGGTAGTATGAGACAAATAACAAATAACATCAGTATAATTATTAGTTTGTACGGTAGAATTACTATAAATTAAATTTGAACCCATTATTAAATTAGAAAAATTATTATTTTCAATAAAAACAGATTGACAAAATTGTGCTTGCACACCAACATTAAAATCTTCACCAAGCAGTTGTACTGAATTTAAGTTTTCAATAGTATTATTTGTTATTGTTACCGAACCAGTAAAGGATCCTAGAGAAATTCCAGAACCTGCAACATTATAAATATAATTATTGGAAAAATTTAGATTTTGTGGAAGACTTGTTACTTCTCCATATGTTAGTATTCCATAAGATAAAGGAGATGTGTTTCCTGGATTTGGTAAAGACATTCCATGTATTTCATTATTAGTAATATTAATATTAGAACATGTTGGAGTAATTACTATTCCGTATGTAGTTTCATCATCTCCTATGATTTCAAAACCACTAAGAGTCACATCAGTGGCCTCTATATAAACTCCACCTGAAAACCCAGATGCATCTATTATACAGTTATTATTACAATTTAATGTAATTGATTTATTTATAGAAATAGATTCGTTATAGACCCCTTCTTCTATATTTAATATTGCTCCTTCTTCTACAGCATCAATTTGCTGTTGAATAGATTGAGAAAATATAATGATTGGACAAATAAATAGAGTTAATAATTTTTTCATAAAATTTATATTAATAGTTAATAGTATATTTCTTTTTTACATCACCATTATCATAGATTTCTATATTAAATCCAGGTGATGTTGATTCTTTTCCTAGTAAGTCAATAATTTTAATAATTTGAGGATTTATTTCACTTTCTATTATATCAGTATTATCATTACACCACCAAGAAAGTGCTGTGGGCTCATAAAAAGGTGAATATGGAAAAAATTCTACAGTATTATTACCTGAATTAGGAATAACAATAAAGTTATTTACTTGATCATAGATTATGTCTGCAGGATAGCTTAAAAAATCAATAATAACTTCGCTTTCAGAGAAATCATTATTAAACCTATGTATTGCATTTGTGCTCCATGCAGAAATTAAAAAATTTCCACATTCATCCATTGATATACCATCTAAGTTATTTAAATCAGTAGTAGTTGCAGTATAAAACTCCTCTGTTGTAAAATCAACTTCATAAATGGGGGCATTATTTCCCCAAGTTACCACATATAAACTATTATACATAGGATCTAAAAAGACACCATTAGGGTTTCTTGGAAAATCACATATTGAACTTATCCATTCATCTTCAATTCGATATTTATATAATTTTCTTGCCGTGAAATCAGTTAAAAACAAATAAGAACCAGAACCGTCAATATAATGAGTAATTCCATTCAGAAATGATCCCCCAACATTAAAATTTAAAACTTGATTACCATCATTTAAATCATAACCTTTTAATCTTCCTCCACTACAAGCATAAAGAATATTATCTACTATTTCTAAACCGTGGGGCCCATTCCCTACATTTGAAGCAAAAATAGATAAGTTATTATTACTATCAAGTTCTAAAATTTGCCCATTAATAGAGTTAGAAACAAAATAACTTCCAGTGAGCGGATTGTATTCTACACTTTCTGGACCATTATAACTTTGAGAAAAAGAATAAAAAGAAATCAATAAAAATATCGTTATAAATTTCTTCATAATTTATATTTCTTGGTTACACTACCGTCATTATATATTTCGATATTAAATCCATTTTTTTGTGTTTCTCTACCCAAAATATCAATTGTTTTTATCAATTGACTATTAGAATTTTCTTCGTTAATATCAACAGGATTCCCTGATATTTGCATAAAAAAGTCCCATATTTCTTCTTCAGCAAAAGATGGCCAAGTATGCCCCATACTATTTGCGACATATAATCTTTGTTCTGTATTACTATTGTTGCAATTAAAATAAGTAGTTAAATCCGTAGAGTAATCAGAAAAAACCCAATTATTTGTTTCATTATCAGTACAGCCATGTAAGTCACTCCAATAATCCATAATAGTATATATATCGGGAGCACCACCCCATCCCTCTTCTATATATTCCATTGATCCATCCATAGGAACTACATCATCATTTGTCCCACTAATTTGCATTACTGGAACAAGTTCAGAAGGATTACATGTTTCCCAATCAGGACCGCTCATTGTTCCAGTCACTGATGCAATGGCTTTAAATATATCAGGAGCATTACATGCTAATGACCAACTCATATAACCTCCATTTGAAAATCCACAAGTAAATGTTTTTTCAGAACTTAAATTATAATCTTGTTGTAATTTTAAAGCTAAATTTGATAAAAAACCTATATCATCCACTGTTGTCATAACTTCATTAAAATTAGAATTCCAATGATTAGTTCCATAATTATCCTGTAATCCGTTAGGATAACAAACAACAAATCCATATTCATCTGCTTGTTCTTCAAAAACACCTAACATATCTGCTCCTTGCCCCCAATAACCATGTAAAACAAATACTAAAGGTGCATCTTCTGGTAAATTGTCAGGTATATATAAAAAATACTCTCTTTGTTCATTATCCCACTCAAAGAAATTTGGCACAATACAAGAGCCGTTATCTATTGTAGCTTGATCATTATAATTAGCTGCATCAGGGTTAGTGCATCCTGGAATTTCCCAATTACATAATTTACTATTTACTTCAAAAGTCCAATATTCCCAAGTTCCATTATACATTTCATATATATCAGGTGTTTTAGTGTTGTTAACATTAACCGACAAAGTAGCTCCATTCCATCCATCCCCATAACTATCATATGCTCCTATCATATAGCAACCAGAACTTGGTAAACATGCTTCAAAACTTATTGTTTCATAGTTCTCTGTACCTTGAAATGACGCTAAAGCATTTTCAATACTTGGGTTTCCTTCCATCCAAGTATTATAATCCCATAAACCCCAAGCCATTTCATAAGCCCATTCTCCAGTGGTAGTTGACATGTAAATTGGATATTCCCCTTCAGAGCATTGAGAAAAAGTAAGAAAAGGAAAAAAAACAAATAGTATTAGTTTTTTCATAATTTATATTTTTTAATTATTGTCCCATCATTATAAAGCTCTATATAAAATCCCTTTTCAGAATTATTTTGTCCTAATATGTTATAAGAGTTTATTATTGTTTTTTCTGTATTATTTTCTTTTAAGTTAACACTTTCAATCAATCCATTTATATCATATTTTGAAAAAAACTGCCAAATTTTTTCAGAAGCACTAAAATCTTGATTTGTGTTTATTCCAGCTAATGGTATATATGCTCCAGGCCAAGTATGTCCTCCATTAATTACTTTATAAAGCTCTACAGATGATCCGTTATTACCATTAGAGTAAACATAATGTTCTGCGTAACATAAATCATTAGTATTTATATCTGGAAGGGTTGAAAAATTGGCATTTTGAGAACATTCATTAAAAGAAACCCAATAAGAAATAATATTATCTATGGACTCTGAATTTAAAGAGCCAATGTATGGAACAGTTATATCCATAGTTCCGTGAATTTGCATTACAGGAATTTGATGTTCTGGATTACAAAAAAGTGGTTGATTTATATACATACTTCCAGTAACAGATGCAATAGCTGCTATTTTCTCACTTAATTCACATGCCAATGTGTAGCTCATATAGCCACCATTTGACATTCCTGTGCTATAAACTCTATTTAAATCAATATTATATTCAACTCCTAAATAATCAATTAAAGAACTCAAAAAACCTATATCATCAACACCTTCAATTCCCCACGAATTCCAAAAAGGCTCATTAAGCTCATTAGTTGTTCCCATTGGATGAACTAAGAGAAAATTAGCAGTATCAGCGATTTCTACTAAATTACTGTATATCATTTGTTCGCCTGCATTACTAGTGTATCCATGTAAATTTAGAACTAATGGAACTGCTTCATTTCCAGTGTATGAATCAGGTATATAAAGTATGTATTCTCTTTCTAGATTATCATGAATAATATTCCCTTGAATAGCTTCTTGAGAAAAACAAAATAAACTAATGAAGAAAAAAAATATTAGATTTCTCATTTTACTTCCACTTTATATTACACCCAATAGAAGGTATTTGTTCTTTTAAAATAGGTTGATCATTTAAAATTAAATCAATAACCTCTCTTAAATCACTTCCATTTACTGGTTCATTATTTCCAGGTCTTGAAGAGTCCATTTGACCTCTATAAACACACTTCATTTCTTTGTCAAAAACACTAAAATCAGGAGTGCAAGCAGCATCATATGCTTTTGCCACTTTTTGAGTTTCATCAAAAAGATATGAAAAAGATATGCTGTATTCTTCAACAAGTTTTTTCATGTTATCAGGTGAATCTTGAGGATGAGAGATAGTATTATTTGAATTTATTCCAATAAAACTAACTCCTTTTAATTTATAATCATTTGCTATTTGTACTAATTGATCAAGAACATGAATAACATATGGGCAATGATTACACATAAAAATAATTACAGTTACTTTCTCTGATTTTAAATCATCTAAATTCTCAAATTTATTTGTTACAGGGTTTAATAATTTAAATCCTGGCGCAAGAAATCCAAGAGGTATTTTTTTTGTAGGAGTTAATGCCATAACTTTTTGATTTTTATATAATTATAATACTTTACCTATTATTTTGATTTATATATCTTTTTTACATTCCCATTTTTATAATAGACTATTAAAACAGTATTTGAGACATCTATAGTTACATCTCTACCTAACACATCTGTTATTTTTATTATTTCATTGGATAGATAATTTTCTTCTACACCAATAGTTGAAGGCAGAATAATTACTTCTAAAGTATTTTCACAAAATAAACCACTTCCAAACATTTGAGTAATTATAATTGTTCCAGATCCTTCCTCTCCCCAAAGTATAGATATACTAGAATCAGTAGCAGAATCCCAAATAATATCACCATTAACAACTGACCATGAGTAATTGTTGTCAATCTGTGTTGCTATGTCATAAGATGAAACTGTTCCAGATTCTACAACATTTTCTCCAATTATAATCATTTGTTCACAAGCACATTCATCCCCTATTCCATCATTATCACTATCATCTTGATTAGGATTAAAGATATCAATACAATTATCTAATTCATCACAAATAAAGTCTTCATCTTGATCATTTAAACAATTTCCAAAACAATCGTAATATTCTTCTGGATAAGTACATGAACCATCCTCTGTATTTGCACTTTGATTATAATTACAAGCAGTTGTATCAGTGCAACCATATACAATCTCTTCTAATTCATCACAAATACCATTTTCATTGGAGTCATTTAAACAATTACCATCACAATCATAATATTGTTCTGGATAACTACAACAATTACATTCTACAGTAGCATCTGCATTATAATTACAAGCTTCTGAATCTGTACACCCAACAATATTTTCACATAAATCCCCTACTCCATTTTCATCTTCATCTTCTTGATTTGGATTAAAAGTATTCTGACAGTTATCAAATTCATTACAAATGTTATCCGAGTCATTATCATTTAAACAATTCCCATTACAATCATAATATTGTTCTGGAAATGTGCAATTTCCCGGGTCTGTAGCATTTTGATTATAATTACATGCTGTTTCATCTTGACAGCCAATAATTTCATTTTCATCACAAATTCCATCTCCATCTACATCACTAGCACACTCCTCCTCCTCTAAACAAAAAGAATATGTTTCACCTGAACCAAAATTAACATTAGTCATTTCAACCAATATTTCTCCATTATTATTTAATATATAATAATTAGGATTACTTCCCCCTGTATTATTACTTGCAAGGCCATCTCCATATGAATCCATTATTATAAATTCATAACAACCAGGAGCTAAACAATAATTTTCATCAACTATTATTCCTCCATCTGAATAATTCATACCACTATATATATTACCTTGTTCATTGTTAGATATTTCCCAACTAGTTTCACTGCTCCAATAATCAGTTTCTAAATAAAATTCTATATAACTTTCACAAAAGCAACTTCCGTCATCAACATTAGCATCAGGATTATAATTATCCGCTAATTCACTAGTACAACCATATATAAAAGTTCCTTCACATGAAGTTTCTAAATCACCACATACTCCAAAACAATTAGCTTGATTACTAAATATATTTGGAAATAATGCTTGTGATTTTACAACCGGATGAAATTGAAGAGATGATGTTATTCCTGCTAAATCACAATAACTCATTAAAGTTCCCACATTAGGATCTCCTGGTCCAGAACAATTTCCCTCAACAGGATAACAAGAATCAATAGCACCACCACTAAAACTAAGTGATCCGTCTGAATCCCAACCACACCAATGTGTATGATTAGCGCCAAAATTATGGCCCACTTCATGACCTACATATGACATATTATAACTAAAGGGAGTGTTATCAGGATAATCATAATTTAAATTGGTATTTAAACCACTACTAACACCATATTTCCATTGATTTTGACAAAATGCATCTAACCAAGCCACACCACCATTAGCTTGTTTTCTTGTAAAAAGATGAACAAGGTCTACCTCATTTTGAAGAGTGTTTAGAGGAGTAGAAGTCCAATAATCTCCTAATTCGTCTAACATATCTGAACAATCATTTAGATTATAATAATTATCTTGAGATTCTCTAACATTTATATATTTTACTTGAAGTAACACCTCTTCTTCTAATTCAGACATATATATTTCACTAACTCCAGCTAATATTGCTAATGCCCATTCAACAACACTATAACAATTACTATCAAATTCTAAAAATGTGTAATAATCTGTATCTATACCCATTTCTACACACTCAGTACTCGAATTGTTATTTTGAAAATCATTAATTGGTATATCTATTTCAATATCTTGTGTTTGACATTCAAAAAAAGAAGAGACTACACTATCAGATATATCAAATAAAATATAAGGCTCATCTTTTTTTCCTTTTAACTCATAAGCTTTTCCATTGTACTTTATTGTAGCAATAATATTATTTTCTAAAAAATTAAAAATTCCAGATACATTCTCCCCTTTTATCCTATATGATAAAATTTTTGGATTATAATTTTCTAAAACAATACCTTCATTAGTATTTCTAATAATTTGAAAATCTGAAGTAAAAGAGTCAAAAATTTCTAAATCTAATTTTAATATAGTTTCATCTAAAAAAGGAATATTTAAATTTATTTGACAAGGTCGAGTTTCTTTTATTAAACTTAAATAAGTTTCATTTACAGATAAGGTAATTGAATTTTCAGGACTATTTGTTAAATTATTATAATCTTCTTGACTCACATCAAATAAGTTTATTTGAGAGAATACTTGAATATGAATAAAGAATATGAATAATATAAAAAAAATGTTTTTCATAAAATGAATAATTTATATTACAAAGTTAAAAATTACCAATTGATTTCTTGAATATTATATAAATTTAAATATTCATTACAACGACTAAAATGATTTGTGTTAAAAAAGCCTGTATGTGCAGAAAATGGAGAAGGGTGAGCTGCTTCTAAAACTAAATGTTTATTTCTATCTATTTTTTTTCCTTTTTTTTGAGCATAAGCTCCCCATAACATAAATACTTTTTTACTTGTTTTTTGTGATATAATGTCCACTACTGCATCTGTAAACGATTCCCACCCTTTTTCTCTATGAGAACCAGGTTCACTTTTTCTAACAGTCAGAATAGAATTTAGCATCAAAACTCCTTGTTTTGCCCAATGTTCTAAATTACCTGATTCGGGAATTTTTTTTCCAATGTCATTTTGGATTTCTTTAAATATATTTACTAAAGATGGTGGTTTTTTTATATCACTTAATACACTAAAAGACAAACCATGTGCTTGATTGTATCCATGGTAAGGATCTTGACCTAAAATAACAACTTTTAAATCATCAAAAGAACAATAATTAAAAGCATTAAATATTAAAGATCCTTTAGGATAAACTTTTTGTGTAGAATATTCTTCTTTTATAAACTTTTTAAGCTTTTGAAAGTATTTTTTAGAAAATTCTTCTTGAAGTAATTCTTTCCAAGAATTTTCAATATTTTCATCAATCATATTTATTATAATTAATTATAATAAATATAAATTAATTAGAAGTCCATTAAAAGATTGTCTTTTGTTTTTTTTAACATAGCACAAGTTTCGTACTCTTCTTCATTCTCAAAAAATGAAATTAATTT
Organism: uncultured Bacteroidota bacterium; assembly: GCA_902533035.1. Lineage (GTDB taxonomy): Bacteria > Bacteroidota > Bacteroidia > Flavobacteriales > TMED113. Next base: position 4,722 of record CACAKI010000020.1, on the reverse strand, counting down.
AAACAACCCCTCTATAATATTATTTTTCAATGTTTTTTTTTGAATGTTTTTAAAGCTTTCATTAAACATTTTTTTTCTTTCATGAGAATGATTTATTTCAGATATTTTTTCATTTAAAACATGATATAATTCTTCTTTTTTATCTGAAACCCCATCTTTTAAAAGACCTAAAAATTTAAGAACAAATTTATTCACCTCTTCTTCTGATAAATTGTTAATATTTATGATAGAGTGATTCATATATATATTTAAAAGGGGGGCTCCATTTTTATTTTATTTGGATGATTTTTTTATTTATAATTTTTGCTTTTTTTGGAATTTTGATGTACATAATTCCATTTTCAAATTTAGCACTGATTTTATTTTCATCAACATCTTTAATGATTTTTATTGTTTCATTAAAATTTTTGATCCATCTAGAATTATCATTTTTATCAGTTACATTTTTGATATTTAAAAACCCATCAGAATAAATTAATTCAATATTTTTTTTATTTAATCCGGGTAATGCTATTTCTATTAATATTTCATTATCTGTTTCTTGATAATGATAACTTGTTTTTTCTGTTGATCTTAAAGATTCATTAAATATATTATCAAATAATAAATCAAAATTATCAAAGTAATTAAACGGTTTTCTTTTTATTTTTAGCATAATTAAAAATTTTAGTTTTACAATTTATATATAGCAGATTCTATGCCAAATTCTAAAAAAGACAAAATGGCATAAATTTTTATTATTTTTACATAAAAATCATGTCAAAAAGTCATTTATATGATAAAGAAAATTAAATTTTTAAATAAAGCTATTTTTCCAGGAGGACAAATTGAATTAAATAAATTCTTAAAGAAGAATTTACAATACCCCAAAGAAGCCATTGAAAATAATATTCAAGGAAAAGTATATTTAAAATTTAAAATTACACCTAAAGGAAAAGTTTATGATGTATTTGTACTTAAAGGGATTGGTTATGGTTGCGATAAAGAAGCTATTAGATTAGTAAAATTATTAAAATATATTCCACCAAAAAATAGAAGATTAAAAGTAACAACGTACAAGAAAATAAATATATCATTTAAAATTCCTAAAAAACCAATAAAAAAGAGGATAGAAATAAAATATACAATTGTAAAGTAATTCTATAATTTTATAAATTCTAAAAAATGATTATTCTTCTAAATAAGGATATCTTTCCATTTTTTCTTGAGAAATAGGATTTGAATCTTTTCTTTCTCGTTTTGTGTAAGGTACATAACCTTCATCTTGACTCCAAATACTTCTTCTATTTTTTGAAAAAAATATTTCTAACCAATTGGTTTCATCTCTATAATTTGGATCTATTTTTTTTAATACAGCCAAGTAAGCTTCTTCAATTTCTTGATTTTTTTCTAAAACCTCTAAATCATCAGGATATTTATTTATATTAAAATTTTTCAATAGACTTTTATAAGATTTATTTAACTTTTTTAAGTTATTTCTAGAAATTTTATTGTAATCATCTTCTATATCTTCTTTTTTTTCTATAATTTTTTTATCATCCGGATATTTAGATAAATGGTTATTGTATTCTACTAATAATTTTTTATAAGTTTCTATTTTATCAAGATTCATAACTGTTGTATCAAGATTCATAATAGCAAAATAGTCTTTTGTGGGTTTTAAAAACATAAAAGTTGCTAATCTATAAGTTTCTGTTTTATCATAGATTGTTATGTTTCCTTTCCAGTGTTTTAAGGAATTCCAAAAACTATTTATGTCTTTTTCTGTGATTTTTCCAAAAAAACAATGACCTATTTTGTTCATATCTAAATCATAAATAGTTGAATTAATGATTTGAGCATATTTAATTTTTGATTTACAATCAAGAGAAATTTCTAAATTATTATTAATACACAAAGGAATTTTATTTCCTAATGCATCAAATGATGTGATTTCGAAATTCTTTAAATCCTCACTATTAAAAGAAGAATTTTTATAATTAGAATTTGAAAAAAAATTCTTTTTCAATTCTGTTTTTGTCATACTTTTTTCTTCTTGAGATAAAGAAAAAAATGAACAAAAAATAAATAAAAAAAGAAGGAAGTTATTTTTTTTCATTTTTAATAAATTTTAAACTAATACTATTAACACAATGTCTAATATTTTTTTCAGTAAAATTTTCACCTTCAAAAACATGACCTAAATGACCATTACAATTAGCACATATAATTTCTGTTCTTATTCTTTCTAAAGAACAATCAGGTATCTTTTTGATAGCTCCTTTTATTTCATTATCAAAAGATGGCCAACCACAACTAGAATCAAACTTATCTTCAGATTTAAATAATGGATTTTCACAAGCTTTACACACATACAATCCTTTTTCATAAAAATCATTGTATTTCCCAGAGAAAGGTCTCTCAGTTCCTTTTTTTACTATTATTTCTATTTCTTTTTCAGTTAATTTGTTTATAAAATCTTTATTCATTTCTTGAGAAAAACATAATGAAAAAGAAAAGAATACAAATATTATTCTCAAATTAATTTCTTCTAAATTCTTTAAAAGGATTAATTAAACGCCTTCTGTCTTCAAATCTTTTTCTAAATCTTAAATTATCTTTTTTATTTCTAATTGAAAAATTGTAACCAATAACCAATTCATGAGAACCAGAGTTATAACCACTAATTTCAGAAACCGAGGTGTCATAACTATACCCAAAGAAATATTGTCCATAATCTATTCCAAGTAAAAATACTAATGCATCAAATTGCCTATAAGATAAACCTAACCACATTAAATCTTGATAAATCACCCTTGTATTAAAATGATATTGCATATCTGACATTTTTGTTTTTTTCAATAATAAAGATGGTTCAATAGCCCAATTCATTGATTGATCAATTGGAAAATAATATCCTGCTAAAAAATTATACTGACCAACAAGATTATTAGTAAAACCACCTTCATAATATGTCAAAATATCTAAATCATTAGGAGTTGCAAAAATATCTAATGCAGAAATACCAATATATAATCTCTCTGAATAAAAATACAAAGCAAATGAATGATATATATTAAATGAAGTTTCAATTCCATTGGGAATAACTGGATCTACAGCCCCACTTCCGTCAGGAGCATGAACGGAATACCAAGTTTCATTTGTTGGATCAAATGCAAATTGATTAAATCTTGTACTTAATGAAAGTGATAAAAATTTTCTTTTATCCCATTCGCAATATTTTCCTGAAACTGGAAATCTAAAATTATAAGAAAACATAGCTCCAGAAATATTAATAGGACCTGTTACATCAGTATACAAAAGAGAACCTAAACCAATATGATCAGAAACAGCAGAATGACCACTTACAGTTAATGTTTTAGGAGCTCCTGAAAAACCAGTCCATTGATTTCTATAAGTCATTCTAAATGGTATATAATCAAATGTCCCTGCAACACCAGGATTAATAACATAATCATTAAACATATACTGACTAAATATAGGTAACTGTTGAGATTTTGATTCTTGAATAAAAAGAAACAAAATAAACACTAAAATTATTTTTTTAAATTTTTTCATAATTTACCGTTTTAAAGTAATACTACCACTATAAGTTTTTTGGCCTGTATTTAATTCTATTACATAATAATATGTTCCTATTTCATTTTCTGTTCCATTTGAAGAACCATTCCAAGGCACATATAATTGACTATTTGATTCATATATTTTCACTCCCCATCTATCATACACATAAACTGTTGCATTAGGATAATATTCCATTCCATAAATTTCAAAAGTGTCATTAACACCATCTGAATTAGGAGAAAAAATACTAGGTATCCATAAACAATTTTCATCATCAAAACCTACGTTCATATTTATTAATTGTGGAGTGATACAATTATTTTGATCTGATATGATATTTATTGAATATAAACCAACTTCTAAATTTTGAATAACTATAGAATTCTCATTTTCCACAAACATATCATTTATATCTAAATTAGTATTGAACAACCCACCTTGTAAAATATCCAATTGATTATTTATGATATAATCAAAAGATGGAACAGCTCCATTAGTTGTTATAATTATACTTCCATCATTAGAATCTTCACAACGTGCATTTTCTGACCAAGAAAATAAAATTTCAAATTCTTCTGGCTCTTCCATGTCTATTTCAAATGGCTCAAAAGAAGAAAATAATTGACACCCATTAACATCTGTTATAAGCACTGAGTATATTCCTGCCCCAAGATTAGAAATATCTTCTTGAGAACCCATTCCACCATCAGGACCTATCCAATTATATATATAAGGGGGCGTTCCTCCACTAACATCTAAATCTATCCATCCATCAAAATAACCATTACAAGAAACTTCAAAACCATTGTAATTAGAAGTCATTTCATCTAAATTTTCAATAACTATTTCATCTGGCTCTGGATTTATAGTAATAAGATCTGTTTGAATACATAAATTTTGATCTATAACTTGAATACTATAATTTACACCTGATCCTCCACCTAACAACATAGATGGATCCACTTCTTCACCTGTTAGTTGATTTGTCCAAAAAATTTCATAAGGAGGTACTCCACCAGATATTACAAGATCAGCAGAACCGAATTCACCATAACATAATATTTGATTTGGGGTTACTGTTACTATAAATTCTTCTGGTGAGGTTATTTCAAATTCTGTTATAGTATAACAACCATTACTATCGTATGTATAAACAAA
>CACAKI010000019.1 GCA_902533035.1 uncultured Bacteroidota bacterium | reverse complement strand
CGATAACAATAATTTTTTTAAGAAATATATAAATTATGGATACTTTGAGTCATGCTTTGTGGGGGAAAGGTTTTTTTGGTTATAGAGGAAGGCCATTTTGGAGTTTGTTTTTTGGCGCATTGCCAGATTTATTTTCATTTGGTATATACTTTTTAGTTAATCTGGTTTTTAATTTCTCTACTTTTAAATTTGGAAAACCTGAACTTGATGATATACCTAATTACGTCTTTACTTTATATGATATGACTCATAGTTTAGTTGTTGCTTTAGTTTTTGTTTCAATAGTTTATTTTTTTTGGAATAAAAATTTTGCATTTGCTATGTTAGCCTGGCCATTGCATATAATGTTAGATTTTCCATTTCACACTGCTGATTTTTTTCCAACACCAATACTTTGGCCAATTTTAGAGGTTAAATTTAATGGGATATCTTGGTCGAATCCTTATATATGGTTTTCTAATGTGGCAGGAATACTAGTTATATATATATATCGGTATAAATCTAAGTTATTTAGATCAAAATAAATAACGATGAAAAACTATATTAGGGTTTAGAGTTTCCTAATTTTTTTAACTTTAATTTAAGCTTATCTAATTTCATTTTTCTCCACCAAACTTTATTATCATTTTTTTGTTCTTCAGCCCTATGTATTTTTTTATTCAGCTTGTTAATTTTTTTAGTTAAATATCCTTCATCAATTTTTTTCATATATACAATTTACAATAATTAATGAAAGATTATAATGGTCAATTTAGTTTCTTGATTAAAACCTAAGTATATTTGAAAATGAAAAAAATCTTAGTTTTACTTATTTCAGTTTTTGTTTTTTCTCAAGACAAAAACAAAAATTCATATAATCTTTTAATTGATAAAGAGGTTGCTTTAGAATATAAAGATTCTCTCATTAACATTGGGTGGACTTTTCAAGAAAAATTCCCATTTTTTTATAAAACTGCTCCTACAGGAAAGGCGCCTAAATCTTGTGCGTTTTCTCCAGATGATGCTATTGTTGCAGTAACATTGCTTAATCAAAAAAAAACAGCGGTTCAATTTTTCAGAACAGATTCTATGCATAATATAAAAACATTATATCCGTATTGTGAGACTGAAGATAGAAATAAGGGTTATGCTGAGGGCGTTTGGAAAAATGATAATGAGTTTTGGTTTACGAGAATGACAACGGGTGACTTTTTTATTTGGCACAGAAATAATGATTCTATAGAGTATCATGATAGTAAGGGGCGTTGGACTAAAATTATTGAAATTAATCCATCTCAAAACTTAGTAGCTATGTCGCATTGGAGTAGTGATGATATAACAATATTTGATGTAAATACTAAAAAATTTATTAGAAAAATTAAAACGGGAGAAACACCAAGAGGAATAGTGTGGTTAAATGATTCTATTTTTGTTACCGCTTTATTTGATGATGGAGATGTAGAGGTTTTTAATGCAAATGATGGTAAAAAAGTACATGACATCAAGGGTTATGGAGGCGCTGCTAGAGATTTACAATATGATAAAGAAAATAAAATAATATACTATAGTAATATGGGGGTAGCAAAGATATTTAAATATGATTGGCTGAATAAAAAATACTTAGGCGAAATAAAGGTAGATTATAAACCAAATACGATCAGATTATCATCCGATAATAATTATTTATTCGTTTCTTGTAGAGGTCCCAATAATCCAAAAGGATATACAAGAAGAAGCCCAAGGGATGGGGATATTTTTATTATTGACACTAAAAAATGGGAAACGATAATTAAATGGAGGGCTGGTAATCAACCTACCGGACTTGACATATCTTCATGTGGAAAAATGTTAGCACAAACTGATTTTCAAGATAATAAAATAACAATATGGTTAATAGCTTTGGATTAAGTATAAATTTTCTTGATAAGGATTTGTATAAAAATTTTATAAACTTATTATCTTTGATTAACTGAAAAAAATTTTTGATGAATTTTATATTTTATAAACTCAAGGACATTACATTAATCCTTCTTTTTCTTCCTTTTTTAAATTTTGGGCAGTGTGTTTCTGGGGATTGTTTAAATGGCTATGGAGAATATCATTATGACGACGGAACTATACATAGTGGTTATTGGGAAAATGAAAAAGCAAATGGTGAGGGAATGTATAAATATTTAGACGGAAGTATATATGTAGGGTATTGGGTAAATGATCTACGTCATGGAAAAGGAATTATGATTTATTTAGATGGTAGAACATATATGGGCAATTGGAAGCAAGACTTGCAAAATGGACAAGGTGCTTATTATTTACATGATGGATCTTTGCAATATATTGGGGAATGGAAAGATGGTAAGCGTAATGGGCAAGGAACTATGACCTATTTAGACGGAAGCACATATATAGGGAAATGGAAAAATTCTTTGCGTGATGGAGAGGGAGTGTATACGGAATTGAATGGAGATATGTATACTGGTGAGTGGTTATTAGATAAACGAAGTGGCCAAGGAACTCAAATTTGGATTGATTGGGGTGAGTACGTAGGTGAATGGGAAAATGATCTTCGTCATGGTTATGGTGAATGTAATTATATTGAAGGAGAAACTTATAAAGGTGAATGGAAAAAAAATAAGAAACATGGAAAAGGAATATATACTTGGGTAGATGGTATTAAATACGAAGGATACTGGGAGGATGGCAACCAACATGGTGAAGGTATAGAATATAATACCAAGGGGAAACCTAAATTGGAGGGCACTTGGAATCAAGGTGTTATTATAAAAAAATTTGGAAAAAAGCCGAAAGAACATTATAGAAAACCGATCACAGTTATAATCCTTGAAAAGGAAAAAAATTAAAATCATGAAGAAAATAATACTTATCTCACTATTATATTTTTTGTCTTGTGATATGATAGATAATACTGAGGCGACTGTTGGAGATATTAAAGAATGTATCCGCGAAGCAAAAGTTCAAGAAGAACTACGTGAATATGAACCTGATGTAGAAGGGTGTATCTGCGATGCTATTAATATGTATTGTGGAACAAACTTTGACACTAACTTGAATCAGTGGTGGTATGATATGCAAGATTGGGCTAAATCAGACACAAATAATTATAATACTTTATTAGCTCTTTCTACAGCTTTAATTGATGAGGGAAAAAAAATGGAAGATGAATTATCCAAAGAATTGATAATGTGTGGTAATGAGTGGATTAATGAAGATATTCTCAAAATCAGAAATTAAATTCAAGTACAAAAATGAACTCCCCACTATATTTATACATTTTGTCAGCATTGGTTTTTTTTAGTTGTGAGCAAGGCATAGATGATCTTTGTAATGAATTGATTTGCGATCTATTTTGTGAAAGTGGATATGTGTTAGATGAAAATAATTGTGAAACATGTGAATGTGTTGATTATAGAGATAAGTATATTGGTGAATGGGAGTTCACAAAATATTGGAACGTCACTCATCCCTATGATCCTAATGAAGGTGATCAAATTTGGGTTGGTGAAATAACTTATGGAGATGCAAATAATACGTTATTTGTACCTCACGCTCAAGTACCTGAAAATAATCAGTATGAGTATTGCTATTGTTACGAATTTGAAATTAATTCTTTGGGAGACATTAATCAAGACTCTTATGATGCAGATAATTTTAATTATTTTTTTGAAGGCTATATTAACAATGACTCTTTGTATTATTCTTATGCAGAAGGCTCTCCATTTAGCAGTACTAGTGTAACGGTATATGGTTATAAAATAGATTAAAACTTAAAAACTCGTATTATGTATAAATTTTTATTTTTTATCCTCCTTCATTTCACCATACATTTCCCAGAATTCTTTTACAGCAAATTTTAAAGATTTTGTCGACTCTTGAAATATTATCTCCCAATCTGAAGGATTTACTAACATACTAGAAACCCTAACTTCTATCTGTGTGCAACCTCTATTTATCATTGCTTTTGCATCAATTCTATTAAAGTGAAATGAATTTAACATTACTCTTAATCTATCGCTACAACCTTCATCTTCAACGTTTAAAAATCGACTCATTTGAAAAAAATCAGGGTAACGTGCTTTAATATAGTACGTACTACCTTCAATTTTAAAATATACATCTTTATCCTCATCAATTGATGGGCGATAACCCTCTTTTTCTAAGAATTTGATATAAACTTTATTTAATTTTTCTTTTTCTTTATCAGAAGTTTGAGAAAAAATAATACCTGCAAAAAATAAAAAAATACATAAAAACCTTATCTTCATAATATTGATTATAAATATGTTATACTGAAAAAAGTTAATTATTTTCTGCAATTTTTCCAAAAATGGAATTCAGTGAAATAAATACAAATTCTTTATTTAAACTATTATATTTATATAACTAAATAAGTTATGATAAGACAACTATTCTTTATTATTATACCACTATTGAGTTTGGGTCAATTAGATTACAATAATTACATTATGAGTAATTATACTGAAGAGTTAGAGTGGAATAATGAAACTAATCAATTTGATATTAAAGATCAAATGTTTAGCAGAGTTGAAATATTTCCAGAAAAATCCTATTATACTTATAAAGTTAATTATGGAGAAATAGAGCAGCGAGTTGTCTGGGAATATTTTGGAAAAGATGATTTAGATATGGATGTATATTTTAGTCAGTCAGGTGAAAAAATAATTTTTAATTATGATGATAAAGAAATATGGTTTTTTTATGACTATAATAAACAACACAATAAACACACAAGACTGAAGGTTCTTTCAAATATCAAATTTCGGATCAAAAAATCGGAATATATCCCACAAACTATTAGATATAAACCACAATCTATTTCAAAATAACATCTTATTATATATGTTTGATTATATAAAAGATTATAATAAATGAAAAAACTACTAATCTTACTTATTATACCACTTTTAGTTCTTGGGCAAACTCCTTGCTTAGATGAGGTGGCTAATTCAATAGGACTTATTGGAGAATATGTTCCTCAATGCGAAGATGATGGTTCATATTCTCCACTCCAATGTTGGTCGAGCACTGGTTATTGTTGGTGTGTTGATGAAGATGGAAATGAAATACCAGGAAGTTCTTTGGGGCCCGGAGAAGGAATACCAAATTGTAATGAGGAAGGAGATTCTTTAAATGTGCTATTTATTGGAAATAGTTATACTGCTAGTAATAATCTTCTAAATATAATTTCTTCTATTGCTATTTCTATGGGTGATTATATAAGTTCTGAAAGTAGTTTAGTTGGTGGAGCTACTTTAGAGAGTCATACTAATAATAATAATACAATTAACTTAATTGAGGAAATGAATTGGGATTATGTTGTTTTACAAGAACAAAGTCAATATCCATCTTTTCCACTTTGGCAAGTTGAACAAGATGTGTTTCCATATGCCTCTGAATTAAACGATTTAATTAATCAATATAATGTATGTGGTAACACCGTTTTTTTTATGACTTGGGGAAGGGAAAATGGAGATCAGACTAATTGTCCAAATTGGCCCCCAGTGTGCACATATGAAGGAATGGATGATTTACTAAGAGAAAGATACTTAATTATGGCAAATGATAATAACGCTCTAGTTTCTCCTGTTGGAGCAGTTTGGAGATTTATAAGAGAATCCGGATATAATATGGATTTATATAGCTCTGATGAAAGCCACCCGTCATTCTTAGGTTCATATGTTGCAGGAGTTTGTTTTTATACCACATTATTTCAAAAAAACCCTTTAGAAATTCCATGGAATCCTGACTTGGGTCTTTCAGAAAGTAATGTAGAATTAATTCATGAAGCTGTTAAAATAATTGTATTTGATAATTTAGAAGAATGGAATATAGAATCAAATGATATAGATGGAGATGGGATTTGTAATAATTTAGATAATTGCCCTGAGAACTATAATCCTTTGCAAGAAGATTTTAATTTTGATGATATTGGTGATGCTTGTGACGGAATAGGATTGCATGATAATATAAAAAACAAATACCTTATAAAAAGAATAGATGTGTTAGGAAGAGACACAAATATGAAAGGTTTAATTATAGAAATCTATAATGATGGTAGTGTAGAAAAGAAGTACGTAATAAAATAAACAGCCATGAAAAAGTTCAAATTAGTATTCCTTTTTTTAGCCCCATTATTGAGTTTTTCACAAGAATTCGAATCTAACTTACCTATTATTTTAATTGATACACGTGGTTATGAAATTTTAGACGAAACAAGAATAATAAGTGATATGGGAATAGTTTATAATTATAAAACCTCCAATACATTATCAGACCAACATAATAATTATAATGGTAAAATTAGCATTGAATTAAGAGGAAGTTCGTCTCAAGATCTTTTTCCAAAAAAATCATATAGTTTAGAAACACAAACTATAGAAGGCGAAAACAATAATGTCTCATTATTGGATTTGCCAGAAGAAAATGACTGGGTTTTATATGGAGCGTACTCTGATAAAACTTTATTAAGAAATAATTTAACATATTTTTTATCAAGAGAAATGGGGAATTATGCTCCTAGAACAAAATACTGTGAATTGTTTATAAATAATGAGTATCAGGGAGTCTATATGTTAATTGAAAAGATTAAAAGAGATAAAAATCGCGTAAATATTAAAAAAATTGAAGATGGAGATGTGACAGGTGGATATATAATAAAAATTGATAAACTAACAGATGCCCCTCCTAATGCATCTTGGTGTTCAAATTTCACTAATTTTAATAATCATCCAATTTGTTTTCAATATCATTATCCAAAAGCTGATGAAATCACGATAGATCAAAAAAATTACATAGAAAATTATATTAATGAAATACATGCATCAATAAATGAATTATCAGAAAATCACACCAACATTGATCTTATAGAAAATATAAATTTCACTTCATTTTTTGATTATTTAATAATAAGTGAATTAAGCAAGAATGTAGATGCATATAGATTAAGTACTTTTTTATATAAAGACAGCGATGAAAATAATGGAAAATTAAATATGGGCCCAATTTGGGATTATAATTTATCATTTGGGAATGTTGATTTTTGTCAGTCTTCAAAAATTAGCGGATGGGTTTTAGAGGAAGAAACAGCTTATCGAAGCAGTATACCTAGCTTTTGGTATGATTTACTTAAAAATGATTCTTTCAGAGAAAAATTAATAAATCGCTGGAGTGAATTAAGAGAAACTGTTTTAAGTTTTGATAATATATTTAATCATATTGATAGCGTTAGTCAGCATCTTAATGCTGCGCAACATAGGAATTTTGAATTATGGGACATTTTAGATTCATATGTATGGCCAAATTATCAATTAGGCGTTTCGTATCAAGATGAAATAGATTTTTTAAAATATTGGATTTATAATAGAGTTACTTGGATTGATAATAATATCCAAACGTTTAAAACTATTTTTCCGGATTGCTCATCTTCTGAAAAAAAACTAATTCAAATTGTTAATCAATTAGGACAAAATTCTCCAGCCCTTAAAAATCAAATATTTTTTTATATTTACGATAATGGTTGTGTTGAACAGCATTTTATCACTTATTAAAAGTAAATGTTTTTTGAAATTGTATTGCTAGACCAGGATAAACTGAAAAATCTTGAAGAGAATTAATACCCCAATCACTATTTATAAATAATAATAATTTAATGGAACTCAAATTATTGAATAAATAATCAATTGAGTAAGATATGGTTGTTGTTTTTTCTAAACCAGGGAAGCTTCCATCTTCTTCCGCTGAAATTAAACCACCCAATGAGTTGGGCTCCCCTCCAAAAATTCGCCCTTTTTTATAAAATAATGGCCATAATCGGAATTTTAAAGAATATGAATTTGAAAAGAGAGGTCTTATTTTTTTGGTAAAATCTATAGAAAAGTTAATATCACATGATAATATATTTGGGATTCTTGTGTTAAAAGAATTAATTTCTACGTCATCAAAATCAGATGAGATGTGCAGTTTTTTTAAAAACGCATTACTTAAAATTAAACTTGATTTGGTAATTATGCTAGTTTTTTTTGTAATTACTTTTTCTGAAAACACATTAATATTTAAAAACACACCTTCTCTAGTAAATGTTTCTTGGTCAAGAAATGAGTTTCCTGCATAAAGCTTGACTCCAAAATCATAAGAAAAGTTCAGCTTTTTCTTTGTGTTTAAATTATGATTAATTGTATCCTGAGCAAAAATTAACGAAGGCACTAAGAGTACATATAATAAGTGACGCATAATTAAATTTAGTAAATAAAAAGGCCATCTAACTTAGATGGCCTTTTTATTATAAATAATAAAATTATTTTTTTAGTTTTCGGAATTGCCCCCAACTAATTGTTTATAGATTTCTGACTGAATCCCCATGCCAATACAACTATATATAATGTAAACTATTAAGTTTATTATTGAAAATATCAGTATCATTGTAGCGTTTCCTCCAGAAGCTCCTATCAGATTTAATAAAAAATTTATCACAGCATAACCTATTCCTACAAATAATAAGCTCAAAAAAATTGTCCACTTATGTCCATTAGTTTTAGCATTACTTTCGTGTAAAGCTTGCATTGGATTTAAATTTTTATCAACTAATAATAGAATTGCTATATACCAAGAATACATTAAAACTAATCCTGGGATTATTAGAAAGACAAACCCAAATAAAAGTCCAGTGAACATAAATCCTATAAGAAGGAAAAAATTACCCATATTGTGTCTGTACTTAGAATTAAAAATTTCAGTTGGTGAAATTGTTTCCCCTCGGCTCATCATTGCCGGTAAAGTACATAAAGCAATTGTTGTGCCGACATTAAGATAAGGAATCCAGCATGTTAATATCCATAATATCCATGTTCCTAATAATGGAAATATATATTTCATTCCGGTAGAAATACCATTTTTAAGTAAATTATTAATTGTCATTTTAAATAATATTGGTTATTAGATCCTAAATATACAATAAATCATAAACTTAATAAGGGGTTTTATATTTTAAGCTTAGTAAATATTGTTAAAATAATGTGAGAATAACAGGAAATTACTCCGCTAATAATGGAATCTTAACATCAATACCATATATGTATGGACTCTATTGGTAACAATATAGATTTTAATAAAAAAACTATATTTATATAACCAAATACTATAATTATGAAAAAAATTATTTTACTTATTGGAGTTATTTCGTTTTCATTTACTTCTTGTGAAAAGGTTGTGGAAGGATGTACGGATAGCGCAGCAGTGAATTATTCATCTGATGCAACAGATGATGATGGGTCATGTTTGTACTCTATTATTAAAAGATGGTATGTTTCTAGTATGACTCTAGATAATCAAGAAGTCTCTAATTCTGGTGATTTTATAGAATTTGATAACGATGGTACTTACTGGAGTTATACTGGTTTAGGTGGAAGTGAAACAGGAACGTATGTTACCACAACTAATTCCATCACTTTTACAGCACTAGAAATAGATAATCAGTCGGTTTATATCACTTACAGTGTAAATGCAGTAATGAGTAGTAGTACGAGTCTTGTTTTGTCAGGAACTAATCCTGATGGATTGCTTTTCCAAATATATTTATATAGCTAAATATTATCGCGATCAAGAAACGTAATTATTTATCTATTGCGATATTTTGTGTCGGTGCACTATTTAAACACAACTCATTTCCATATGCTAATATTTTAGTTTCCACTGGCTTATTATGTATGGCAATTACTTTCTTAGCAATGGCCTTTTATAAGAATTAACAATATAAAAAAACGATAAATCCTTATTAGGATTCTTTTACTTTCCTAAAACTATACAGGCCTTACATTAACAGCCCTCATTCCTTTTTGGTCTTCTTCTAATTCAAATTCAACCGAATCACCATCTTTTATTGGCTCAGAAACCCCTGTTGTATGCACAAAGTAATCCTTCCCTCCTTCTTCATTAATAAATCCAAAACCTTTGGTTTGATTAAAAAATTTTACTGTTCCTTTTTTCATTTTATATAAATTATAATTAATTCGCGAATATAGTAAATAGATTAGATATTCCCACAATTAACTTAAACCACTATATTTATAATATGAATAAACTACTCCTAATACTTATTATACCATTATTGGGCCTTGGGCAGGACTCCAAGGTAGTTTTTCAAGATTTTCAATTAGAATTAGATACTTTTTATCGTTCTATACCAACTGCTAATTTTGGAGGCCAAACATGGAGAGGTCCATCTTGGGTAGATGAGACCTTTAATGATTCTGTAGCTACAATGTATCCAGATGTATTAGCCTTTCCACCATCTCCAGATTTATGGGATTGGCAGAATGGTTGGTTTTACCCTCAAACAACATTAGATACATGTTGTGTAGACTCAATCAATTTAAATTGGGGTCAATTAAATGCAGACATTATAGAAATAACTCCTGAAAACTTTCAAAATGCTTTAAATCAAATTGGAGCAGAAGGGTTATATTGTTTGAATATGATTAGCAGTAGTGTTTCGACACAATTAGGTGATTTAAATTCTGCTAAAAATAATGGGGTTAACATAGAAAGAATTAGACTTGGAGATGAAATGGGAAAGGCCGGAAATGAACATAGTATTAGTCATTATCCAACCGCTGAAGACTATGCTTTAACATGTGATATTTATATTGATTCAATTAGGCAACTTCTTCCTAATACTAAAATTGCAGTATCAGCAGGAAACTTTGGTAGTTCAAATCCAAGAGCTCAGTATTGGAATGAAGCTTTATATAATATGCAGAATCCAGCTGATGCATTTAGATGGTCAGCTTTTTTTTATCTAAAAGAAACAGATACTATATTTACTACTAAACAATTACTTGCATATGCTTTTGATCAAATTCCAACATACGAGTCAGTAAGATGTTTTCAGGATACAGTTAGTGATTTACAGAGTTATGAACTATGGGTGGGTTATGGTATTACAGACAACACCTTAGATAAACGATATGTAAATAGATGGAGTTTAGTTTTAATGTATAGCGCCTCACATCATTTGTTTTTAACTAACAGGTTAGTAGAAGATATAAGCATGTTTAATGTAGGTGGTATTTTTGAAAACTGGGATGCGTTAGATACTCAAAATAATTTTAGAAAAAGAGCTACAGGAGTTTTTGCTAGTATTTGGAATAAAGCAAAATTGGAAAAAAATAGAACTACTAAAATAAAAACTCCTGCTAATTTAATTGACACGGTAATTTATTATAACAATAATAATGTACCAAGAGAAGTTGCGTATCCTAAGCTTTTTGGATGGCGGTTTGAAAATGACACAACATATAAAG
Source organism: uncultured Bacteroidota bacterium (assembly GCA_902533035.1). Taxonomy (GTDB): domain Bacteria; phylum Bacteroidota; class Bacteroidia; order Flavobacteriales; family TMED113. The sequence goes on along the minus strand of CACAKI010000019.1, from coordinate 9,792 downwards.
CTTCTGTTATTCTAACAAATATTTCAAGTGATCCCATTTCTGTTTCAATAAATAATTTTATTTCATCAGGTAATGTTTTGTGGGAAAAATGGAGTTCAGATTCTTTATTTGATGTCATAGATAGTGTAAATTATATTAATGTAATTCCAGATAGTGGGCTCACTAATATTTTATTACCCCCATATTCTATCAATGTGATGATTGAAAATTGCATTAATGATGTAGATGATGATGGTGTTTGTGATGAATTAGATGAATGTATTGGGGTGTATGATGAGTGTGGATTATGTAATGGAAACGGAACTATATTATATTATGATTGTGACGGAAATTGTATTAGTGACATAGATATTGATGAGGTTTGTGATGAATTAGATAATTGCCCTGAAGATTACAATCCTAATCAAGAAGATTTTAATTTAGATAACATAGGAGATGCCTGTGATGGTATTGGTTTGGATGAAGACACAATTCAAAGAACACTTATTAAAGTAGTAGATGTATTAGGTAGAGATATAAACAAAGAAAACAAGGATGCCCTATTATTATATATCTATAATGATGGTAGTGTAGAAAAGAAGCATGTGATAGAATAAAAAAGCCATCTAAACTAGAATTTCCACTTTCTGTTCTTTAAACCACTATATTTATATAACTAAATACTATCACTATGAAGAAGTTTATATTATTACTAATTATATTCAACTCATTTTCTATAAAGTCTCAGGATGCACCAACTATATATGCGACTGGGGGAATGGACCCAAATAAGTGGGATGAATATGTTCAAGAAGTTAAATCAAGTTATGAAGAAGAATGGGAGTGGGAAGAATTTGGATTAATTTCAGCAACTTGTACCGAACCGGTAGGCGCGATAGGAGCCTCATCAACATTAAAAGCTCAAGGATCAAATAATTACTATGTAGGGAACTTAGTAGATTATAATTATAAAACAGCTTGGGTTGAGGGTAAATCAGATTATGGTATTGGAGAATATTTTATAGTTCAATCTCCTATGATTTCAACAATTTATAATGGTTATCAAAAATCTGAAAAAAGCTGGAAAAACAACTCTAGAGTTAAAAAGTTTAAAGTATATATGAATAATGAGTTAATATGTTATTTAAAATTAAATGATTTAATGGGAGAACAAAGATTTGATCTTCCTATTGATGAAAGAAGTGATGGGGATGAACCTTTATATGATAGTAAATTTAAATTTGAAATCGTAGAGATATACAAGGGGGAAAGGTGGAATGATGTAGCTATTACTCATGTCGGGGGACCTAAAGGTTGTTGTTTAGTTGCTGAAAGTTTTATTTTAAATGGAGCTGGTGTTAAAGAAAAAATATCTCAAGTTAATAAAGGTGATGAAATAAAATCCGTGAATTTTATTTCTAATAAAACTCAATCCAGTAAAGTAAAAAAAGTTGTTAGTCAAACACACGATATGGTTTTAGAGATAAGCACAAAACACAATACTATTAAAGCCACATCAGACCATCCATTTTATATTAAAAATCATGGCGTTATGTCATTAAAAGATCTATTGAAAATGAATAAAATGAACATGTATAAAAGCTTAATTAATAATGTGGAAGTTCTAGTTTGGAATGAAGAAAAAAATAAAACAGAGTTCGAAAAAATAATCAACATTAAAATACTTCATGGCTCTTTTGAAACATATACAATTTTAGATTTAGAAAGTGGAAACAATTTTATTGCCAATGGATTTATTACTTCCCCTTATTAATATTAACAGCTTAGTATATTTCTAACATGAAGAAGTTTCTACTATTTCTTATTATTCCTTTTTTAAGCTTTGGACAAATTAATGAAAAAACCAAACATTATATTTCAGTAGGTTTTTTAGATCATAAAACTGGCACTAGCGTAATTGGCTACACCAATACTATTCTACAAAATGACAATAATGAGGTTTTTATAGGACTTGGAACTTCCGTTGCCATAAACACACTTGTTGTGGGATTAAAAAAATACTTACTACGGTCATTTGTTGATGGTTACTCCGTTATATCTATCCAGAGTATCTATGGAATGGGGGGAGAAGGGGTTAACTCCCCGGCAATATCAATTGGATTTGAAAAAAAGATATGGAACCAATTTTTTTTAAACGTAGGCTTTAATTCAACAATCCGAATCTATTCTGAAAGAACTACAGAATTTCTTAATTATCCTCATTTAAATATCAATGTGAGATTTTAATTTTTTCATCCAATCTTTAAAGTCTTGTTTTAATGCTTTTAAGTCATAAACTTTTTTTTGTTTATTATCATAAATATAATAAACACTAAATTCAATTTTTTTACTATAAATATGTTTCATAATATTTTAATTTAAGTGTTCAGTATTATTTAATTACAAAAACAATACCAAACTACCTCATTGTTAGATTATAACATATTGATACTTAACGAAAACCACTATATTTATATAACTAAATACTGTCACTATGAAGAATTTTATATTATTATTAATTGTTCCCTTTTTAACTCTTGGGCAAAATATGTGTGATGGTGTTACGACCGTTTTAGAGACCTTCAACACTTCTACTATAGATATTGTAATCTCTACAGAAAACAGTCCTGATTTTTGGTGTAGTTATTGTGGATTAGTTTTGAGGGATAATGATAAAAATATTATTGCTATAGAAAATCCTTATAATGGGGGGAGTTTTTATGGATTAGCAGGAGGATATTCTGAATTAAGAACATTGGAGATAATCAATAATATTGAATTACCTTTTGAAGGAGTATTACATGCGATGAATGGATTAATGCCAAATGTGCTTGTAGATGAAAATTTTATCGTTGACCCAGAAAACCCTATAGACATGATAGATGGTGACATTCCTTTTACAATGTGTTCTTGGCCACTTATTATAAGCAATTTAAATGTCATAGAGCTTTCTAATAATAAATCTCTTATTAAAAGAATAGATATTCTAGGAAGGGATAAAAATCAAAAAGGTTTCAAGATAGAAATTTATGATGATGGTAGTGTGGAAAAGAAGTATGTGATAGAATAAAAAACCCACCAATAATCAATGAAAAAACTACTACTCCTACTTATTATACCACTATTATTTTCTTGTAATAATGATAATGAAAAAGTAAAAGAATTAGAACAAAGAATAGAAAGGTTGGAGAAAATTTACAATATACCACCAGAGCTTAATGGAGGTCCCGACTTTGATGATTCAGGACCCCCCTTATAACTTAAACCACTATATTTATATAACTAATACTTTTATTATGAAGCCCGAAGAAATGGAAAAAGCAATGATGAAAAACATACTTGAAAAAACTGGTAAACCTATTGATGGTTGGATTAAAATAGTGCATGATAAAAGCTTTAATAAAAATTCGGAAATCGTGAATTTTCTAAAAAGTGAATACTCTGTCGGACACTTCTATGCTCATCTAATTGCTAAAAAATCACTATGAAGAAGTTTATACTATTGTTAATTATTCCTTTTTTAAGTTTTGGGCAAACTGAAACAAAAAAAGAATATTATCAGAATGGTCAATTAAAGAATGAGACGAATTATAAAGATGGTAAATTAGATGGCTACTACAAATGGTATACTAGAGATGTAATTTTAGAGGGACTTTATAAAGAGGGCCGAAAACAGGGTTATCAAAAAGTAACATTTTTAGATAATGAGGAGGTAATAGAAAAAGAATTTGAGCTTTCTGAACACACAAAATGGGTGTTTGATATTGACTTTTTTGCTAAACAACCAACAATTTGTAATTGTGCTGATTATGAATTATTTCTTCAGGAAGGAAGGCGTTATCTCATGAAAACCAATCATTGGTCTGGAAATCAAGCAAAAAGAACCTTGGAAGGGCAGATATTAAGTGTAACAGCCTGGGTTCTTCAAGATTATTGTAGTGATTTATTTGGATATCATTATTATGATAAATATACTCACTGTAAGAGCTTTCAACAAATGAAATTTATTGACGATGAAATTGATACAAATCAAATTAATCATTGGTAAAACTATCACTATGAAAAAGGTCTATTTTTTTATTATTATCATACTGATTGGCGCTTGTAAAAAAGAGAGTTTGTTTTCTACAGACTACGCGGGTAATTTACCAAAACTAGATATTACCATTAATGAAAACTATTTATGGTCTCCTGATTCGGGATTATATGTAATTGGTATAAATGGAGCTGAAATATGTGGACCAATTGCAAATTATAATCAAAAATGGGAATACCCAGCAGAAATTGAATACCTAGAAAATGGGCATATTTTATTTAGTGACCATGTAGGACTCCGCATAAAAGGTGGTTGTAGTAGAATGAAATCCATGAAATCATTTGGACTTTACTGGAGAGGTAAATACGGAAATAATATGCTGAATTACCCTGTTTTTAAAAATTCAAATCTAAATTCCTTTAAGCGATTGTTTGTTAGAAACTCTGGCAATGATTTTGGAGAAACTCACATTAAAGATATTTCTATTATTTCAATAGTACAAGATTATGGTGATTTTGAATTTCAAGAATATCAGCAATGTGTCGTTTATTTAAATGATCATTATTGGGGAATTTATAATTTAAGAGAAATGATTACACCACATCATTTTGAAAATCATTTTGGTTTTCCAAAAGACAATATTGACTTATTAGAGGGCTCCGAGCTATATCCGCACGCAGATGATGGCACTGTTGATGATTATACAAACACCGTTTTGGGCTTTATACAAAATCATGATTTATCGGATGACTTTAATTATGAGCACATATCAAATTTAATTGATATTAACAGTTACATTGATTATATTATTGTTAACACATACATCTGTAATAAAGATTGGCCAAATAATAATGTTAAATGGTGGAAGGATCGCACAAATAATAATTCAAAATGGAGATGGGTTTTATATGATACTGATCAAGCTTTTCAACTAAATAATGTAGAGCATTTATGGATTGGAGACTTAATTGGTAATTATCTTTTATGGCCAGAATCAAAATATAGTATACCTGGGGCATTTTATCTTTTTAACAACCTGATTACAAACTCTGATTTTCTAGATAGTTTTTTAGCTAGATATATGTATTTCATAGAAAACGTTTTTGAGCCTAGCAGAGTAGAGTTGTTAATTAGAAACAACCAAAACAGAATTGAGTCGGAGTATGGTGATTTTCATATTCGCTGGAGTGTTGCAAATAAATCTGAATGGAATAAAAATATTAATGCATTAATCGACTTTAACAACAAAAGACATGAATTTATGAAAACTGTAATTGAAAATTTAATAAATGAAAATAATTAATTTTCTATCTATAATAACAATTCTTTTTTGTTTAGAATTATCGGGGCAAAATAAAAATATAATGCTCACATATCAACAATCAAAATTTATTTATTCTCCTGGATTAGAATTTAATTACTTTTTTAATAAAAAAACAGGAATCAATTTGGGAATCAACTCTTTTATTTTTGACTATACACCATCTCAATTGGTGAACATATCAAACCACTACATAACTAATCATAATCATTTACATTTTTATAATTTTAATATCGGTCTATGTTATGTTTTTTTTAATTATAAAAGTTTTAAAATTGCTGGACTAATCGGAGGTAAGTGGTCTTATGGTCCACATTTTAAACCATTATATTTTTACGAAGATGGAAATTATTATATCTATTATGATTCGGCAATAGAGGGGCAAAGTGATTTTGGAATAGATACAGGTATATTCAGTTATATTGGGCGCTATATTTTCGGAGTGAAGTTTAGCACTGATAATAATAAACTGAGATATTCTATTGGATGGGCATTTTAAAAATAAAAAAAGTGGGCAAAAATACCCGCTTGTCTAGTTATGCTCCCCCTACTGAGCTATTATCGAACCAATTAAGGAAAGATGCACATCAGTTATATCTGTTATCTTTAGAGATTCCAGAATTTCAATTAGAAACTTAATTCACTATCATTATGTGTTACTATTCCATTTCTTTGCAATTAAGTCTTCAACATCACTATCTTTTATTTCATGAATTAAAATATATTCATAATATCCCAAGCCCCAAACAGGAATAGCCTCTATAATTTGCCAATTATTTTTTTCCGAAAATGATGGCTTAACAATTATTAGTTTATTTTTATAATGCTCTCTATATTTTAATTGAAGAAACTTTATTTTTTCGGTTGGATTATTGATTTTTTTATATATGTCCTGTTTATAATAAAGAATGCGTGCTCCCAAATAAACAAAATATAATCCCTGGATTAATAACCATAAAAACATTATTGTTTCTGTTTTCCAGCTAAAAAACCTAAATCCCCATATATGCATAAGGCCAATTACCAAGAAAAAAAGTCCTCCTAAATTACTGCTGTAGAAAAACTCTTGACTTTTAATACCAAAATAATGGAGTTTTTTCATCATACAAATATAACAATCTACTTAAACCACTATATTTATATAACTAAATACTATCACTATGAATAAGTACCTACTATTATTAATTGTTCCTTTTTTAAGTTTTGGACAAGACATTATATATTTAAATGATAATTCTAAAATAGAAAGTAAGGTTATTGAAATAACCTCTGACGAGGTTAAATATAAAATATTTTCTCACATCGAGGGACCATTAAGAACTCTAAAAAAAATTGAAATTAAACTTATAGTTTATGAAAATGGCTCTCATGAAAGTTTTGAAATAAACCCTGGGTTAAACGACAAGTCTGAAATAAACCCTACGTTAAACAATACGCCTAAAAGTAAAAACAGAAAAGTAGGTGTATCATTAGGGGTAAACTTTGCTTCTTTAATAGGAGAAGATAAAAATGTTTTTTTGAATGCGCTAGACTTTGCTTTTGGTCAAAACGAATTAGTCTCAAGCGCGGGCGTTAAAATTGGATTATCTTTATTGCAAGAGCGAACTAGCAAACTAAATAAACGATATAATTTAGGTACTGAACTTTATTTCGATCAAAAAGGATTTACAATAAAAGATAATAACGGAAATTATATTAAAGACACATATTTTTACTTAACAAACACCTTTATTTACTATGGACTTTTAGACTTACAAGGAAATTCAAGCTTAAGTATTGATCTGGGGCTTTTTACTAGTTTTTTACTTAATGGAAAAACGACCTCTGAAATATATGGAATTGAGACGTCAGATACTTATGATGGCGCACAAACTGGGTTAAATTGGCTTGATAACGGCTTCATTTTAGGTGTTTCTTTCAACAATGAAATGGAAAATCAAGGATATAGCCTCTCATTCAGATTGATGCCGTCTTTTTACTCTATTTATGACCCTGATTTTTCAACGTTATCAATTAGTTGGCTCAATCTTTCGATAGGAAGCACATTTTATTTCTAGTGTTAGCATAAAAAAATAAACTATGAAAAAACTATTACTCTTACTTATTATACCACTATTGAGCTTTGGACAACATTATGTAAGTACATATAATGTAGTGAAAATTGCAAACGGAAAATCTGTGTCGGTAAAAGACGCCTCTAAATATATTTTTTATTTTGATGACTTGGCTAGCGGGACCGTGTATGTTGGCAAGACAAAAGCATATCACGATTTTGACAGGTCATTGCCCCGTTGGAAATATGATGTCTATAAAAAATCTGCTAATGCAATGGGTAATATAACTTGGTACACTAATCCTGATGGAATATATTGTACTTACTTAATAGATCTCAATTCCGTTCAAAAATCTATAACTGAAAAACGATTTAATGGGAAATGGAAATTAATGAAAAAAACCATTTTTTATTTAGAATAAAAAAGCCATCTAAATTAGACTTTTCACTTTCTTTACTTAAACCACTATATTTATATAACTAAATACTATTAATATGAAAACAATTGCTATCAAAACACTTATCATATTATTTATGCTTCCTTTTTTAAGCCTATCTCAAAGGACGGGTTGTGTTTCCGGAGATTGTGAAAATGGACAAGGAACTTATAAATGGGAAAGTGGAGATTCATTTGTTGGAGAATGGAAAGATGGAAAAAAATATAATGGTTTGTATAAATGGAAAAAAAGTGGAGATTCATTTGATGGAGAATATAAGGATGGAAAAAAATATAAGGGTTTGTATAAATACACAAAAAACAATATAACATATGAAAATACATATGAAAACTTTGAGCTTATTTGCAAAAAAAATAATATTAAAAATTTTTATCAACCAAATGAGATTATAGGCCACAAAGAATACACAACCATTATTTTAGAAGATAAGTCTACTAACTGTGAACAAGATGTTCAAACAATTGTACACTCTCTAGAACTAAAAATTAGTGGACAAGACATAAAATTTACTTTTGATACTGGCGCAGAAGGGATTACTATAGGTTTAAATCAATGGAAAAAGCTTTCTTTAAATCCCAATAAATATGTCGATTTAAATATAGCATCAGAAGTAGTAGGAATTGGGGGAAAGGCACCAGCTAAATATTATAAACTAAATCAATTAAAAATCGGTGATTACATAATAAAAAATGTGATTATTGCAGTAGTAGAAGAAAATAAAGATATTATTGAATTAATGAATAATGGTGATGTTTCTAAAGAATTTAATAATTTATTAGGTATGGGTTTATTAAGTAAATTTTCTAATGCTAAATGGGACATGAAGGAGAATAAATTAACATTATATAAATAAAAAGCTATTTTACTATTTCTTTACTTAAACCACTATATTCATAATATGAAGAAACTTTAACATCATGAAAAGATTATTGCTCCTATTTATTCCTCTTGTATTTTTCTTTGGGTGTGACCCTGAAGATGATGATATTGTCGATGGTGATTCGGATAATGACATTGTTGGAAATATGTGGATTGGGGTTGTTCCAAATTATGGTGAAACTATATTTCAACTAGACGAAAGTGGGTCTTTATATCTTTATGAGAATGATTATTGTAATGGAGCGTCCCTAGATGAAAATTTAGGAAATTGGTTCTTGGAAGGAGATACAATTAAATATACTTATGTGTCTAATAATATTGAATATACAGAGTTATTTGCCATTATTTATGACTCCAGTAACACTGAGCTTAAATTAGTAATAAACGAATCATCAAATTCAATTTGCACTATTTATACTGAGCCGCAATATGACAACTGCACTTATATACCCGGGGATAATTTTGAAAAATACTTGATTTACATTGGAGCAGATGATGTGAAAGATAATATGGTTTTGACTTCAAATATTAATACAATAACATCTATATATGTTTCTCAATTTACAGAGGAGGATTATTTTCCGTTATATAATATAACTGGCATTGAAGATTTTACTGCCCTAACGACTTTTAATTGTGTTGATTGTAGTGTTTATGGCAGTATTAACTTAACTCAAAATACTAATTTAGTATCGTTTAATTGTTTTGACTGCAATATAAGCTCTATTAACATAAGTCAAAATCCAAATTTGGATTATTTAAATTTGAATAGTAACAGTTTATATCAACTTGATGCTAGCAATAATCCTAATTTAGAGAGTTTATACCTCTATGGTAATTACCTTAGTAGTCTTGATTTAAGACACGGATACGATACTAATTTAGAACTAAATCTTGATACCCGACAGAATTCTAATTTATATTGTATTGAGGTAGATATTGAGCCTTCATTAGCCGAACAACTTTGGCCAGAAACTTGGGTCGATGGAGTGGACGATTTTACATATTTTAGTCAAAGTGATTGCCCTTAGTAAAAAATAAAAGCACCCACTTTCGTAGATGCTTT
>CACAKI010000018.1 GCA_902533035.1 uncultured Bacteroidota bacterium | reverse complement strand
GAACCAACAGTTAATCCTATACAATTCACAAATGTGTCATTAAACCCTGAAAATATTGAAGGCGGTTCAAGTTTTACAATTTCAGCAAACATTTTAAGCACAATAAATTGTCCAATTGAAACCATGACTTTAAATTATGGCAACAGTTGGTGGAATATATCAAATAATATCACTATGACTATAAATGAAAATGGAGAATACGAATGTCAAGTTCCTGAACAGCCATATAATACAATGTTTTGCTATAGTATAACAGCTACAATTTGTGAAGAAGTTTCACAAACTTTTTTTGGATCTGAAATTATTCCTCCTTTTCCTTTTGAAGGTGTTATTACACCAATTAGTGAAATTCAAGGAGAAACAGATTCATCTCCATATGAAGGTCAATTTGTAAATACAACTGGAATCGTAACAGGTGCTTTTGCAAATAGCTTTTATATTCAAAATGGATCTGAGCCTTGGTCTGGGATTTATATTTATAGTGGAGCTGCTTTACCACAAATGGGTGATAGTGTAATTGTAGTAGGTGAAGTAAGTGAATTTTGCTGGGAAGATGGCGCTCTTTGTGATGGGCCTGGAACAACTGAAATTTATCAACCTGATAATATTTATATTATCAGTAATAATAATCCTATTCCAGAGCCTATATTAGTTACAAGTGGAGAGGCTTTACAAGAAAAATACGAAGGAGTCCTTATAAAAATGAACGACGTTGAGTGTGTTTCTAATGCTAATGGATATGGAGTTTGGAGTGTAAATGATGGGTCTGGAATTTGTGGTATTCATAACACACCCGATGGATACGAACATAATGAAGAAATAGGTGAAGTTTATACTATAACTGGTATTGTGTCTTCTACATTTAATGACTGGAAGGTAGATTTACGTATGCCTTCTGATGTTGATTCTGGAGCAGATACAACACCGCCTTACATAGTAAATCACGAATGCTATGAAGTTGGTGAAAATTATTATATATACTTATTCTTCAACGAAGAAATTAGCGATTACTTTGTTAATGAGTATTACTTTTATATTAGTGGTGGAGATATTCAAAGCGTTTCTATGGACACGTTTGATCCTACAAAGGTAATTATATCACTGTCTAATGTTACTTCTTCCAGTTTTATTGTAAATGTGTTTGAAATGTATGATTTAAATGGGAATCTTGCTGAAAATATTTTTTATCAATTTGATTGTAATTTTAATATTAGCATTAATGAGTATAATAACCAATATATTTTATTTCCTAATCCAAGTAATGGGCTATTTAATTTAAATTTGGAACAAGATTTAAACTACATAAATATTTATGATTTACAGGGAAAATTAGTATTATCTACAAAACTACCAAAAGGAAAAAGTCAAATTAATTTAACTAAAGCTGGATTTTATTTTTTAGAAATCAATGATTTGGATTTTGTGCCATTAATTATAAAATAATTAACTAACAAACTGCATTAAAATTCCACAAAACCAAGCAGCATAAGTTCCTAAGGCATAACCAAGGACTGCTAACAATACTCCTACCGGAGCTAATGATGGATGAAAAGCTGATGCCACTACTGGGGCTGAAGCCGCCCCGCCAACATTTGCTTGACTACCAACAGCAACAAAGAAAAAGGGAGCTCTAATAAATTTAGCAACTGACAACAATAAAATAACATGAACTAACATCCATATAAATCCTAATACAAATAATCCTGGATTATCTAAAATCGCTAACGCATCCATTTTCATTCCAATGGTAGCTACCAACACATATAAAAACACACTCCCTATCGTAGAGGCGCCTGCCCCTTCATATTTTCGAAATTTTGTAAATGATAATACTAATCCACCTGTAGTGGCAATAACTATCAACCAAAAAAACGGGCTAGTTAAACTGAATTTTTCTAAATAAGGAAAGTTGTTTTGAATATAGGGACTTATTATATCTGAAAAAAAATGTGCAAGTCCTGTTATTCCAAATCCTATAGCAAGAATAATCATGAAATCTAATAAGGAAGGTATTCTTTGATTCTTTTTTTTATAAGTAATTAATTTCTTTTTCAAACCTTCAATCGAAGAAGAGTCTGCTTTTAACCATTTATCTACACGTTGATTTATGCCGGCCCCAAAAAGTAAAAATCCCATCCAGACATTTGCAACAATCACATCAACTGTAATCATAGAACTAAATATTTGATCATCAACATTAAACATTTCTTTCATAGCTGTTTGATTAGCGCCTCCCCCTATCCAACTTCCAGCAACAGTAGTTAAGCCTCTCCATAAATCATCAGGGTTTATAGGAACTAAACCGAAATATGAAGCAATTAATAAACTTATTGGACCACCAATTAAAATACCTAATGTTCCGGTAAGAAACATAATGATTGCTTTTGGTCCAAGATTAATAATACTTTTTAAATCAATACTTAAAGTCAACAGAACTAAACTAGCAGGTAATAAATACCTAGATGCTACATAATACAAATTTTTTGAGACATCAGGAGACACTATTCCTAAACTATTCAAAATAGAGGGGACAAAATAACAAAGTAGTAAGCCAGGAATATATTTGAAAAATTTAACTAAAAACTTATTAGAACTTTTTTCCGCGTAAAAAATTCCAGCAAGAATTATAATTAATATCCCCAAAACAGGTGCTTCAGAATTAAGTATGGTGCCATTATTTTGATTATTTTGAAATTGAAAAAAAAGAATAATAAACTCTACTAAAATAATGAACTTTAAAAACGGGCTAGAAAAATACATATGGAAATATTATAAAATTATTTTTTTTATTGTATCAATGAATTTTTCCTTTTGGTCAAAATGAACCCAATGATTTGCTTCATCAACGGTGATTAATTTATAATTTAAAAAATATTTTTTAATTAATTTGAAATCTGAATCTAAAATATAGTTGGATTCTCCTCCTCTAATAAAATAACTTAAACCATCCCAAGAAAAATCTAAATAATTAAAACTCATTAACTCTTCTATAGAATTTTCTATTACATTTATATTAAATCGGAAATGTAACTTTCCGTTTCTCCAAAATAAATTTTTTAATAAAAAATGAATTGTTCTATTATCAATTTTCTTTTTCTCTAAAATCAATTGTGCTTTTTTCCTAGAACTTAACTGAGCATTATTTATTTCTATTAAAGCTGATATTAATATATTATAATTATTAATATAATTTTTAGGCCCAATATCTAAAACAATTAATTTTTTTAAATTACTTTGATAATGAAATGCAAATGCCATCGCAGTTTTACCACCCATAGAATGACCTAAAATAATGGGGTCTTTTATTTGATAATATGTTATATAATTATACAAATCATCACTCATTAAATCGTAATTATGCTTATCATTATGAAAAGATTTTCCATGATTTCTTTGGTCTAAAATATGAACTTGACAATACGCAGATAATTCTCTACCTATACTATACCAATTATCTAAAGAACCAAACAGACCATGTAATATAATTAAAACCTTGTCTTGATTTCCTATGATTTTTGAGTTTAAAATCATTTTAAGTTTCTTTTATACATTTGAATAGTATTCTCTAATCCAAAATATAATGCATCACAAATTAATGCATGTCCGATTGAAACTTCTTTTAAATACTTAATTTTTGAAGCAAAAAAATTTAAATTCTGTAAATTAAGATCATGCCCTGCGTTAACTTCTAAATTAATTTTTTGAGCTAAATGAGCAGCATCTATAAATGGTTTAATTGCCTTTTCTTGATCATTAAAAAAATTTCTTGCATAGCTTTCAGTATATAATTCTACCCTATCTGTATTTGTCTCTTTAGCAGCAATAATCATTTCTTCCTCTGTTTCTATAAATAAAGATGTTCTTATTCCTTCATTATGAAATGTATTAATTATCTCTTTTAAAAACTTTTGATTTTTAATGGTATTCCAGCCCGCATTAGAAGTTAAAACATTTGGCAAATCTGGAACTAATGTAACTTGATCAGGTTTAACTTGTAAAACTAAATCTATAAAATCCTTAGATGGAAATCCTTCTATATTAAATTCTGTTTTTATAACATTTTTTAATAACAGCACGTCTTCCCTTTTTATATGTCTTTCATCCGGTCGAGGATGAACAGTTATTCCATCTGCCCCAAACCTCTCACAATCGATTGCAAATTCAATAAGATTTGGATTGTTCCCCCCTCTAGCATTTCTTAAAGTTGCGGCTTTATTAATATTAACACTTAATCTAATCATTCAAAAAAAACTATCACATAAAAATAGTATGTTTGTCTTTAATACAATAATATTTATGCAATTAAAAGAATTGTTAAAAAAGGATATTCCTACTATAAACCCAGATACAACTGGCAACATGGCTCTTTTAATAATGGAAGAGTATAAAACATCTCATCTAATTGTATTATCTGAAATAGATTTTAAAGGAATTTTAAGTCACGTTTCTATTTTAGAAATGGAAGATTTAACCAAGCCTATTAAGACCATATTAAGTCAAGCAAAAAACATATCGCTAAGTATAAACAACCATGTTTGTATTGCCCTAAAAACTTTTAGTGAAAATAAAATTTCGATGATTCCTATTTTTCAAGATAAAAAATACGTTGGATATATTACAATAGCTGATGTTATTTACAAAATTGGGGAGTCATATCAATTAACAGAAATAGGGATTCTAACCATTGAATGTACTTTAGAAGATTATTCATTGTCTGAAATAAGTAGACTAATTGAACAAAATAAAGGAAAAGTTATCAGTTCTTTATTACACATAGACCCGCATTCAAAAAATGTATATGTAGATGTCGTGATAAATCAAAAAAACCTAACTAGAATTATCAAATCACTTAATCGATTTAATTGGAATGTTATTGAAACATATGATGGATCTGTAATGGAAAATTTAGATACTAGATTTGATTCATTCTTGAGATATCTAAATACTTAAATAATATGAGAATTTTTTTATTCAGTCAAAAAATAACAATAGAAAATGCTAATTATATTAATTTATTTATAGATGAATTATTCAATTATAAGGTTGAATTATTTGTTTTAGAATCCTTATATAAGTATGCAAATACTAAAATTTTTTTTCCAAAAAACATCAATGTTATAAATAAAATTTCAAAAAAAAATAAAATAGATTTTTTAATTTGTTTTGGTGGAGACGGAACCATGTTAAAAGCGGTCCATTTAATAGGAAAACTCAATATCCCTATTACTGGTATTAATACTGGAAGACTTGGTTTTTTAGCCAACATCCCAAAAAAAAATATTAAAGATCTAATTATCGCACTTTATAAAAAAAAATTTCATATAAGCGCTCGAACTTTAATACAAATTTCCACATCACCTAAATTAAAAAAAGGATTATTGAATTTTGCTTTAAATGAAGTGTCAATATCTGAAAAAAACCATCTTTCCATGATTAGTATAAATACTTATGTAAATAATGAATTTTTAAATACTTACTGGGGAGATGGATTAATTGTATCTACTCCAACAGGATCAACGGCTCATTCATTAAGTTGTGGAGGGCCTATAGTAATGCCTGATTCAAATAATTTTATAATTACACCGATTTCTTCTCATAATTTAAATGTTAGACCTTTAGTTTTATCAGATAACAATGTAATAAAAATTGATTTAGATCAAAGATTTAAATCATTTAATTTATCAGTTGATGGTCAAACACAAACAATTACAAATAAAAATGTTGTATTTATAAAACAAGCAAGTTTTAAAATTAATTTTCTTATAACAGAAAAGAATAATTATTTTGATACTTTGCGTAATAAGTTACTTTGGGGCCTAGATAAAAGAAATAATGAACAGCGCTTATAATCAACAATTACGTATATTGTACATTATATATTTTTTAGTATGGATATATTGAAAAAAATACTATTATTTTTTTATTTGTTTTCAAGTACATTTTCATTTTCACAAACTGAAATAGGTTTATTTTTAGGTACGGGTATTTTTCATGGAGATGTAGGATATAATTCTTTGAAGTTTGGAAATATAGATAGATTATTTCTTAATTCTAATGCCAAAATCAAAAAAGACATAGCGTTTGGTCTAATATTTAGAGAAAATTTAAATACTCGCATGGCTATGACTATTGCTATAAAAAAAGGGGTCATTTCTGCTTATGATGTGAATTCTGAAGATTTATTTATTGTGCAAAGGAATTTAGATTTTAAATCTAATATCTTAGAATTATCAAGTAATTTTGAATTTAATTTTTCTAATTATAGAATAGGCTCTAAAAAATTTAACAAAACCTTGTATGTTTTTACTGGAGTTAGTGGATTTAAATTTAATCCAACGGGGTATTACAATGGTGAGTGGGTTGAATTACAACCCTTAGGCACAGAAGGTCAAGGTAGTTTTTTATACCCTGATCGAGAAAAATATAAACTTTTTTCTATTGGAATTCCTATTGGAATTGGTTATAAATTTAATATAAAAACAAATTTTGCTTTAAACATTTCTTGGTCTTGGACTTTAACAAGAACAGATTATATAGATGATGTTAGCCTAGATTATGTAAACCCTAATATCTTAAGTGAACAAGCACAAAACTTAGCAAATAAATCTAACTCTATTTTTCCTGAGGGTTTCCAAAGAGGTAACTCGGAAAATATGGACAAATTTGGTTTTTTTGGCATTAGCGTAGTATATAAAATTCCTAAAAAAACTTTCTGTTCTCAGATTAATTATTAATGACTTTATTTTCTGAAATAGATTCTCAAAATATTCCTAAGCATGTATGTGTAATTATGGATGGAAATGGCCGGTGGGCAAAAACATTAGGAAAAGAAAGATCTTTTGGGCATCAAAAAGGAATACAATCTGTTCAAAATATATTAAAAGCATCAATAAAATTAGGTGTCAAATACTTGACATTATTTGCTTTTTCAAAAGAAAATTGGGATAGGCCAAAATATGAAGTTAATATGATTATGACATTATTAAAAAAATCTATCCAAAAGTATAAAAATGATTTAATTGAAAATGGAGTCAAACTAAATACAATTGGTAACTTACATGATTTACCTGGAAATGTCACTAAAACTATTGAAGAAATTAAAGATGTAACAAATAAAAATGAAAAAATAACGTTAACTATTGCATTAAGTTACAGTTCTAGATGGGAAATAATTAATTTAATTAAAAAAATGCTTATTGAACACCAAAAAGAAAAATTTAATGTTAAAAATATTAACGAAAAGATGGTAAATAATTACCTTTGCACAAGTAATCTTCCTGACCCTGACCTTTTAATTAGAACAGGGGGGGAAAAAAGAATAAGTAATTTTTTATTATGGCAATTAGCTTACGCTGAATTATACTTTTGTAATACTAATTGGCCAGAATTTAATAAAGAAGATTTTTATAAAGCTGTTTTAGAATATCAAAAACGAGAAAGAAGATTTGGAAAAATTAATTAACATGAAACACTATTTTTTAAAGATACTTTTTCTATTAATATTTGGCATTCATTCTGTTTCATTTAGCCAATCATACGACAATAATTCTCAATATATGATTGGGGGTATTAGTTTATCAGGAAATTGTACGTTGGAAAAAAATGCCGTCCTATCATTAATAAACTTAAAAGTTGGAGACAATATTTTTGTGCCAGGAGAAAAAATAGAAAACTCAATTAAAACTCTTTGGGAACAAAATTTATTTTCTGATATTCAAATTTATCAAACTAAAATTGATGGAAATATAATTTACTTAGATATATACTTAGAAGAGCTACCAAAATTAGATAAGTTTCAATTTAATGGATTAAAAAAATCTGAAATCGATAAACTTCGAAATGAATTGAATTTAGTAAGAGGAATTTCAATAGGTGAACAATTAATTAAAAAAACAAAAAATCATATTTTAAAACACTTTCGTGAAAAAGGATACTTCAACGTACAATGTGAAATTTTACCAGAATTTAATAAACAACTAAATTCTTCAACATTAATAATTAATGTTGAGAAAAACGAAAGAATGAAGATAAAAGAAATTCAATTCCAAAGTGAAAAAAATTCTTTTAAAATAGGAAAGTTAAAACGTCAACTAAAGAACACGAAAGAAAAAGGGTTGAAAAATATATTTAGCTCTTCAAAATTTATTGAAAATGAGTTTAAAGAAGACTTGCAAAATTTAATTTCCATGTACAGAGCAAATGGATTTAGAGATGCTCAAATAATTAATCATTCTGTTTCAATTAATGAAAAACAAGAATTAGTATTAAATATTGAAGTTTCTGAAGGTGAAAAATATTTTTTTGGTGACATTAATTGGGTTGGGAACTCAAAATACAGCTCTGACAAGCTAAATGAACTATTAGCTATAAAATCTGGCGATATATTTGATGAAACATTATTAGAGGAAAGATTGTATATGAGTAGAAATGGAAATGATATTAGCTCATTATATATGGACGATGGTTATCTTTTTTTTCAAGCAAATCCTATAGAAATTGGAATAGATAATCAAAAAATTAATTTGGAAATTAGACTAAATGAAGGAAAAAGAGCTATAGTAAACAACGTAACCGTAACAGGTAATACAAAAGTAAAAGATCATGTGATTATGAGAGAAGTTCGTTCTCTTCCAGGTTCTATGTTTAAAAGATCTGATATTATTAGAACTCAAGAAGAGTTTAATCGTTTAGGTTATTTTAACCCTGAAACTCTTGGAGTAAATCCTATGCCGAATCCTGAAACAGGAACAGTTGATATTGAATATAGTGTCGAATCTAAATCATCTGACCAGTTAGAACTTCAAGGAGGTTGGGGTAACGGAATGGTTGTAGGAGCATTTTCGGTAGTATTTAATAATTTTTCAACTAAAAACTTTTTTAAAAAAGAAACTTGGAATCCAATGCCGCATGGAGATGGGCAAAAAATTAGATTGAGAGCAGCTTCTAATGGCACATATTATCAAAATTATAGTTTATCTTTTGAAGAACCCTGGATGGGTGGGAAAAAACCCAATAGCTTTTCTATATCATTATGGAAAACTATTCAATCATTTTCTGAAGGATCAAGAATGGGTATATCTGGTTTAAGTATTGGTTTCGGAAAAAGATTACGTTGGCCTGATGATTATTTTACAATTACACACTCCATTAATTTTCAAAGATATAATTTAGAAGATTATCAAACTAGTTTATTTGATTTTAGTGATGGATACTCTAATAACATAAATTATGCCACTACGTTTTCTAGAAATTCTATTTTTAATCCTATTTATCCAAGAAGTGGATCTAAATTCAGCATATACTTAGAACTAACCCCACCTTATTCTTTATTTAAAGAAAATGAATATTATCAAAATCTCAATGATGATCAAGAAAGATATAAATTTTTAGAATACAATAAATTCAAATTTGATGGAACTTGGTATAATGCATTGGTTGGAGATTTAGTTATTAGAACACATTTCGAATTAGGTTTTCTAGGAACTTATAATCGATCTGTTGGATTACCACCTTTTGAAAGGTTTTTTGTTGGGGGTGATGGATTAAGTGGTTATTCCATAGATGGTCGTGAAATTATAGCACTACGAGGATACCCAAATGGTTCATTGAGTACTGATGCAGGAGATGCTTTATACAATAAATATAATATTGAGTTAAGATATCCTATTTCATTAAATCCAAATTCAACTATCTATGGACTTATATTTGGAGAAGCTGGGAATTCTTGGTCACAATATAATAACTTTAATCCATTTGAATTACGAAGATCTGCAGGAATAGGATTACGTATATTTATGCCTATGTTTGGTTTATTAGGCTTAGATTTTGCTCATGGATTTGATAATTTACCTAATTCTGCTATAAAAAGCGGATGGCAAACCCACTTTATTATTGGTCAACAATTTTAATTTTTTAAATTTGCTTTGTTTTAAATATTGATATATAAATTTATGATGAAAAAAAATATCTTACTAATTACTACATTATTTATACTAAACTTGTCTTTTGCTCAAAAAATAGCATATGTAGATTCCAAATTCATTTTAAGTAACATTCCCGAATTTGTGACAGCTCAAGAAGAAATTGAAGAATTATCCCAAAAATGGGAAGAAGAAATTGAAAATTTATATTTAGATATTGAAAAGATGTATAAAGCATATCAAGCTGAAAAATACCTTCTACCTGAAAAAGAAAAAAAAATAGTAGAAGAAAATATTATCCAAAAAGAACAAGAGGTCAGAGAGTATCAAAAAAGCCTATTTGGTCCAAATGGAAAATTATATGAAAAGCAACGAGAAAAAATTGAGCCTATTCAAGAAATTATTTTCAATGCTATTCAAGAATATGCAGAAAAAAATAGATATGAAATTATTTTTGATAAATCTTCAGAATTAATTATGTTATACTCAAATGAAGATTTAGACATAAGTACAGATATCTTAGATCAATTAGGTTATAACTATTAAAACTTCAAATATGAAAAAATTATTTTTAAGTACTTTATTTACTTTATTATCAACATGTGTTTTTTGTCAACAAAAAATAGGACATGTTAATTCACAAGAAATTATGTCAAATATGCCTGATATAAAAGTAATCGAAAGTAAAATTCAAAAAGAATCCAAAAAAATGGACGAAATGTATGCCGACATGATGGCAAAAGCTCAAGAGGCAGCCCAAGCATTTCAAAAAGCTCAAAATGAAGGTGAAAGTGAAGCCGTCATAAAAGCAAAATATGAAGAAGCTTTAAGTCTTGAACAAAGGGTTCAGGTTTTTTTACAAGATGCGCAACAAGAATTACAAAATTTACAAAATGAGTTGCTTTCTCCAGTTATTGAAAAGGTCCAAAATGCTATTAATGATGTTGCAAAAAATGGAAAATTCTCTTACGTGATTGATACAGGAAGTGGATTTAATGTAATCCTTTATGATGACGGACCGGGGTCTTATGATCTTACTGAAGATGTTAAAAAGAAATTAAATTTATAATTTTTTGAAATCTGAACTACCTATAGGAGTTTTCGATTCTGGAATTGGAGGCTTAACAGTAGCCAGAGAAATTATTGAATTAATGCCAAATGAAAAAGTAATTTATTTTGGCGACACTCTTCATTTACCATATGGTGAAAAATCTAAAGAAAAAGTAATTAATTATTGTTCAAAAATTTGCGAATTTTTATTAAAACAAGAATGTAAAGCTATTGTTATTGCATGCAATACTGCTTCTTCGTTAGCAATAAAAAACATCGAAAAAGAGGTTGGAAACAAATGTCTTGTGTTTAATGTAATTGACCCTGTTATTGAATTTGTTCAAAATTTAAAATCAAAAAAAATTGGCATCATCGGAACAAATGCAACTATAGAATCTAACGTCTATGAAAAAAAAATGGTGGGACCTAACTCCATCTCTAGCATTTTTTCATTAGCCACTCCTCTGTTGGCACCTATGATTGAATCTAGTTTTCATGATGAATCAATTAAAAAAAAAATTATTGCTACTTATCTAAAAAATGATAATTTACAAAACATAGATACTTTAATTCTTGGTTGCACACACTACCCTCTAATTCAAGATAAAATAAATGAATTTTATAATGGGAAAGTTAATATTATTAGCGCTTTAGACTCTATTGGATTATATATCCAAAATGAACTAAAAAAAAAGAACTTCTTAAATAAAAAAAATTACATCAAAAAACATGAGTTTTTTATTTCTGATTTTACTAATAGTTTTCAAAAAAGTGCTAAATCTTTTTTTAACAAAGAAATTAATTTAAAAGAAATCCATATTTTCAATGAAACATAAAATACATACTATTTATTCTGAATACACACCTAATCCAGAGGTTATGAAATTTGTTTGCAATCAAATACTAACTAAAAAAATGATGGAATTTGATATGTCTCCAAAAAAAAATGAATACCCATTGATTCACGAATTATTTTTATTTCCATTTGTAAAAAGTGTTTTTTTAGGACAAAACTTTATTTCTATTGAAAAAAACAATAATTTAAGCTGGGATGAAATTTCATTTGAAATCAGAAATTTAATTCAAGAAAAATTAAATGCTGGTATTTTAGTCTCCACTAATTTAAAAGAAAATAAAAAACCTGAACTTAACCCAACTCTAAATAACAAATTTACAAAAGAAGAAATATTAATTGAACAAGTTTTTGAAACTGAAATAAGGCCATATGTTATGCAAGATGGTGGTGATATTTCTTTAATTTCTTATAAAAATGGAGTAGTAAAAGTATTACTTCAAGGGGCTTGTAATGGTTGCCCATCCTC
Organism: uncultured Bacteroidota bacterium; assembly: GCA_902533035.1. Taxonomy (GTDB): domain Bacteria; phylum Bacteroidota; class Bacteroidia; order Flavobacteriales; family TMED113. The sequence goes on along the minus strand of CACAKI010000018.1, from coordinate 10,448 downwards.
AACATTTACTCTAAAACAAGGTATAGAAAAAAAACTCAAGGAAATTATGGGAGACAAAATCCAAGAAGTGGTTCCTGTTAATTAATTGATAATTAGAATTTGAAATAATTAAGCAAAAAAATTGGACATATTTGTTTTTTTAAAGTATATTCATTCATAAAAAAATTTCACCTTATTATCTCCAAAATGAAAAAAATAAATAGTGCTTTTATATCTGTTTTTAATAAAGGGAATTTAAAGCCTTTGGTTTCCATTCTTAGTAAATTCAATATTAAATTATACTCCTCAGGAGGAACAAAAATAGCATTAGAAAAATTAAATTGTAAAGTCACATCTGTAGAAGATATTACTGAATACCCATCTATATTGGGTGGACGCGTGAAAACATTACATCCAAAAATATTTGGAGGAATTTTAAATCGACGAAATAATCAATTGGACTTAAATGATACCAAAAAATATGATATCCCAAGTTTTGATTTAGTAGTTGTAGATTTGTATCCCTTTCAAGAAACAGTCAAAAATAATGCTCATGAAGAGGAAATCATTGAAAAAATAGATATTGGCGGAATTTCACTAATAAGAGCAGCTGCAAAAAATTTTAAAGATGTTTTAATAATCCCCTCTGGGGATTTAGTGCAAAAATGTATAGATATTCTTGGAAAAAATAATGGACAAACCACATTAGAAGAAAGGTTGTTTTTTGCAAAAAAAGCATTTGAAATATCATCCAATTATGACACAAATATTTTTTCCTGGTTTGAAAAAAATAATACTAGCTCTCTGAAAATTTCAATTCAGGAATCTAAAAAATTAAGATACGGAGAAAACCCTCACCAAGAAGGTTTTTATTATGGAAAATTAAGTGCCGTCTTTAAACAATTACATGGAAAAGAAATTTCTTATAATAACTTATTAGATATAGATGCTGCTATTAATTTAATTAATGATTGTAACGAACCAGCATTTGCAATTCTTAAACACAATAATGCATGCGGAATCGCAATTGATCAAAATATATTTAATGCTTGGGAAAAAGCACTAGAAGCAGATCCAATTTCTGCTTTTGGTGGCATTTTAATTACAAATCAAAAAGTTGATATTAAAGCAGCTGAAAATATAAATAAATTATTTTTTGAAATAATAATTGCTCCTAAATATAATCCGAAAACATTAGAAATTTTAAAAGTGAAAAAAAATAGGATTATTTTAGAATTAAATAATACATATCTCAACAGTAAGGTGCAATATAGATCAATTTTAAATGGAATTTTAGCTCAAGAGAGAGATATTTTAATAGATTCTAAGGAAAACTTAGAGAAAATAACTAAATTAAAACCTACCAAATCTCAAGTTGATGATTTATTGTTTGCTAGTATAATTTGCAAACACACAAAATCGAATGCTATTGTTTTGGTGAAAAACAAACAACTAATTGGAATAGGTTGTGGTCAAACATCTAGAATAGATGCCTTAAAACAAGCTATTAAAAAAGCTAAAAGTTTTAAATTTGATTTAAAAAATAGTGTTATGGCATCTGATGCTTTTTTTCCTTTTCCAGACTGTATTGAAATTGCAGCCAAAGAAAAAATTTGCGCAATCATTCAGCCGGGAGGGTCAATAAATGACCAACTTTCAATTGATTGTTGTAATAATAATAATATAAGTATGGTTTTAACTAAAACTAGACATTTTAAACATTAGAAAAAATTATTGATATGGGGATACTTGATTTTATGAATCTTACGGAAGATATTGCAATTGATTTAGGAACTGCTAATACATTAATTATACATAATGATAAAGTAGTTGTCAATGAACCATCCATTGTGGCAATGGAAACAAAAACTGGCAAGTTTATTGAAGTAGGTAATAAAGCACAGCAAATGCATGGAAAAGCACATAAAGGAATTGAAACATCTAGACCTTTAAAAGATGGAGTTATTGCAGATTTTGATGCTGCAGAATCTATGATAAGAGAATTTATTAAAAAAATACCTGCTTTAAAAAGCAGAATCTTTTCTCCTGCTTTAAGAATGGTAATTTGCATACCTTCTGGAATTACTGAAGTAGAAAAGCGTGCAGTTAGAGATTCCGCTGAACACTCAGGAGCAAAAGAAGTATATTTAATTCATGAACCAATGGCTGCAGCAATTGGAATTGGAATTGATGTACAAGAGCCTAAAGGAAATATGGTTATTGATATTGGAGGGGGAACAACTGAAATTGCTGTTATATCCTTAGGTGGAATAGTTTGTGACAAATCCGTAAAAGTAGCTGGTGATATTTTTACATCTGACATAAAATTTTATATGAGGACACATCATAATTTAGTTGTTGGAGATCGATCTGCTGAAGAAATTAAAATTCAATGTGGTGCAGCAACATCCGAATTAGAAAACCCTCCAGAAGATTGGCCAGTGCAAGGAAGAGATTTAACCACAGGAAAACCAAAACAAGTTATTGTGTCTTATAAAGAAATTGCACAAGCTTTAGATTCATCTATCTGCTCTATTGAAGATGCTATTATGCAAGCTTTAGCAATGACACCTCCAGAATTAGCTGCTGACATTTATAATACTGGGATTTACTTAGCAGGAGGAGGATCTATGTTGAGGGGCTTGGAAAAACGTATTTCAGCTAAAACAGATTTAGCGGTATTTATAGCTGAAGACCCATTAAAGGCAGTAGTAAGAGGTACTGGAATTGCTTTAAAAAATGTAGATCATTATACTTTTTTAATGAGATAATCTAATAAAATATATGCGTTTTTTAATTGAAATTTTAATAAAGCATCATGTCTTTATTATTTTCATTTTTCTTGCTTTTTTTTGTTTTTCATTAATTATGAAAATTAATCCATATAATGAAATAAAAGCCCTTAATGGTTTAAGAAATTTAATTTATAGCTCTATAAGCATTGAAAATAATATTACAGAATACTTTCAATTAAAAAAAATTAATGACAAATTAGAAAATGAAAATTGTTCTTTAATTGAACAAAATGAATTACTAAAGTATCAAAATAATGAGTTAGAATTATTTAAAAAATATTATAATCTAATTTCTGAATCTGAAAAAAGAAGATTTACTTATATACCTGCAAAAGTTGAAAAAAAAAATTGGGCACTACCCAATAATACAATCATACTTAATAAAGGAAAGAATCATGGTGTTACTAAAAATATGGGAGTGTTTAATAATAATGGAGTCGTTGGAATAATTAGTAATCTAACAAATCATTTTTGTGAAGTAACGACTCTCATTAATCAAAATAGCAAGCTATTAACATCAATAAAAACAACAAATGGAATGTTAGAAGAAGGTATTTTAAAATGGGAAGGGGGGTCATACAAGCAAGCAATTTTAGAAGGAGTTGGTAATGAAATATTAATTTCATTAGGTGACTCTATTTTTACACACACCGATTCAAAAAGTTTTTATAAAGGAATTTTTATTGGGACTATTATTAATTTCCAAAAAAAGAAAAGTTCTAATTCATTTAAAATTGATGTTTTGTTAGGGGTTGATTTTAAAAATATAAATAATGCTATAATTATAAAAGATAATTTGAAATCTGAATTAAATAATTTATATGAAAACAAATAACTCCATTTTATTTTGTTTTTTTGGAAATATTATTCTCCAAATTTTCATTCTTAATCAATTTCTTTTTAGTAATTGGATAAATCCTTATTATTATATAATATTCATATTATTCTTACCTATAAAAAAAAGTTCTTTATTTGTAATCTTAGCCTCATTTTTAATTGGTGTTTTTGTTGATGTTGGAACAGGAACACTAAGTGCAACAGGGCCTATACATGCATTTAGTAGTTTGTTTTTGGGATATTTTAGGCCAAAATACATAAAATTAATTTCTTCAAGAGGAAACAACTTAAGCGATTTTAATTTTAATAACTTATCCTTTAGTAAAGTTTTAACTTATTTAATAATTACAACTATTTCTCATCATTTTATATTATTCCTTTTTTCAGGATTAAATTTAAAAAATGTTTTAATAAGTACATTTTTAAGTTCTCTTTTTACAATATTTCTATTAATTTCCTCATATTATATTTTTAAAAAATGAAACGAAATTTTATCCTAGCAAATAGAAGATTTTTTATTTATTTTTTAATATTTTCTGTTTCTGGAATTTTTATTGCTAAACTATTTTACATTCAAATAATTCAAAATTCTTATTATCAAAATTTAGCAGAAAATAATGCCAAAAGAAGAATTCTGGACTCACCAGAGAGAGGGTTAATTTATGATCGTTATAATAATCTATTAGCTAAAAATGATAGTATTATAGATATTATGATTATCCCTGCAAAATTAAAATTACATACAACTAAAGACACTTTAGAAGTCTGCAACTATTTTAATCTAAGTAAATATGAATTAATAGAAAAAATACAAGCTGCAAAAACATATTCAAACACAAAACCATCTTTATTTTTAGAAGAAATTTCTTTTTCTATAATTGAAAACTTATTTCAATTTCCGGGTTTATATGAACAACATAGAATGGTTAGAAAATATAAAACAAATTATGCTGCCAATGTCCTAGGTTATATTGGTTTAGTTAATAAAATCCCCCTAACAGATTCCTATTATGAAAGTGGTGATAGAATTGGAAAGTCTGGCATTGACAAATCTTATGAAAAAATATTGAGAGGAAAAAAAGGAGTTCAACATCTTATTCAAGATGTTTCTGGAAAACAAATGAAATACCAAAATGGTAAATTTGATACTCTGTCTATTCCTGGAAGATCAATTAATTTAACAATTGATTTAGCATTACAAGAATTTGGTGAAAAAATAATGAAAAATTATAATGGTAGTATTGTGGCTCTTGAACCAAGTAGTGGTGAAATTTTGTGTTTAGTTACTAGCCCATCATATAACCCATCAGACTTTATTGGAAAGAAAAGAAACCTAATTTACCCTGAATTACAAAAAAATATAAATAAACCATTATTTGATCGGACAATTTTATCTTCATATGCTCCAGGCTCTACAATAAAAATGTTAACAGCATTAATTGGATTAGAAGAAAACGTAATTACTACTGGAACAAAAATTGATTGTAACTATGGTTGGAATTATGGAAAAAAAATGAAAGTCAAATGCCATGGAACAGATCATCCCCCTATGAATATAACAAATGCATTATCTGAATCTTGTAATGCGTATTTCTGTGAATTATTCTACAGATTAGTGAAAAATGAGCCTTCAAATAAAATTGGATTAGATACTTGGTCAAAATATGTGCAAGAATTTGGTTTTGGGAATTTTTTAAATAATGATTTACATGCAGGTGTTCCAGGAAAAGTACCTGATGGAAATTACTATAATAAAATTTATAAAGGTCAAAATTGGGGGCCATCCAATTGTATTTCCTTAGGTATTGGGCAAGGAGAATTATTAGTAACACCTATACAATTAGCAAATTACACAGCCATTTTAGCAAATAGGGGTTATTTCTATACCCCTCATATTATAAAAAATATACAAACCCCATTATCTATAAAAGAACACCTAGAATTTGAATTAATAAAAAAAAGATTTTCTAAAAAAAATAATGTATCTATTTCTCCAGAATATTTTGAATATGTTATAACAGGAATGGAAAGGGCTTTAGAAGGGTTCAAAGGAACGGCAAAAAAATCTATAATAACTAACTTAAAAATATGTGGAAAAACCGGAACTGTAGAAAATTACAAAAATAACATTAAACAAAAAGACCATTCTGTATTTATAGCTTTTTCTCCAAAAAAAAATCCTAAAATTGCCATTGTAGTTTATATTGAACATGGTGGAGATGGAGGAGATGTAGCTGCTCCAATAGCTAATTTATGTATAGAAAAATATCTAAATAAAAACGTAGATTTAAGTTTTAAAAATAAACCATATTTTGATAAAACTTTTAAAAAATACATTTTAAAAAGTTTAAAAGAATGACTAGAAACCCACATTATAAATTTGTAGACTTTAAAATTTTTTTAGCTTACATAGGTCTAATGATCATAGGTTTATATGCAATTTATGTGGTTGAGTATAATCCGAATAATGTGTTTTCCTTTAGTTCTGAATTTGGAAAGCAAATATTATTCCATTCTATTTCACTTCTGATTGGTGTTTTTATTTTATTACTTGATGGGAAATTTTTAATGAAATTGTCCTATTTGATTTATTTTTTTTCATTATTACTATTATTTGCTGTATTAATTTTTGGAGAAATAAAACATGGAGCAAAATCTTGGTTTGATTTTGGTGTTTTTGGATTTCAGCCGGCAGAATTAGCAAAATTTGGAACTGTACTTGCTATATCCAAATATCTATCAAAACATGACACTTCGTTATCTAAAAAACATGATCTTCTACGTATTTTTTTATTAATTAGTTTTCCTGTTTTTTTGATTTTTTTACAACCTGACATGGGCTCTTGTCTGGTTTTTGGATTTTTAATTATCCCTTTATTTAGAGAGGGGTTAAATAAATGGATTCCTATATTAGTGTTATCATTATTGTTCCTATTTATAATGACTATTTTCATTTCTTTTAAATATACTTTTTGGATTATCATAAGTATTTGTGCTTTATCATTTATTGTAAAAAAAATATCATTTAAGAGAGTTGTTTCCATATTGATTCTTACTTCATTATTTTCTTTTTCTTCTCAATATACATTTGATAATTTATTAAAAAAACATCAACAAACTAGAATTAAAGTTTTGCTTGGAAAGAATGTTAGTCCGGGAGAAAGATATAATTTAGACCAGTCATTAATAGGTATTGGATCTGGAGGGTTATTTGGAAAAGGTTTTTTACAAGGAACTCAAACACAAGGAGATTATATCCCTGAACAAAGTACTGATTTTATATTTTGTACTATTGGGGAGGAAATTGGTTTTTTTGGTTCTTTAATTACAATCTTATTATTTGTATTTTTTATGATCAGAATTATAATTATCAGTGAACGTCAAAGATCAAAATTTTCAAGGATTTTTGGATATAGTTTTTTAGGAATTTTTTTTAGTCATTTTTCAATTAACATTGGAATGATACTAGGTTTATTCCCTGTAGTTGGAATCCCACTTCCTTTTGTGAGCTACGGAGGAACAGCGCTAGTTACTATGACTATTTTTCTTTTTTTCTTTTTAAAGTTAGATTCTTACAGAATGGAAATATTAAAATGACATGTGTCTCATGTCTACAATGTTCTCACTAGATTTTGATTGCTCAAGAATATTCAAATTAAATTCTGACCTAACATTACCTATAATCTGTTTTGCATAATTAGAAACTTCGGAATCCGAAATCTGTGGTATATTCACCTTTGTTTTTAAAAATACAAAAACGCCTCTTTTTCCAATATAAGGTTCTGATATTTCATTTTCATTTAAACCAAAGAAAAAACCAGTAGCTCCAGGATCATTACCAGCAGATGAAAAATTTGCTGCAGCAAAAGAGAGATTTGTAGCTATACTTATTTTTAAATTTAAGTTTTTTGCTAACTCATCAATATTATTAGACCAATTAGAAGATATCTCCTCTTTAATTAATTGTGATTTTTTTTGTTCTCTAATAACTTTGGTGATCTGCGATTTAACTGATTCTAAATCTTTATAATCTTGTTCATTAATTTTCTTAACAACAACAACCACCTGGTCAAATATATTAGTTCTAAACATACTAACGGAACCTTCCGTTACATCTAACATCTCAACTTTTGAAATAGGAACTTGTATATTATTTGGAATCCCAAATACCCATTTTATAATTTCCCTACCATTTGTTTCAATGCCTGCAATTTGATCATCTAATATCATTGTTGATATATCTTTTCTTACCTTAACATTATCCAAACTTTTAACTTGATCTTGGAATTCTTCTATTGTATTACAACAATCTCGAAAATCTTTTGCTTGTAAATAATTTTCGCGACTAGTTTCTTGGCTCGGCTCAAGCTCCTTATTTAAGAAAATAACTTGTACACTATCTAATTCTTCTTTAACCAGTATTCCTAATTTCACCATATTTTTTTCTACTATTGGACCAAAATAATTATTTGTGTTAAATTGATCTCCAAATTCTGTGTCACGTATTCTATATTTTTCAAAATCTAATTTTGATTTTTTTTCAAAAGAAACAATGTTTTTATTATCTGATTCACTTTTAACAAAATTTAATAACCTTTCATATGAATTAGTTGTGTCTAATCGAGATGACTCAAGTTTATTGTTTTGATAATACTTTTTAATGATTTTTTTCTTTGATGCTTTAATATCCTCAACACTAGGGTTTGTTTCAAAAATATAATAGTCTATAACCCTATTTTTTTCATTATTAGAAAAATCTTCTTTATTAGAATTATAATACTCTAATATTTCTTCTTCTGAAACTTCAATGTTTAAATCTTTTATTTTTGTAAATGGCATAAATATATATTTCCCATTTAATGTTTTTTTACTATCTATATATTCTTGTTCCATAAATAATTTAGGTGCAAATGTTCCCATATCATATAAAGACATAAATCTAATAATCTCTATATTAGAAATATGAAAAGGTCTAAGGACATAATTATAAAATTCATAATTCTGACGATTTGCATTGACTTTACTGTTTGCCACCCAAACATCAATACTATCTTCTAAAACCTTACCATCTATCATAGGGTCTACTGATCCTGCTGTATCTTTTCTTAAGGGTTGCCACCAAGAACTAAAAAACGGTACTGCATTATTAATACCAGTAATAGTTCCTTTAACTAAATCTGTTTTTTCAGCATCTGAAAAATTAAACTCTAATGATTCCATTTCTTTTTTGATAAATGACCTTTGGGTAAAATGATCCCAAATAGTATTTAAATTCCGCTTTTTAGAATCTACAGTATTTGTAGAACTCTGAATAAACGAAAGATAATCCATATGTGCCTGAAGGGCTATATCTTCCGGTTCCTCTACATATTCGGTTCCTCCTTGAAAATTAGGTCGATTATAATTATTATATAACTGATGACCATAGGCAAAACCAAGCGAATTTAAATCTAGTTTATCTAGCCTTGCTTTTTCTGGTTTAAAAATACGTTTCACGGTACTTGTAATAGGTTCAATGAACTCAAATTTCGGATCCACAAATGAATACATTCCAAAACCAACAGCCGTAAAAACGAGTATTTTTAAATATCTATTTGTTCTTAAATTATTTAATACTGCCATAAAATATCTATTTTGGGGATACGAATATACAATTTATTTGTCATTTAAAACAAGTATGACCTCCTCTATAAAATTATCATTTACTTTAGACACAATAAATACTGAATTATTGATTTCTATTTTTTGATTTTTTTCTGGCATTTTGCTAATAGATGATAATATTAACCCACCTAAAGTTTCATACTCTGTTGAATCTGGCAAATTCAGATTATAATTTTGATTTAAATAATTTACTTTAACCTTTGCTGAAAATTTAACTTTACTATTTGAGATTTTTGTTTCTATCATTTCTTCAACATCATGTTCATCTTGAATTTCACCAAAAAGTTCCTCTACAATATCCTCTAAGCAAATAATACCAGAAGTACCACCATATTCATCTAATACAACAGCAATACTTCTTCTATCTCTTAGCAGTTGATCTAATACTTTTTTTACTAACATGCTCTCAGGGACCAAAGATATTGGTAACAACATGTCTCTGATTTTTTCTGGATTTTTAAACAACTCATAGGAATGAACATAACCCAATACAAAATCTATATTTTTTTTATAAATTATAATTTTTGAATGTCCTGTTTCAAAAAACTTACTTCTCAAATGACTTAAGCTTTCATTTACATCCATTGCCACTAACTCTGTTCTAGGAATCATGCAATCTCTAACTTTAATTTTAGAAAAATCCAATGCATTTTTTAAGATCTCTACTTCAGGATTTATATTTTCTTGATTTTCTGTATAGTGCTGCTCTAAATAATTATCTAAATCTATTCTATTAAAATTTATTTTTTTTTCTGTCTTTTTAACACCAAAAAAATTTAGCAAAATTCCCGAAAAAAATGTTATAATAAATACTATAGGAGTTAAAACTTTATACATAATGAAAGCGGGAATCGCAAATACTTTTAACATTTTATTAGACAGAATAGAAAATATTGCTTTTGGTATAAATTCTGCAATAATCAAAACTAACATAGATGATAATAAAATCTCGGAAAATCCAACTAGAAATTGACTTTCAAATATACTAGTTAAAGGTTTCTTTAAAACTTGAGCCATAAATAATCCATAAACAACTAAAGCTATATTATTTCCAATAAGCATAGTAGTAATAAAATGAGATTGATTATTTAAAAAATTAAATATTATTTTTTCAGAACGTGTTCCACTCTCTTTATCTAATGCAATTTTTAATTTATTTGAAGAAAAGAAAGC
>CACAKI010000017.1 GCA_902533035.1 uncultured Bacteroidota bacterium | reverse complement strand
CAATTCCTGTTCTAATAAATCCTTCCTTATCAACAAGAACTAAAAATGGTGAATGAAAAAACCCACCTTCTTCTTTGGTCCCAAAACCTGCTGATAAAGATAACTCGGTAGCAAAAGACCAAGCTTGAATTCTAGAGCCAGTCAAAAAAATCCAATTGTCAGAATCAATATTAAATTTTTTACAATAATCTAACATTTTTTGAGGTGAGTCCTCCGCAATACTAATTGATATAATTTTTAAATCGTCAACATTAATAAATTTATTATGTATCTCATTTCTAATATTTATAGTGCTGGTTGGGCAAATAGTTGGACAAGCAGTAAAAAAAAATTGAATTAAATAATTATTACCTAATAAATCTTCATTAGAAACAGAATCAAGTGTATTATGGAAAAAAGAAAAATTTGGAACCTTAATAGTGTCCATTTTTGTCACTAAAATAGTATCATTATTTGTTACTTTTTCTTCTATTTTATAACCTAAATCTTTAAAATAATGTGAAGCATTTTTACTCCATTGCTGAATAATCAATATTGGTATTAATAAAATAAATATTAGAAAAAAATATTTTTTAAAACTCCTAACCATGCAGCATAAACTCTTGAAAAGCTGATTCTGTTAAAAGAATAAAAAGTAAATATGGAATCAAAATCCAAACGGGTAATAGAATAGAAAGTTTTAAGTTTTTTCTTTCTGATCCTAAATGCATAAAAGCATATACGATATAATAAGCTTTTACAATAGTTAATATAATAAAAGTCATATTTAATAAAGTAACCCCTATAATATAATTATCAATTAAAACTGGGGGCTTTATAATCCCTAAGATAACCTCAACAGCCGTAACCACTAAAAGTATCCAAAAAACTAACCATATTTCTCTTGTAGAATTTTCTTTTGACATATCAAACTAAATAAAAAAATGTAAATACAAATACCCAAACAAGATCGACAAAGTGCCAATATAAACCAACTTTTTCAACCATTTCATAATGCCCTCTTCTTTGATAAACATTATTTAAGACATTAATGAAAATTATAATATTGATAATAACTCCAGTAAAAACGTGGAACCCATGAAATCCTGTTATAAAAAAGAAAAAATTAGAAAAAGTAGTATGCCCATATTCATTATACTGAAAAGCTTCTGGACCCGTTAATGGTGCTCCATAAACCTGTCTTGATTCAAGTAATAATTCTTCTGGAACAATATCACCATTTAAATATGCAGCTTGAATTGGTTCGCTTTTACCAGCATACGCATCATCATGACCGTGTGAATCATCATGACCGTGTGAATCATCATGACCGTGTGAATCATCATGTAAATAATGAGCAACCCGAGGTTGTCCATTTTCTCCAGATGGAATTAACAATGCTCCTTGTTTTGTTCCCTTAATAAAATGATACCACTCCCAAGCCTGAGATCCTAAAAAAGTGGCTCCTCCAATAATAGTTAAAAATAACCAAATAACAACACCTTTTTTATTCATATGCTTTCCAGCATGAACAGCCAAAACCATAGTTACCGAGCTCATAATTAATATAAACGTCATTAAGGCAACATAAAGCAAAGGATAATGACCATGTACAAAAGGAAAGTGAGTAAACACATGATCCGCTACTGGCCATTCTGCAGAATGAGTAAATCTATGATAACCATAAGCTCCTAAAAAAGCAGAAAAAGTTAATGCATCTGTAATTAGAAAAAACCACATCATCAATTTTCCATAACTAGCCTCCATAGGTCTCTCACCACCACCCCAAAAATTTTTCTTTGATTCTTCTTGTTTCATTAAAAGGAAATTAGGTACCGCAAATATATAATATATTTAAATATTCGATGAATATTTTTGAAAGTCTTTATAAACAAATCAGTATTATTTTGCGACGGATAAAAAACAATATAAGTAAATCCATAAAAATGCTAAAAAATGCCAAAACCAATGTTTGAGTTTTAAGGCCAGAAAACTTTCTGAAGAAAAAATAGAAAAGTGGTTTTTAAAAATGGATTGCAAAAGAAATAGTAGCCCAAAAATAACGTGAGCTAAATGTAAGCCTGTAAATATATATATATATGAAGCAGCATTACTTGTTCCAACAAAAAAAATGTTATTACTAATTAAAACCTTCCAACCTAGAAATTGTAAAAACAAAAAACATAACCCTAAAATAAAAGAGACTAAAAGGTGTCCTTTTGAAACTAATTTATTTGTTCTTTTTAAATTCTCTTTCGCACATGATAAATACAAGAAAACACTACTACAAATAATAGTAACAGTACTCCATTCAAATAATTTAAAATCATGAACATAATAATTTTTGAATTCAAAAATTTCTGATAAAGGAAAAAAAGAAACCTTAAATCTTGGGAAATTTACTGAATCCCAATTAGCCCCAAAAAATCCCTTTGAAACTATATAAGCACTAGTTAATCCAGCAAATAACATAACTATACTAAACATCCCAAATAATAACATACTTTTATAAGATTGTTCTTTTTTTAATTCATTCATTTTTATAATATTTAATTTAAAAATGCATAATAATATTTGTCAATAATATAAATAGCTTGAATTGTAGGCAAATATATTATGCTAAAAATCATCATTTTTTTTGCTTCAGTATCTGACTGTATCTTTAAAAACTTCAAACTCTTTAAAAAAAACCAAGCACTCATTAAAAAAGCCATACAAGCTCCCACAGCAGAAAGTTTAAGTAATGTTTCCGGATAAATAATGGGAAGGAATACAGGGATTATAGACAAGGGAACCAAAAAAAATGTATAAAATACAATTTGAAAAGCTGATTTATTATCTTTTTTTCTACTAGGTAATAAATTAATATTTGCTTTTTTGTAATCTTCATATCTAATCCAAGCAATTGACCAAAAATGAGGAAATTGCCAAATAAATTGTATCGCAAAAAAAACACCTGGCTCTAGCCCAAATTTACCTTGGAGTGCAACCCAACCTAACATAAATGGCATAGCTCCAGGAATAGCCCCAATAAATCCAGCTAACGGGCTATTAACTTTCATTGGAGTATACCCCAAAACATATATCAATAATGAAAAAAGGCTAAAAAATCCACAATATAAATTAATAGAAAACAAAACAATTAAACCTATTAAACCTAAAAATAAAGAAAACAAAAAAGCTGATGTTAATGATATTTTCTTTTTTGGAAGTGGCCTATTTTTAGTTCGTTCCATCAAACCATCTATATCAACTTCAAAAACTTGATTCAGTCCATTGGAAGCTCCAACAATACAAAATCCACCAATAATTAATGATATTAAAACTTCGGGTTTATGAACGGCCTCATCACTAATAGCTAGTAAATATCCAGCAAGTGCAGAAAACACAACACTAAATGAAAGGCGAATTTTTAATAACTCAATATAACTACTTAAAATCATTAAATAAATTTTTCAATGCAAACATAATTCAGATTGAAAAATAAAACAATTATTATTGTGTTATATTTATCTAATCATAAATATTATGACTAAAAACATTATTGTTACAGGTGGCGCTGGTTATATTGGATCTCATACTGTAGTTGAATTAGTAGAATCTGGTTTTAACCCTATAATAATTGATAACTTTTCAAATTCAAATCCTAAAATAATCGCTAGAATAGAAAAAATCTGTAAACAAAAAATTAAAATCTATAATCTAAATTGTGTTGATGAAAAAAAATTAATTACAAATATCCCATGGAATGAAGTGGACGGCGTGATTCATTTCGCGGCTTATAAATCAGTTGCAGACTCTTTTAAAAAAAAACAAGAATATTTTTTAAATAATATAGAATCCACAAAAATTTTATTAAATATTATCAAAAAATTTAATGTCAATAGTTTTGTTTTTTCATCTTCTTGTACTGTATATGGAAATCCTGATCAATTACCTGTAACTGAAAAAACAAAAACAAAAACCCCATCTTCCCCATATGGAGAAACTAAAAAAATATGTGAAGAATTAATTCAGTCTAGTGAAATAACAAACTACACTATATTACGATATTTCAATCCTATAGGTGCTCATGAATCATCTCTTATTGGCGAGGAATCTAAAAATACTCCTAATAATTTAGTCCCATTGATATGTGAATGCGCAATCGGAAAAAGAAAAAACCTCACTATATATGGAAATGATTACTCAACAAAAGATGGAACTTGTATTAGAGATTATATTCACGTTTGTGATGTCGCAAAAGCTCATGTACATGCTTTAAAAAATATGATGAATTGTAATTTAAATCATAAAACTTTAAATATTGGATTATCAAAAGGCATCAGTGTTTTAGAACTAATTACTTTATTTGAACAGAATAATAATGTCAACATTAATTATGATTTCGGAAAAAGAAGAGAGGGAGATATAGAAAAAATATATGCAGATTGTAGTCTTGCAAAAAAAGAACTTAAATGGAAGCCCAAAAAAACCATTACAGATGCTTTAATTGATGCATGGAATTGGGAAAAAGAAAAAAACTTGTTAATCTAGTTTAAATAATCCTTTAAGTCTTCTTTAGGACGAACTTGAAGATTTGTGTCCCAAGCACCTTGTATTGTACTAAGTTCTACACCTAATTTATTAGAAAATTCAATAATCGCTTTTACATCTTTTGGAAGACAATTGCCTCCAAATCCATACTTTCCATCTGGACCCGGTACCTGAATGTGAGAATGACCTATTCTTCCATCACTTACAAAACCTTGAATTGAAGTGTCCCAATCAGCTCCAATTTTATCACTAAGTAATTTCATTTCATTTAGAAAAGAAACTTTGGTAGCAAAAAAGCAATTATTCATATATTTAATTAATTCTGCCGTTTCAAAATTAGTTTGAATAATTGGTACAGTCTGACCAAATCTCCATTTATACAACTCCGCTACTTTTTCAGTATATTTTGAATCACCACCTATGATAAATCTAGATTGGTTAATAAAATCAAACTTTGCTGATCTTTCAGTTAAAAATTCAGGATTGAAAACAATATTTAAATTATAAAATTGATTATGTAATTTTTTTGTAGTTCCAGGAACAATAGTAGAACGAATTAAAATAATGTTATCCGTTCGTTTATTAATGTCTTGTATAGCTTGCAGTGCTGAACTTAGAAATGATAAGTCTATACCTGAACTATCTGAAGGAGTAGGAACTGAAACAAAAATAAAATCTGAGTTATTGACAGTGTCTTCTAAACTATCTTTTTTTCTTTTTTCATCAATATCATATGACTTAACAATAGCATTACAGCCACACTGTGCAGAAAAACCAAATTCAACAGCAGAACCCACAAAACCTCTTCCAATAACTCCTATTTTCTTCATTGATTATTTATTGCAAAACAAAATTAATAGGTATAGTATAATGAATTGACACTGGTTTACCTCTTTGATTTGCCGGTTCCATTTGAGGTATACTTTTAACCAATCTAATTGCCTCTTCTATTAAATACTTATCTTCTCCTCTAGAAACTTGAACATTTATAACTTTACCTGTTTTGTCAATTACAAATTTTATAAAAATCTTCTCTTGAACTCCCATTTCTTTAGCTATTCTAGGATACTCAAAGTTTTTCTTTATATGTTTCATTATTCCCTTGTTCAAACATCGTGTATCTTCCTCTTTTCTTTCTGAGGGAGTAGATTTTTTACTTCTTTTACAACCTGGAAAAATGGGAGCACCTTCAACAACAGCAAAAGAAATTACTTCATCAACCTCCTCCTCTTCTTCAATTTCAATTTCTTCATCATCCTCAGTTTCAACATCATCAAATTCTAATTCCTGTTCTATCTCTACATCAAGCTCGACAACTTGAATTTGAGGTGGTGGTGGTGGCGGTGGTGGCGGTGGCGGTGGTGGTTCCTCTTTAAGATCTAAAGGCATATCCTCCATATCCTCATCCATTAGAAAGCTTTCTAAATCAGTTGATTGAGATTTTTCACTTGGATTATAAGCAAATGTAAAAACCACTAGACTCAATGAAATAAAAAGCCCAAAATAAAACAGTAAATGTCTTTTTTTTTCAAGATCATACCTTGGATTCTTTTTTGGTTTCATGTCTATGTGTTTTTTATTTAAAACAAATCTAGTATAAAAACATATTTAATCAAAAAGATTATGATTCTAAAAAATCACAAACCTAATAACTCTTGATATTGTTCTGCAGATAATAAATCATTTAACGAAGACTTTTCAAAATCAACAATTTTTATAATCCAACCCTTTTCATAAGGATCTTGATTGATTAACTGTGGGTTTTCTTCTAATTCGTCATTAAACATGTCTACTTTTCCAGAAATAGGCATAAATAAATCAGAAACTGTTTTTACAGCTTCTACGGTACCAAAAACTTCTTCTTTTTCTATCACCTCTCCCAATCTCTCAATATCTACATAAACTATATCTCCTAATTCTTTCTGAGCAAAATCAGTAATTCCACAAATAATTTCATTTTCTGATTTAATTAAAATCCACTCATGATCTTTAGTATATTTTAAATTGCCTGGTATATTCATTTTTTTTTATTTTATTTTCTAAAGCTATATATTTTCTCTATTATCTCTACTATTTTGGCACCTTCTGATCCACTTGTTGCAATCTTCTCACCATATAAAATTACATTAATAATGTTTTCAATAACCTTACTGTGATTTGCAGCAGAGCCTTGATAAGCACCATAATCATTACAACTCACACCTACATCAAAAATTGGTTTTTCATAATTTTCAATATTACAATACTCTAATTTATCCATATATTGACCACCTATTTTTAAAGTGCCTTTTTCTGCCGTAACAATAATACTACTTTCAAAATTTTTTTCCCAAATACTAGTTGAATAATTTAAAGTTCCTTTCGGACCGCTAGCAAAATTAAAACTTAAAATTCCCGAATCTTCAAACTCTATATAATCCGATTCTCTAAACTTAATAAATTCAGTATTGATATTCGAAAATTCACCAAACAACCAGTACAAAATGTCAATAAAATGGGAAAATTGTGTAAATAACGGACCGCCATCTAAATCTAATTTACCATGCCAATCACTAGTTTTATAATAATTTTTATTTCTATTCCAAAAACAATTAACGTGAACCGAAAAAATTTCTCCTAACTTTTTCTGGTCTATTATCTTTTTTAACCATATAATAGTTGGTGAAAATCTATTTTGCATAACACAAAACACCAGTTTATTATTTTTTTTTGCCTGGTCAACTAAATGATTTGCATGTTTAGAATTTAAAGTCATTGGTTTCTCAATAAGCACATGCTTGCCATTTAAAATAGAGTTTAATGCCATCTCATAATGCAATCCATTAGGAGAACAAATATTCAAAATATCAATGTCTGGATTCTGAAACATATCATGTAAATCATTATAAAAATGATATTTTTCAAGATGACTTAAATCTTCCTTTCTTTTTCTCTGAATTTCTTTGAATGAATATTTATCTGCTATAGCAATCAATTCAGAAGACCGATTATTAATAATCGCATCTATATGTTTAATGCCTATATGACCTAAACCTATTACTCCAAATTTTATTTTTCTTTTCATTTAATTTTAGAATAATTAGCAATATAAGACTTTAAATTCTTTAAAGTTTTTTTTTGTATTTCTTCAGGCATATATGAGTAATAGTTATTTGCACTTAAATCTTCAAAATGAATATTATTGTCAATTAAATTAAAAGCTTCTGGCAATAAATCTATTTGAACTTTATAAACTTTTCTATAAATATCAAATATACTATCCGATTCCAATGGCTCTACTGTTTTTTGTAATACTAATTGACCCGCATCTATTTTTTCATTTATCAAATGTGCTGAAACACCTATTTTTTTAGAATTATATATAGACCAAAGAATAGAATCAAGCCCCCTACTATGTGGTAATAATCCTGGATGAAGATTTAAAATCCCAAAAAAAAACTGTCTTATAATTTCTTGATTTAAGATTCTAGCACCTGCAATTATACCAAAGTTAATCCCAAATTCATTGATGATGTTTTTTGTTTCTAAACTATTATGCTCACAATTAAAATAAGGTATATTAAATTGACTTGCCACATCTTTAGGGTGTTCTGTTGTAGTAGTATATTTATGGAAATTAAGTATTCTTTTTGTCTTTTTTATTTTTGTATAACCAGCAGCAATAATTACATCAATTTGAATATTTTCTTTAATGCATTGATAAAGAAAATCAATTGATTTAGAGTGAGGAAAATCATATACAAAAAGTAAAGTTTTTTTTTGAAGCATTTTAAAAATTAGAAATTAAAAAATTTGATTATGATATCAGAAACAAATTGTATATCCTTTTTTGATAACAAAGGATGAATAGGTAACGACAAAACTCTTTTTGATAATTCTTCTGATGATTTATGTTTCATAAAATTAAATTTTCTATACGGACTTTCTTTATGTAAAGGTTTGGGGTAATATATCATTGAAGAAACTCCATTTTTTTGCAAAAAATTCTTTAAATCATCTCTCATTTTTTTATTTTTCACAATCAAAGTATACTGATGGAAAATATGGGAATGAATATCCGAAAGGAATTGTGGAATCAGGATTTCTTTAATCCCTTTCAACTTGGCATTATAAATTTTTGCATTTTCTCTTCTAACATTGTTAGATTGATTTAAATTTTTCAGCTTAACTCTTAAAATAGCGGCTTGAATTGCGTCCAACCTCGAATTTAAACCTATTTTTTTGTAAGTATATTTCTTTGCCTGACCATGATTTTTTATTAATCTTATTTGTTTTGCAAGATTATTATTATTTGTAAAAAGAGCCCCTCCATCACCAAAGCAATTTAAATTTTTAGTTGGATAAAATGAAGTTGTTCCTATATGACCCATTGTTCCTGTATAATTTTTTGACTGCAATTTATTTGATTTGTCTTTTGTAAAAAATTGACTTCCCAAAGATTGTGCAGCATCCTCAATTACCCAAAGATTATACTTTTTACTAACACTCATGATTTCCGTCATATTTGCAGATTGACCAAATAAATGAACTGGAATAATGGCTCTTGTTTTTTTTGTAATATTTTTTTTTACTGAATCTATATCAATTAAAAAAGTTCTAAAATCAACATCAACAAAAACAGGTTTATAACCTAGTAATACAACGACTTCAGCAGTAGAAACAAATGTGAAAGAAGGAACCAAAATCTCATCACCTGGATTTAAATTCAAACTCAAAATAGCAATTTTTAAAGCATCTGTTCCATTTGCACAAGATATACAATGCTTGACATTTAAAAAATCTGATAATTCTGACTCAAAACTTTCCACTTCAGAGCCATTAATATAAACCCCTGATTTCAGTACATTAAAAACTACTTTATCAATTTTTTTCTTAAATTTTTTATATTCTAAAACAGTATCTATTATGTTAATTTTTTTCATAATATTAATTCAAATTATATCTTATACTTAATCCAACATTAGTGTTAGAAGTTGGAAAAGATGAAGATACTACATAATCTGTAATAACCTGATCATAAAATAATTTTATATTCATTGTGTTTCCAATTACATAATCAGCTGCAAATTTTAAAGTAATCAATATCTGCCCACTTGTAGGTTGATTACTCAATTCTTCTATTTTTCTAATAATAGTTTTGTTTTCCCGTAAAGAAAAATCAGCTCTTAAATCTAAATCACTTTTTATATTTTGATCTTCTAAACCTGCCTTAAAAAGCAATCTCACATCTTGAATTCTATAACCTAATCCTGCAACATATTCATTCCCTTTTAACTCTGTAATCTGGCTATTAGTTAAACTAAGACTTATTGTTCTATCTTTTTTATATTCTAAACGAGCTGAAATACTATTTTTCATAGTCATATCAAACTTTAAAAAAGGTGCAAACTGTTCAGTAATAGCAACTTGATCTATCTGGAATTCTGGCAAATAATTTCCATAAGAATCAAATAAATAATCTGGATTACCAAAGTTTAAATTATTTATAAATGAACCTATAGAATAAGTGGATCTATAATTATGACTGATTGATATATTCTTAAATCGTTCTTTAAACCATTTTAATTTAATTAAACCATCAAAATTAACATTCCAATTAGGCCATGGAATAGAGGGGAAAAGATTAAGGTTTTGCTTACTCGGGCTAGTCCCAGAATAAGCAGCTAAAAACGCTGGTATTAATACATCTTGAGAATTTGGTCCGTATCCATTTGGATATTCATTTACCTGAATTGGTATTCCATTTTGTGCAGCTATTTTTTGAGCAATCTGAACTCTATATGCCACAAAATCATCAAATAAACTAGAGCTGTTGTCTATCCCATCTGAAACAAATGAAGTTTTTATGGTCATAAATGACATATTAAAATTACCTGTAGTAGTTGGGCTAATACTTACCCAATCCGGATTACCCAATAAATCTGGTTGATTTCTAAAATATTCAGATTGATTTGTAGCATACCTTCTGGATGCAGTTAACATAATTTTAAACCTAGAAACAGGCTCTATTGTTGCTCTTAAATTCAAATTAATAGAATGTGTTCTAGAAAATAAATTATTCATTGTAGTATCTGTTGTAAGCCATCCACGTTGAGAAGCTACATCTCTTATATCTTTCTGACTTCCTAAAACAAAACCTAATGTAGGAGCTCTTAAAGAATTATTAATGCCGAAAAAACCTGTATTTGGCAAGAATCCTGGCAAGAAAGTTCCATTAGATTCAGTATAAGCAATAGAAATGTTTTTTAAAGAAAAAATTGGTTTTACTATATATTTCAATAGATTTTTCTGATTTTCTTTCTTTTTCTCTTCTTCTTTATCTGAATCAGGTTTCTTATTTGCATCCACCCTACTTTGATTTCTTGTATTGTTAGTTTGGTTACTTAATAATTTTTTCAAAAAAGGAATTTTATTATATAAAGAGGAAAGACTTAATTGAGTGTTCAATCTTAATGAGTTTGTATTTTGGATGGTATTTCCAAAATTTTGTGCTGATAATGAAGCGACATTCCAATCATAACTCCCATCATATGTAAGATTAGTATTAATCCAACTAAAAATAGGTATTTTATTAATCGGCAAACTATATCTAACATCAAAATTATGATGATATTCAGATGGCCTCCCTAAAGACATAATATTACTAATAATACTATCTACCTCTGATTTATTATCTATGTGACCCTCTGGCTCATCAATTATAGATCGAATATTTGACGAAAAGTTAAATTTTAAAGATCTTGTTAAATCATATTTAATATTGGAAGTTCTATTTAATGTGAAGTACTTACTAAAAGTAGGTTGTATATCAAAATCTAACCCTGTGTTATTCCTTAATTTTGTCTCTAAATAACTTCTAAAAACATCTGTTCTAAAAGAAATCTGCTTTGGTAAAATATAAAAATTAAAATCTCTCAATATCCTAAAGTATTTTCCTTTTCTAAAAGCTTTTATTTTATTAAATGGTTTAATATTTTTTGGGTTAGTATTAAAATTATAACTAATGCCTCCATTATATTGCTTATTGATACTGTACTCTGTATTAACATTTCTAAAAAAAGATTCATTATAAGAGTAGCTTAAAGATAAATTTTCAATATCATATAATTTTGTCTTATTGTTACCGGGAACTCTATCTTTTCTAATATTTGTAAAATTGATACTTTTTCGTTTAGTATAATCTTGGGTAATTTCTTTTAAAGAATCCCGTTGCTCCTTATCATCTAAAACATTTAATGATGTAGTTAATAAAATATCAGGATCTAGTGGGTTATACTGAGGGTTTTTGAGATCTTCAGAAACAGAAAAATACATAGGGATTTTTATATTTGATTTTTCTGGGAAAAATTTACCTAATTCAATAGAACTAGAAACATTATATCTTTGTATTTCTTCTATATTCCTTTCTGAAACATTTTTTTCTAAACTTCCAAAACCAATACTACTAATAGAACCTGCAAAAGCTAAACTACCTAAATCAGCTAATGCCATTTTCATTTGCATTCTCGTTGCCCAACCACCTTGTTCATTAAAATCAGTTAACCTCAATTCATTAACCCAAATCTCTACACTTTTAGATGAAATGTCATTTTGATTTTCATTATTTCTTATACCTATCATAATAGATTTAACATCTCCTAAATTAGGATTACCTAAAATTGAAATTTTATTTTCTCCATCCACATACTCAAACAAATCATTATAACTATTAACTTGTGTATTCTGAATATCATTAAGTGCATCATTCCTAATTTGTTTAACAGTTTGAAATAACTCAAATGGAATATTAAATTCATTTTCAGAAGGCCAAATTAATTCTGGATCAGATTCTCCCCAATTTGTTAATTTAATTGGAATCTCATATTCATAAAAATTTGTGGTATAATCACTACCTATTCGAAGAAAAACTGAGACGTCTCCATCATTCAAAGTTCCTTCATCTATTTCTTCAGCATGAACAAACATTTTAATTCGTTGATAATTTCTCATGTCCATATTAACATTTTTAAATGCCGCCCTAGCATCTCCATTTTCTAAATTCACAACCTTCAAAACCATAGATTGTTCATTTTGTTGTTGTAAGCTAGTGGCGCCTATCAAAGTTTCTCTCTCAACGCCATCTGGTAAAATATAATTAATTGGTAATCTAGATCCATTTTCTTCAATATTAATAACTGATATATCAAATGAAGTATTATTACTTGGTTCACTTTCTGTATCTATTAAACTATTCACATAACGCCGCCATTCACCCCTAACTAATTCAAAAGAAGCAAACCTGCAAATAATTTTATCCTCAAAGTCATTAAAAAATAATCTCAAAAATCTTATGGATTTAAAATCTTGAATTGTCCCTACCTTGTCGCTATAAGAGTTAATAGGTATTTTAAATTGAAGCCATCGGGCATTATTATTTGGGCCTACATTAATAATCTCATCAGTGATGAAATTTGAGCCGACTACCAAGTCTTCTGGTCTTAAGCTAATTTTATACTGATAATAACTCTCCACTTCACTTAAAGTTTGATCATTATTAATATCTTCTATGTTAGGTAAATTAGTTGCTGAAGTTGGGTAAGCTTCTAAAGATTGTTCAGAAGTTGGAGAATTTCTTTCAATACCATTAAATAATTTATAACGATTTAAAATACTAACCTCATTTTGATCATAATCGGAACCTCTAAAATAATGGAAATTATCTGCTGCTGGATCTTCATAAGCCAGAATATATGCTTGTGAAGAACTTGAAAATTGAGACTCTATCATATCTAAATAAGAAGTATTAAGACCACTATTAGGTGGAATAAATGTTCTTTCATACGCATCATCCATTCCATCATAACCCACATCTTGATTTTCTCTAGAAGATGGTTCATTATCAAATGCATTCACCAATGATTGTATAGTTGGTACTCTGCCCCAAACAGTAGTATCAATATTGATGTCTGCACCATCTATAGGCAAGCCATTTTCAAAACTTTTCCTAGAATCCTTTAAAATGTCCTCTGAAATATTACCAAGATTTATAAAAAAATCTCCACCTGACTGCATAGATTCATCCTCTATAGTGTTTGGATCATCTAAAAATGGATCCATCACCCAAAATTCAATAAACTCAATATTTGCTGCTTCAAAATCATTTGTTTCAATTTCTCTCATAATACCCCCCCATCTACTATTTGGTTCATTTAAATCTCCATTTTCATTAATTCCGTAAGAATTACTAGAAGGCAAGACATCAAAATTATAAGGACCTCTTTCTGAAGGGTAAAATGCAATATCAAATGTTCTTAATCTAGATGGTTGACCATTAACAATATCTTTATTGGGAAATATTTCTGTTATTAAAACTTCTCTAACATAATTATTTTCTTGTTGTTGTGAGTCATCTACTATATGAGATGGAGTTATAGATGAATTCCTTTGAAAAAGAGGATCTATAACATACCAAGCTATTTTGGCTCGATTAAAGCCATAAGATAGGTCATTGCTTAAAAATCCTTCTGGAAAATAGCCTGGAGAATTAATATTCCCTGTAGGAGTACTAGATAAATACCAAGAAGATGCTGATCGAATATCAATAATAGACTGAGTATTTTCAAAGTCATCTATATAAGATGTTCCTGTTGCATCTAAATTTATTGATTTTGGATGACCTGGAATAAAATGTGCAAATTCACCAACGATAGAGAATGTTGATTTTTCTTTAGTATCTATTAGTGGTATTTTATCGATCATTTTAGTTAAAAATCTGGATTCTGTGGCATATGATCCATTTAATCCCCAAATTGTATTTGAAATCGGTTCATCACCTATATTAATTTTTTGGGTTAATGGCTTTTCAGTTAGATTTAAAATACTTGCTCCTAATAAAAAATCTTTATTTATTTTATAATCTAAATGTGCCCCTAAAAAACGTTTAGTTTGAAAATTAAATAATGAATTATTTTCTAAAGAAATCATAATTGGAGATGATGAGTTTAAGATACCTTGATCAATTATTTTAACTGACCCCATAGTATAGTCAACTGTATAATGTATATTCTCTTCTAATTGAGTCCCTCCTGAAGTTACTCTAACAGACCCTTGAGGGATATTCATAGCATTTAAAGAAATATCGGAGCTTACTGAGGATTTGTATTGACCTTTTAATAAAAATCTATTCAATTCTGGAATTTGTTGAGCAGCTGATTGAGTGGAATCATACAGGGCCTCAAACGCATATTTATGAGCTATACTATTAGGGTCAATATTATTACAATCACCTCCTAATTTTTCTCTCAAAAAACACCCAAATGGATTAGTCATAGGAAAATATATCCTTCCATTAGAAGAATTTATAGTAACACCATCAATAAAATCAAATACTCCATCAGGACCAGGATCATTATTATTATTTAATTGATCAAAATTAAACACTTGTAATAATAATTGATTAGATATATCTCCCTCAGTTAAAAAGTTTACTGGGGTTCCTAAATCAGGGTTTTCATAAAAAATATCTAAAATAAAATCTTCTTTATTAACTTGATAAGCACCCAAACCATATACGTTTTTCATCATTAAATCCCACATAGGTTGAGAGACATCTGTGATAGTAGATTTAAGTAATTTTAAACACAATACATCAGGTGCAGTAATATCACTTGAAAATTCTCCAACTTGATATGAAACGCCATTATAAGTATATTGAAACGCAACAGCCAAAACCTCATCAGAGTTCAATGCTTGATTCAATGAAATAAAACCTAATTGTCTATTAAAAGTATATTCAGAAGAAGATAACATTCTAGCATTTTCTATTTTTTCATAATCGACTGATTGAAAAAATTGACCTCCATTTTGTGAATATTGATTAAAAGCAGATGTTATTTCATCAACATTTCTTATTGAATCACCAGTTTGAAATGCTACTTCATCAAAAAACTCTGATGGATTTAAAGAATTATTTAAATTACTTGGCCATAATAAATTCTGTTCACCTGAAACCACAATATTACTTCCTACGTGTCCACTGATTCCAGGGTTTTCTCCTAAATCTTGAAAAGCTAAAATGTTTCTAGTATTTACAGTAGATGAGTTTTTATTTGTTACATACACTTCAACCCTAGTAATATTCACCGCAGAATTAACAATAGGTAAATTAATTAAAGATTGATCATAATTATCGTAAAAAAATTGAGATAAAAAGAAATGCCTATTCTCCTCATAATTATCAATTGAGATTTCAAACTCAGTAGTTTGAGCACCTCCTTCTATTTCAAGAATAGAAGTTTCGCTTTTTTGTTCAGAAAAAACAGTAGTTAATGTAACTCTTCCAAATTGCATCTTACTTTTTAATCCAAATAAGCTTTGTGCCCCAGTAATTAGAGAGCCCGATAAAGGTAAGTTAACATTTCCTAACTCAATTTTTTTAATTATATCGTCTTCATCTCCTGTGTATTCTAATTTCATTTCATTTTCAAACTCAAATGTGGCTTCCGTATCATAATTAGCTTGTAATTGTAATTTTTCCCCTATTCTTCCTACAACATTAATTTGTATTCGTTCATCAAAATTAAAAGAAGTTGTTTGACGTTGAGCTTCAGGTAAAGCAGGGTTGTCTATTCTATTAATTACACCCGCAAATGTTAATTCAACTGCACCTTGAGGTCTTATACTAACAGTATTTGAACCAAAAATTTTATTTAGAACCTCTCCGCCAATTCCCACTCTTGGAATTTGGCCACCAGAATTAATATCAACTGCATTTGATGAAATTCTATTTTTCCAATATTCTTGAAACTGTTTGTTAAATAAATAGTTTTGATATTGTTCTTGAGAAAAATATATTCGATTTCCAAAAAAAATATCACCTATATATTGATTAAGTATAATTTCATTATTATTATTATAACTTAAACTATCTAAAAAATTAGTCGGATTAAAAATCCCTATATTAGGATTAAATGAAATTTGATTATTAATATTTTCTTGAGAAAAAGAACTCTGAAACAACAATGCTAAAAATAAAAAAATAGCATTTTTTGAAAAATTATTTTTTTTTATAAAAATCAAAATTATAGTCTCTTTAAACTCATTTTTATAAGTTGTTCAATAGATATATCATTATTTTCTGTCAGAATCACATCCAAAGTTTTATTAATGTCTTTAACAGAAAAACCCAACGTTTCTAGAGCAGATAACGCTTCTGTTCTTTTTATATTATGATTCTGAACCAATACATTTGAATCATTTAATTGTAAATCTGTCATTTTATCTTTTAAATCAATAACTATCCGTTGTGCAGATTTCATACCAATACCTTTAATTGATTTTAATGTAACTATATCTTCTTTTAATATTGCCATTCTAATTTCATTAGAACTTAAAGAAGATAATATCATCATTGCAGTAGAAGCTCCTATTCCTGAAACAGACAATAACATTAAAAATATTTTTCTCTCTTCTTGTTCAAAAAAACCAAATAAAGTATGGGCATCTTCTCTAACATGAAGATGTGTTAATATTTGACAATCCTCAACTTTCTCTTTATTATTTAATTTTGAAAAAGTATTTAAAGAAATGTTTAAATAATAACCCACACCATTACAATCTAAAATTAAATGTGTTGCGGTAAGCTCTATAATACTTCCTCTAATATGAGTAATCATAATTTATTTCTTTTAGTTTGGGCTGCAGCTGCAGCTATCTTAGTTATATTGACAATTTCTTTTACACTACTTTCTAATTGAACTATATGAACTGGTTTTCTTA
Organism: uncultured Bacteroidota bacterium; assembly: GCA_902533035.1. Classification (GTDB taxonomy): domain Bacteria; phylum Bacteroidota; class Bacteroidia; order Flavobacteriales; family TMED113. The sequence goes on along the minus strand of CACAKI010000017.1, from coordinate 5,710 downwards.
AACCTAAAAGAATTGGACCAATAGTATCAAAGTTGGATAATTCTTGAAGTAGTTTATAAGAAATGTTCCCTGATTCTAAATTTGGAAAAATCAAAGTATTAACATCTGCATTATTCAATTTAGAATGTGGAAATTGTTCTTTCATTTTCTCACTATTAAGTGCAAAATTGGCTTGAACCTCTCCATCTATCAATAGATTTGGATGATTTTCATGAAAGAATTTCACAACTCGTTGTAATTTTTTAGTTTCTATATCTCTAGTAGATCCAAAATTAGAATATGAAAGTAATGCGATAACTGGTTTTATTCCGAACCTTCTAACTTCTTTAGCAGTTAATAAAACAATATCTATTAATTCCTGTTCAGTTGGCACTTTATTAATGGTTGTATCAGAAAAAAATATTGGACCATCATTAGTCAAGGTGATGTATAATCCTGCAACTTTTTTTACATTTTTTTGCAAACCTATAATTTCTAGAGCTGGTTTTAACGTTTCTGGATAATTTCTAGTTACCCCTGAAACCATTCCATCTGCTAACCCCTCTTCTACCATTAAAGATCCAAAATAATTTCTATCACGCACTCTTCTTTTAGATTCATTCTTAGTGATACCATGACGATTTCTAATATTCCAATATTTTTCTGAAAAGCGTTTTCTATGATCTTTTTGATCTTTACTTTTTGGATCTATTATTTCAATCCCTTTTAAATCCAAACCATATTCTTCTAGTTTCTCATTAATATATTCTGGGTTACCTAATAAAATTGGATAACAAATATCTTCTGATATAATTTCTTGAATAGCTTTAAGAACTTTAGAGCTATGCCCCTCAGGAAAAACAATTCTTTTTTTGTTTATTTTTGCTGTTCTGGTAATATTCCTAATTAATTTACTACCCATCCCTAGCCTTTCTCTCAAAGTATTTTGATAAGAATCCCAATCATTAATTTCAATCTGTGCAACACCACTTTTTATAGCTGCTTTTGCAACAGCAGGAGAAACCGTAGATATTAATCTCGGGTCATTTGGTTTTGGAATAATATAGTCAGGGCCAAAAATAAGATTATTTTGATCATAAGCTAATAATACTTCTTCTGGAACAGGTTCTTTAGCAAGAGAAGCAATAGATTTTACAGCAGCTATTTTCATTTTTTCGTTTATACAAGTTGCCCTAACATCTAAAGCTCCACGGAAAATATATGGAAACCCCAATACATTATTTACTTGATTTGGATAATCTGATCTTCCCGTGGCCATAATAATATCTTTTCTTGCTTTTAGTGCTGATTCATATGAAATTTCCGGATCTGGATTTGCCATCGCAAAAACAATTGGATTTTTTTTCATCGATTTCAACATAGTTTGTGTAAGAACATTAGCCACAGAAAGTCCAATAAAAACATCCGCATTTTTCATTGCATGTTTTAAGTTTTTAATGGTTTTTTTAGTGCAAAATTGAGATTTGTATCTAGGTAAGTTTTTTCTTTTATGATCTACCACTCCTTTACTATCAAAAAGTATAACGTTTTCTTTTTTCAATCCTAAACTAATATATAATTTTAAACAAGAAATTGCTGCGGCTCCAGCTCCATTAACAACAACTTTAACTTTTTCTATTTTTTTATTAGCAATTTCAAGTGCATTTATTAAAGCTGCAGAAGATATAATTGCTGTCCCATGTTGATCATCATGCATCACAGGAATTTTTAAATCTTTTTTTAATTTTTTCTCTATTTCGAAACACTCAGGAGCTTTAATATCTTCTAAATTAATTCCACCAAAAGTAGGTGATATTGATTTTACTGTTTGAACAAAAAGATCAATCTCATTTGCGTCGAGTTCTATATCAAACACATCAATATCTGCATATATTTTAAATAATAAACCTTTCCCTTCCATTACAGGTTTTGCTGCTTCTGGGCCAATATTTCCTAAACCAAGAACAGCTGAGCCATTTGAAACAACTGCAACTAAATTTCCTTTACTAGTATATTTATAAACATCCTTTTTATTTCGAACAATACTCTTACATGGCTCTGCAACACCAGGAGAATACGCTAATGAAAGATCATGTTGAGTACTATGATTTTTACTCGGAACAACTTGTATTTTACCAGGACGGCCTTTTGAATGAAAATTTAATGCTTCTAATCTGCTGATTTTTTCCATATTTTAAAATTTATTATATTTCTTAGGAAATAATATAATTAATAGTGATTTCAACTGAAGTTGCAGGGTCATTCTCTAAATAAAATCTATACCTAACTTCAAACTCACCTGGTTCTTCTGATGAAAATAAAGATTTAAAAGTGTCATCAGCCCCATCCCCATCTATATCACTATTTGCTACAACAAAAGAAGGTAACGTTAAGGTGAAAGGTGAAATTATTGTACCTGCTGCAAAACATGTTCCAGCAAAACAAAATTGAGTGTTAGCTATCATACTAGATAGATCTCTCGCTAAAATTTCTACCGTATTGCAAGAAGAATTCTGGATATATACAGGTTTTTCTAATGTTTCTCCAACCGAACCATACACGACAGATTCAAAGGGAATTATTTCTAAAACCTCATCTATAGGGATTTGACATGACCCATCATCTGTGTCTGCATTTGAATTATAGTTGCATGCTCCTGGGTCAGTACACCCTTCATATATACAGGATCCGTCATTTGTATTAGCGTCAGAATTATAATTAGATGCATTTGAGTCTGTACACCCATCAATCTCCTTTTCACAAGAAGAAAAAAAGAACGCAGAGAATAGTGTTATTAAACAAAATATTTGAACTGTATTTTTCATTGCTTTTCGTATTTAAAAATAATAACTACAAATCTAATCATTTATTATAGTAAATAATACGTTTTTTTAAACAAACGAATCATATAATTTTATTATATTTACTTTCTACACATTAATTAAAAATTAACTCTAAAAAAAAAATTATGAAAAAAACATTACTTATTATTGCTTGTTTTATTTCATCCTTTGCTTTAGCTCAATTGCCTGCGAATAGTCTTGGTGCTGATTTCACTGTTACAGATATTGACGGAGAAACTCATAATCTATATGATATTTTGGATGAAGGAAAAACTGTAATTCTTGATTTATTTGCAACTTGGTGCGGTCCTTGTTGGAGCTTTGCTGAAACAGGTGTTCTTGAAGATTTACAAAATCAATACCCAGATGCCGTTTTTTGTATGGCGATTGAAGCTGATCCAAGCACACCAGAATCTGACATTTACAGTGGCGCTTTAGGAAACTGGACCACTGTTATTGATTATATGATGGCTGACGATCCAAGTGGAGATATAGCAGATGACTATGCATTAGCTTATTACCCTACTATTTATAAAATCTGTCCTGACAGAATGGTAACAGAAGTAGGGCAATTAAGTAGTGTTAATGCTTTTATGAGCGAGGTGGAATCTTGCTCACAAGCTACTTTTTCTAAAGACATGAGAATAGTTTCTTATACTGGAGACGGGACTCATTGTGGCGGAACATTACAAAACGCATCTGTACAAGTACAAAACTATAGTTTAGGTGCAACAGTAAATAGCTTTAATGTTTTAACTATGGTAAATGGAAATACTGTGAATACTACACCATGGTCGGGAAGTCTAGATACTTATGAGACTGCAATGATTGATTTAGGTTCTATTTCTAATATGCCTGACAACGCATCAATTAGCTTTGAAATTGAATATGAAGGAGATATGGACTCCAGCAATAACATGTTAAATCCATCTGTTTCAGGATCAACTCCATCTTCAGTTAGCGTTTCATTATATGTGTATACTGATAACTGGGCTGAAGAAACCTCTTGGGAATTATTAGATGAAAATGGAAATACTGTTGAAAATGGAGGAGGGTATTCTAACTATACTCTTTATGAATATGACTGGAATTTAGATTACGGTTGTTATACTTTTAATATTTATGATGCTTATGGCGATGGTGTTGAGGCTTCTATGTGGGGGAACTATGAAGATGGTTATGTGTCTCTAAATGACCAAAGCAATGATGTTATATGGTTCGGAGTTCAGTATGGAGAAGGAGAATCTATTGCTTTTGAAGTAGTGCCTGGACTTGATATAACGGAAGAAACTGAAAATAAAGTTAGTATTTTCCCTAATCCATCTACAGATTTTACAAATTTAAATCTGCAACTTGCAAATAATGAGAATATAACTATTAAGTTATACAATTCATTAGGGCAATTAGTAAAAATGGATCAAAAAGGATTAATGTCTCATGGAAATCATGACTTAAAAATTAATCTAGATAATTTAGTAGAAGGATTGTATTTCATTGAACTTCAAATAGGAAATTCAATTGAATTACACCCTATTAATGTTGTAAAGTAATTTTTTAAGTTTACCTAAAAATATAAAAAGCCCCTTTAAAATAGGGGCTTTTTATTTATTTTAAATTAAGTTTAATTATTGTAATAAATTGGCATTATGAAAGTCATCAAAATTTTGTTTTTTATATTATTCTCTTGTAATATATCTATTGCGCAACAAAAAATACCTTCAGTAAACATAAAAACATTAGAAGGGAAAACAATAAATACCGCTTCATTTGACAATAATGGAGATCCTATTATTATTAGCTTCTGGGCGTTATGGTGCAAAAATTGCATTAAAGAACTCGAGGCAATTTCTGAAGTCTATGAAGATTGGCAAGACGAAACAAATGTTAAACTAATTGCCATTAGTATCGATGACTCTCGTAACACATCTAAATTAAAACCATTTATAAATTCAAAAGGATGGGAATATGAAATATATCATGATCCCAATAGTGATTTCAAAAGAGCCCTAGGTATAAATTCAATACCTCACACTTTTTTATTGAATGGAAAAATGGAAATTGTATCGGAACATGTAGGTTATACTGATGGTCAAGAAGAAGAATTATATAAAAAAGTGGAAAAACTGAAAAAATAATTTATGAAGAAGTTATTTACATTGACTCTTACGCTATTTTTTTATTCTAATATTGAATCCCAAAATAACCTTTCTTTTTCTGGAGATTTACAAATTACAGGTCAAACTTTCCAAGAAGATTCTTCGATAGGGGCTGAAAAAAGAGACCCAAACTTAAATTCATATTTAAACCTTTATTTAGGTTATAAAGATTATTTGAAAATAGGAACAAGATTAGAACTATATAAAAATCCTATTCCTGGTTTTGAAAAATATGAAGGTGAAGGAATCGCACATAAATTTATCCAATTCCAAAAATGGAATTTAGATATCACAATTGGTAACTTTTATGACCAATTCGGAAGTGGTGTTTTATTTCGAAGTTACTTTGACCCTAATCTTGGAGTTGACAACTCCGTTAATGGAGCAAGAATAAAATATCGTCCCTCTTCAGGAATTGACTTAATGGCAATTATTGGAAAGCAAAGAAATTATTGGGAAAAAGGAGATGGAGTAATCAAAGGATTTGATGCTCAGGTTTATTTAAATGATTATATATTTAAAAAATCTCAAACTACTATTAGTTTAGGGGGGAGTTTTGTTACTAAATATCAAAAAGATAATGATCCCTTTTTTATTTTACCAGAAAATGTTGGTGCTTGGTCTGGTAGAATGAATATAAGCAAGGGAAGGTGGAATTTTGAAAGTGAATATGCTTATAAAATAAATGACCCATCCTTTACTAATAATTATATATACAAAAATGGAAATTCA